>JANNGZ010000454.1:0-1830 GCA_031404155.1 Burkholderiales bacterium
GCGTTCGCGACCATCCTGGCGGTGGTGGCGGGCCTGACGCTGTCGGGCGCGGCAGCGGTGTCGCACGACCTCTATGGCGTGGTCATCAAGCAAGGCAAGGCCGACAGCGCTGCGGAGCTGAAGGTGTCGCGGCTGACGACCGCCGCACTCGGCATCATCGCGGTGATGCTGGGCATCGCCTTCGAGAAGCAGAACATCGCGTTCATGGTCTCGTTGGCGTTCGCGATCGCGGCGTCGGCCAACTTCCCGGTGCTGCTGATGTCGGTGCTGTGGAAGGACTGCACGACCCGGGGCGCGGTGATCGGCGGCTTCCTGGGGCTGATCTCGTCGGTGTTGCTGACGGTCGTCTCGCCGTCGGTCTGGGAGGTCACGCTCGGCAACCCGAAGGGCTCGGCGCTGTTCCCGTACCAGTCGCCGGCGCTGTTCTCGATGACCCTGGCCTTCGTGGGCATCTGGCTGTTCTCGATCCTCGACCGCAGCCCGCGCGCCGCGCAAGATCGCGCCGGGTTCCTGGCTCAGCAGGTGCGGTCGGAAACGGGTATCGGCGCATCGGGCGCGTCCGGGCATTGAGGGCACTCGCCCGAGCGGACGCTCACGGCATCCGCCCTGAGCGAGCTGAGGTGCGCCGGGTTTCGCCATCGGCCAAAATTGGCCCATGGACAGCACTGCCACCGACCCCGCCCAGCGCCAGCTGATCACCGATGACCTGCGCCGCTGGATCGTCGCGCAGGCTGAGGCCGGCTGCACGCCCGAGTCGGTGCTGCAAGCCATGCGCGCCAGCGGCTGGGCCGAAGACGTGGCCGTCGAGGCGCTCGAGAACACGCTGCGCCGGCGCCTGGAGGACCTCGGCCTGCCGGTGCCCGAGGTCGGCTCGCAGGTGCCCGAGCCGGCGCTGGAGGATCGCTCGACGCTGATCCATGCGCTGGACCGCGACGTGCAGGTGCTCGTCGAGCTCAAGCACCCGCGCGTGGTGGTCTTCGGCGGACTCTTGAGCGACGCGGAGTGCGACGAGATCGTGGCGCTGTCGAGCCAGCGGCTGATTCGTTCGGAGACGGTCGACAACCAGACTGGCGGCAGCGAAGTGAATGCCGCGCGCACCAGCGACGGCATGTTCTTCGAGCGCGGCGAGACGCCGTGCATCACGCGCATCGAAGCGCGCGTCGCGGCGCTGCTGAACTGGCCGGTCGACCATGGCGAAGGCCTGCAGGTGCTGCGCTACCGGCCCGGTGCCGAGTACAAGCCGCACCACGACTATTTCGACCCCGCACAGCCGGGCACGCCGACGATCCTGAAGCGCGGCGGCCAGCGCGTCGGCACGCTGATCATGTACCTCTCCAGCCCCGTGCGCGGCGGCGCCACGGTCTTCCCTGACGCCGGCCTGGACGTGGCCCCCGTGAAAGGCAATGCGGTCTTCTTCAGCTACGACCGGGCCCAGCCGACGACGAAGACGCTGCACGGCGGCTCGCCGGTGCTGGCGGGCGAGAAGTGGGTGGCGACGAAATGGCTGCGCGAGGGCGTGTTCGTCTGAACCTGCGGCGCGCCGAGCCGACCTCCGCGCCTCTCACGCCCCGAGGCGCTGCAGTTCCTTGGACACCAGCACCTGCACACCGGTCTGCGTGCCGGCCAGCGCGCGCCACAGCGCGCGCGCCCCGGTGCTGGCCGGGATCGGGCGCCAGGCCCGCGGGGTCAGCGGGGGCCGCGCGGGCCGCCGGCGTAACGCGCTTCGCGGTGGTGTCGGCGCTCGGCGCGAATGCGCAGTCGTCGAACTTCTACAGCCGCGTCAAGGGCGAGATGGAAGCCGCTTTGGCCAGCCTCGCTTTCGAGCAGGTC
>JANNGZ010000455.1:0-7924 GCA_031404155.1 Burkholderiales bacterium
CCGTGCTCGCTGCGCTGAACGACGCGCAGACCAAACAGCAACTCACGTCAGTCGGCCTCGAGGTCGTTGGCAACACGCCGGCGCAATTCGCCGCCTTTCAGCAGCAGGAGTTTGCTCGCTGGAGGAAGGTGATCGAGGTCAGAAAGATCACCGCCGATTGATGTCCCACCCCCGTAGCGCCTCCAGCGGCCCGGCAAAGCCGGTTCCGCGGCGGCCGCTTGACATTGCGGCGCTGACGCGCCTGCACCAACCACTTGGACACGATGACCGCATCCTCTACCCCTGTCATCACCGCACTGCAGGTGATCCCCGTCGCCGGGCGCGACAGCATGTTGCTGAACCTCAGCGGCGCGCATGGGCCATTCTTCACGCGCAACCTTTTGATCCTGACCGACAGTGCCGGCCGCACCGGCGTCGGAGAAGTGCCTGGCGGCGAGAAAATCCGCCAGACGCTGGAAGACGCCCGCCCCCTCATCGTCGGCCAGCCGCTCGGCTCGCAGCAGCGTCTGCTGCAGGAAGTGCAGCAAAGGTTCGCTGACCGCGACAGCGGGGGCCGCGGCCTGCAGACCTTCGACCTGCGCACCACGATCCACGCCGTCACCGCAATCGAATCGGCCTTGCTCGACCTGCTGGGCCAGCACCTCGACGTGCCTGTCGCCGCACTGCTCGGTGAAGGCCAGCAGCGAGATGCGGTGGAGATGCTGGGCTATCTGTTCTTCATCGGTGACAAGGCCAAGACCGATTTGCCGTATGCGAGCGATCCCGGCGCCACCGACGCCTGGTCGCGCCTGCGCCACGAGAAGGCGATGACACCCGACGCGGTGGTGCGGCTGGCCGAAGCCGCCTACGAGCGCTATGGCTTCAACGACTTCAAGTTGAAGGGTGGGGCGCTTCGCGCCGACGAAGAAATCGAGGCGATCAAAGCGCTGCACGAACGTTTCCCGCAAGCCCGTGTCACGCTCGACCCCAACGGCGGCTGGCTGCTCGAGGATGCCATCCGCCTGATGCGCGACATGCGCGGCGTGGTGGCCTACGCGGAAGACCCTTGCGGCGCCGAAGAGGGCTTCTCTGGCCGCGAGGTGATGGCCGAGTTCCGACGCGCCACCGGCTTGCCGACGGCGACCAACATGATCGCGACCGACTGGCGCCAGTTGACGCATGCGCTGTCGCTGCAGTCTGTCGACATCCCGTTGGCTGATCCGCACTTCTGGACCATGGCCGGCTCGGTGCGCGTCGCGCAGACCTGCCGCGATTGGGGTCTGACCTGGGGTTCGCATTCCAACAACCACTTCGATGTGTCGCTTGCGATGTTCACCCACGTCGGTGCCGCCGCACCCGGCAAGGTGACGGCGATCGACACGCACTGGATCTGGCAGGACGGGCAGCGCTTGACGAAGGACCCGCTGCAGATCGTCGGCGGCCATGTCCAGGTGCCGAGGAAGCCCGGCCTCGGCGTCGAGCTCGACATGGTCGAGGTCGAGAAGGCACACCAGCTCTACAAGCAACACGGCCTGGGCTCGCGCGACGACGCGATGGCGATGCAGTACCTGATTCCCGGTTGGGCCTTCAACCCCAAGCGGCCTGCGCTTGACCGATGACACGCCCGGCGCGTATTCCGGCCCAACGTGACCACTGAAAGACATCCATGCACAAGAACCTGATCGGCGGTGAGTGGGTCGATGGTGCGCGGGTCTCGCGCAACATCAACCCGTCCGACACCCGCGACCTTGTCGGCGAATATGCGCAGGCCGATGCGGCCCAGACGCAAAACGCCGTCGCCTCCGCGCAAGGCGCATTCAGCGCGTGGAGCCTGAGCACACCGCAGCAGCGCTTCGACATGCTCGTCGCGGTGGGCAGCTAGATCCTCGCGCGCCGTGCCGTGCTCGGCGACCTGCTGGCGCGCGAGGAAGGCAAGACGCTGCCGGAAGCCATCGGCGAAGTGGCCCGCGCCGGTGCCATCTTCAAGTTCTTCGCCGGTGAGGCCTTGCGACCAGGTGGCGAAATGATGCCCTCGGTGCGCCCCGGCGTCGGCGTCGAGATCACGCGTGAGCCGATAGGCGTGGTCGGCATCATCACGCCCTGGAACTTCCCCATCGCCATCCCCGCGTGGAAGATTGCTCCGGCCCTCGCACACGGCAACTGCGTCGTCTTCAAACCGGCCGACCTGGTACCCGGTTCTGCCTGGGCACTGGCCGACATCCTGTCGCGCAGCGGCTTGCCCAAGGGCGTGTTCAACCTCGTCATGGGTCGCGGCTCGGAAGTGGGCGCGACTCTGCTCGACGATGCGCGAGTCGCTGCGATCACCTTCACCGGCTCGGTCGGCACGGGCAAGCGCGTCGCGGCTTCCTGCGTCGCCCGCATGGCGAAGTTCCAGCTCGAGATGGGCGGCAAGAACCCGATGGTCGTGATCGACGATGCCGACCTCGGCGTGGCCGTCAACTGCGCGGTGCAGAGCGGCTTCTTCTCGACCGGGCAGCGTTGCACGGCGTCCTCGCGCGTCATCGTCACCGAAGGCATCCACGACCGTTTTGTCGCCGCCGTGATCGAGCGCTTGAAGTCGCTCAAGATCGACGACGCGCGCAAGGCCGGCACGGACATCGGCCCGGTGGTCGATCAGAGCCAGTTGACCCAGGACCTGGACTACGTGGGCATCGCGCGCAGCGAAGGCGCGCGCGTCGCCTTCGGCGGTGAAGCCATCGAACGCAACCCGGAAGGCCAGCCCGGCTTCTACATGTCGCCGGCCCTGATCACCGAGACAAGTGCATCGATGCGCATCAACCGCGAGGAAGTGTTTGGCCCGGTTGTCAGCGTGCTGCGCGCGCGTGACTACGACGATGCGCTGGCACAGGCCAACGACACACCGTTCGGGTTGTCTGCCGGCATCGCGACCAAGTCGCTGAAATACGCGACCCACTTCAAGCGGCATTCGCAGGCCGGCATGGTGATGGTCAACGTGCCGACCGCGGGTGTCGACTACCACGTGCCCTTTGGCGGCCGCAAGGGTTCGAGCTACGGCCCGCGGGAACAGGGCCGCTACGCCGCCGAGTTCTATACGACTGTGAAGACGGCCTATACCCAGACCTGAGCCAGGCCTGACCCAGCTCGGCACCGCTTCGACAGTGGCGCGGTGCTCTCTGCTGCCTCGACTTGCCCAAGACCGATCCGAAACGCCAATCAACCAGAGAAACACATGACGAAAAAACTCGTTGCAGCGGCTTTGCTAGGCATCACCGGAGCCGTCTTTGCGCAGGGTGTGTTTCCCAGCCGCCCAGTGACGCTGGTGGTGCCGCAGGTCATCAAGGACAAGAAGATTTCCGTCGACTGACATCCACTCCAGCCAAGGATCTGCCATGAACTTCAAGTACGCCGCCGCATTGGCCTGTGCATGGGTCTTCTCCGCCCAGGCGCAGAACTTCCCGACCCGGCCGATCACCATCGTCGTGCCCGCTTCGCCCGGGGGCGCGATCGACATCACCGCGCGCCTGATCGGCGCCAAGCTCTCGGCCGCTTGGGGCCAGCCGGTGAACATCGACAACAAGGCCGGCGCAACCGGCACGTTGGGGACCGATTTCGTAGCCAAGGCGGCGCCCGATGGCCACACGCTTGCGCTGGTGGCCAGCAGCCACGCCATCAACCCGAGCATGTTCAAGAAGCTGCCTTTCGATACGGTGAAGGGCTTCGAGCCAGTGGCACTGACGCATGTGGTACCGCTGATGCTGGTGGTGATGCCCACGCTGCCGGTCAAGACCGTGCCCGAGTTGATTGCCTACGGCAAAGCCAACCCGGCCAAACTCAGTTTTGCCAGCAGCGGCAACGGCGGCGCGCCGCACATGTCGGGCGAACTGTTCAAGTCCATGACCGGCATCGACATGCTGCATGTCCCCTACAAGGGCAGCACTGCGGCGCACCCCGACCTGATCGGTGGCCGCACGTCACTGATGTTCGACACCGTCGCCGCCGTGGCGCCGCAGGTGAAAGGCGGCACGGTGCGTGCCTTGGCCGTCACCACGCCCCAGCGTTCCTCGGTGTTTCCGGACGTTCCGACGATGGGCGAGGCCGGTCTGAAAGGCTACGAGACCAGCACCTGGGGCGGCCTGCTCGCACCGGCCGGCACACCCAAGGACGTGATCGCCAAGCTGAACGCCGAGGTCGTCAAGGCCTTGGCTTCGCCGGACGTGCGCGAAAAGCTGGCCGCCGCCGGCATCGAGCCCGGCGGCGGCACGCCGGCCTTGTTCGGCACTTTCATCCAGGCCGAGATGGTGCGCTGGGCCAAGGTCGCCAAGGACGCCGGCATCCAGCCGGAATGAACAACGCCAGCGCGTAACGCCATCCCCAACCCGACACGCGCGATTGTTGGACTCCACCATGAACAAAGTGCTCCAGAACCTGAAGCTCCTGCCGGCGCTGGAAGCGCGGCTGGCCACCGCCTTCGACATGCACCGCCTGAGCGACGAGGCCGACCCGCAAGCCTTCCTGGCGACGCATGGCGGCGAGTTCGCGGGCCTGGTGACATCGGCTGCCGTGGGCGCACCGCCGGCGCTTGTCGATGCAATGCCGAATCTGCGCGTCATCTCCAGCTTCGGCGTCGGCCTCGACAAGCTCGACCTGGTGACGGCGCGCCAGCGCGGTATCGCCGTGGGCTACACGCCCGATGTGCTCAACGATTGTGTCGCCGACCTCGCCTTCGGGCTGATGCTCGATGCCGGACGGGGCTTGAGCGCCGCGGACCGCTACGTGCGCCGCGGCGACTGGCGCGGCGCGGGCACACCGGCGACCGCGCCGTTCCCGCTCGGCCGCAAGGTCAGCGGCGCCTGTCTGGGCATCGTTGGGCTCGGTCGCATCGGCAGCTCCATCGCGCGCCGGGCCAGCGGATTCGACATGAGCGTGCGCTATCACAGCCGCCGGCCGGTGGTCGATGCGCCGTGGCCGCACGAGCCTTCACTGCGGGCGCTGGCGTTATGGGCCGACTACCTGGTGGTCATTGCGGCGGGCGGCGCCGGCACGCGCCACCTCGTCAATGCCGACGTGTTGAAAGCACTCGGCCCGAACGGCTTCCTGATCAACGTCTCGCGCGGCAGCGTCGTCGACGAGGCGGCACTGGTGCGCGCGCTCGTCGACAAGCGCATCGCCGGTGCCGGGCTGGACGTGTTCGAGAACGAACCACGCGTGCCGGAAGAACTCCTGGCACTGGACAACGTGGTGCTGCTTCCGCACATCGCCAGCGCCACCATCGAAACACGGCAGGCCATGGCCGACCGCGTGTTCGACAACCTGAGTTTCTTTTTCAGCGAAGGCCGACTCGTGTCGCCGGCCCCGTTGCCCACAGTCTGAACCGACGCGATTCAACCCTCACCGAAAGAGCGCCATGCGAGAGAACAAGTTGCGTCAGATCTGGAAGACCGGCGGTGCCGCCGTCAACGGCTGGCTTGCCATACCGAACAGCTTTTCCGCAGAGACCATGGCCCATCAGGGTTGGGACTCGCTCACCATCGACTTGCAGCATGGCGTGGTCGACTACCAGGCGATGGTCACCATGCTGCAGGCCATCTCGACGACCGACACCGTGCCCGTGGTGCGCGTGCCTTGGCTGGAGCCGGGCATCCTGATGAAGACGCTCGATGCCGGCGCCTACGGCGTGATCTGCCCGATGGTCAACACCCGAGCGGACGCGCAGAATCTGATCGCCTGGACGCACTACGCGCCGCACGGCACACGCAGTTTCGGACCCGTGCGGGCGCTTCTGTACGGCGGGGCCGACTACCCGCAGCATGCCAACGACACGATCGTCACGTTCGCGATGATCGAGACCGCCAAGGCGCTCGACAACCTCGACGACATTCTCAGCGTCGAAGGGCTAGCCGCCATTTACATCGGCCCGTCCGACCTGTCGCTGGCGCTGGGCTGCACGCCGACATTCGACGATCTCGACCCGAAGGCGGCCGAGGCCGTCGATCACATCCTCGAACGTGCCAAGGCACACGGGATCGTTGCCGGTATCCACAACGGCTCACCTGAGGCAGCACTGAAGCGCATCGCCAAGGGGTTCCAGTTCGTCACCGTCAGCTCGGACGCACGCCTGATGGCGTCAGGAGCGCAGCAGGTGATGGCAAAGATGCGCGCTGTGCAGGCGCCGGCGAGTTCGTCGGGCTCGTACTGAGCCCGGACACAAGGCCCGGAAGGGGCTTGTGCCTGGCGAAGGCCAGAGCGCGATTTCACGCGCGAAGGCTGAACACCCCATTCAATCGTTCAAAGGACACACCATGAAGATCGGATTCATCGGCCTCGGCATCATGGGCGCGCCCATGGCCTTGCACCTCGTCAACGCCGGCCACCAGCTGTATGTCAACACCGCCGGCAAGTTGCCGGCGAGCATTTCTGCATCGACCGCGCAGCCTTGCGCCAGCGCTGCCGAAGTGACGGGCAACGCGGACATCATCTTCATGATGGTGCCGGACACACCCGATGTGGAGGCTGTTCTGTTCGGCGCCAACGGCATCGCCAATGGCCTGAAGGCGGGCGGCGCGCGCAAGATCATCGTCGACATGAGTTCGATCTCGCCGATGGCCACGAAGACCTTCGCGGCGAAGATCAACGCACTCGGTGCCGACTACATCGACGCACCGGTCTCAGGCGGCGAAGTCGGCGCGAAGGCCGCGTCGTTGACCATCATGTGCGGTGGCGATCCGGTGGTATTCGAGGGTGTGCTGCCGCTGCTCGAAAAGATGGGCAAGAACATCACGCTGGTCGGCGGCAACGGCGATGGCCAGACCACCAAGGTCGCGAACCAGATCATCGTCGCGCTGAACATTGCGGCGGTCGGCGAAGCGCTGCTCTTCGCCAGCAAGGCTGGCGCTGATCCGGCGAAGGTCCGGCAGGCGCTGATGGGTGGCTTCGCATCGAGCCGCATCCTCGAAGTGCACGGCGAGCGCATGATCAAGCGCACCTTCGAACCGGGCTTCCGCATCCGGCTGCACCAGAAGGACCTGGGCCTCGCACTGCAAGGGGCGCGCGAACTGGGCCTGTCGCTGCCGCAGACCGCCAACGCCGCGCAACTGATGCAGGCGTGCGCAGCGAACGGCATGGCCGATCTGGACCACTCGGCGCTCGTGAAGGCGTTGGAGCTGATGGGCAATCATAAAGTGGCCAAGGGCAGACCGTGGGCACCGACCGCCGAGCACTGTTGCGCTCGATGTTCGACGCCGCCATCGCGGCAGCGCAGCCCGCGTTGTGCTTGCCGCCGCATCTGCCGCCGCAACCGTTGGGGCGAACCATCGTGATCGGTGCGGGCAAGGCGTCGGCTGCCATGGCGCGCGCGCTCGAAGACCATTGGCCAGGCCCGCTCGAAGGCCTGGTCGTGACCCGCTATGGCTACGAGGTTCCCTGCGAGCGCATCGAGATCGTGCAAGCCGCACACCCTGTCCCCGACGCGGCTGGGCAGCGCGCCGCCGAACGCATCCTGGACAAGGTCAGCGGCCTTTCTGCAGACGACCTGGTGATCGCACTGATCTCGGGCGGTGGCTCGTCGCTGCTGGTCGCGCCTGGGGCCGGGCTGACGCTTGCCGACAAGCAGGCCGTCAACAAGGGCTTGCTCGCCAGCGGCGCGACGATCTCCGAGATGAATTGCGTGCGCCGTCACCTGTCGGCCATCAAGGGAGGCCGACTCGCTGCCGCTTGCCATCCGGCGAGGCTGGTCACGCTGTTGATCTCCGACGTTCCAGGCGACGACCCCACAGCCATCGCGTCGGGACCGACGGTCGCCGATCCGACCACGTGTGCCGACGCGCTCGCGATCCTGGCGCGCTACCGGATCAACGTGCCTGCCGCGGTCCATGTGCTGCTGGAAAGCGGCGCAGGCGAGACCGTCAAGCCGGGCGAGGTTGTTTGCCAAGGATTTGGGCTATTCGTTTGCGGTATTTTTTTTGAA
>JANNGZ010000456.1:0-4464 GCA_031404155.1 Burkholderiales bacterium
ATGCCTGCGCGCTGCTGTCAGCCGGCGCTCAATCGGGCCAGGAAAGCGCGGATGCGCTTGGCATTGACGCCCACGTCGCTGGTGCCCACGCGCGACAGCGAACGCATATCGACGACGCTGCCGTGCTCGCTCGGTCGCACGCGGATCACGACGTCGTCCTTGAAACCGAAGAACAGCGTGGTGTCGGTGGCCTCGATGCGCATCACCTCGGGCGCCACGGCGACGATCTGCCAGCCCATCGCGCGCGCCGCGCGCTCGGCGCGCGCGAAGGCCTCGGCCGGCGGTACGCCGAGCCGCAGCGGCGCGATGTCGGGGTAGCCGCGCTGCGCCAAGGTCGCGGGCAACACGTCGACCGTATTGCGCGCGCCCTGGCGCAGCGGCAGCACGGCGACGAAGGCGGGTGGGTCGAGCGTGTCGGTGCTGATGTCGTGGATCGGCGGCAGGCCCCGTGCGTGGGCGACCAGGTAGAGCGGCGGGCCGGCCGCGGCCAGGCCGAGCACGAGTGCCCCTGCGGCCGCACGGCGCCCGCATGGCACCTTGGCCCACGCGAGCCGGCCCCAGGCCAGCAGCGCGACCGCTGCCGCGCCGAGGGCGTCGACGGTGGCCCATTGCAGAAGCTGTAACCCCGCGCGCAGCGACAGCAGGTCCAGCCGATAGGCCGGCCCGGCCAGTAGCGCCGACGCGGCGCAGGCGGCTGCGACTGCGAGTGCGATCCACGCGAGCGCGGCGCCGAGTCGCATGCGGGTGGGCTGCAGCATTCAGCTGACGCTCGCGCCAATCATGCGGCGATCGCGCGGCAGCGCACGGTCCGAGCCAGCGCCGCGCCCATGGTTTGGCGTGCCAGTGCGGTGTCGTAGTTGGCTTGGCCGCGAAGCCAGCAACCATCGCCAAGGCCGAAGTAGCGGCACAGCCGCAGGTCTGTGTCGGCCGTGATGCCGCGCTTGCCGGGCACGATGTCCCCGATGCGCTGGGCTGGCACGCCGATGTCCTTGGCCAGGCGGTACTTGCTCAGGCCCAGAGGCTTCAGGTCCACACAAAGCACACGCGCCACTGGTCGTTGATGCGAGTGCTGTGCTGGCCCCTGCGATTGCCCTTCAATGCTTCGAGATGATGCATCCGTTCGCCTTGAGCCCTACGACAAGCTCAGGGCGAACGGGGGCTGAAGGGTCGCGCAAGTCCGGCGTGACCGGCCTTGCACCTTCGCCGAGCTTGACGCGGCGTCGCGGCGTCTTGCCGGCGGTCAACAGCGCGACGGTGTCGAAGTCCTCCACCACGAGGGTCAGCTTTGCCAGCCCCAGCGGGCCCATGCGAACAAGACTCACCGTCAGCCAGGGACCCTGACGGCGTCGTGCTTTCGAGCGTCATCCGCAGACCGCGTCCGACGCACGAGGTCACCGATACGGATTCGATACGCGCGAGCTGCAAGCCGCGTTGCATTCCTCGCCTTGAGCTACGGCGGCGTGGCGCCGATTTTTTTGTCACGCCGTGGCGGCCTGCCGGTCCGCTTCAATTCCACCGCCACGACCAGATCAGGTCGAGCGCGTTGTCCTCGCCGCCCTGGGCGCGCAGCGTGAAGCGCTGCGCGATGCGGTAGATCAGCTGGAAGGTGCCGGTGGTGGCGTTCACCCCGCGTTCGTAGCCCACATACCAGCGCCGGCCGAGCTGTTTGCCCAGCGTGACCACGGTCTCGCGCACCTCACCGCTTTCGGTCTGGCGCACTGAGAGTTCGTCCAGGCCGATGCCGCGGATCAAGGCGTCGGTGGGCGACTCGCCCTCACCGGCGAGCAGCGCGAGCGCGGCACGTTGCAGCAGCGCGGTGTCGGCGCGGCCCAGGCCGTCGGAGGCGCGGCCCATCACCAGCCAGGAGAGCTTGTCGAGCTCGCTCATTTCGGGCTCGCTGTACAGCCGCACCCGCGGCGTTTGCGCGCGCCCGCTCACCGCCACGCCCACACGTGCGTCCAGGTTCGGCCGCAGCGCCAGGATGTCCAGCCGCGGGTTTTCGGCCGCGCCGGTGAATTCGAGCAAGCCGCGTTCGATTTGCAGCTTCTGGCCGTAGGCCGCGTAGGTGCCGCCGTCGGCGCGCACGCTGCCGTCGATCGACAGCCGCCGCGCCGGGTTGGCAATCGCCAGGCGCCCGCGCAGCAAAGTGTCCAGCCCCCGGCCGCGCACCCGCAGCCTGGAGCCGAGGTCCAACTGCACGGCCACCCGCGCGTTGCTCAGCGGACCGGTGGGGGCCGCCGGCGCCGCAACGCCGCTCTTGCTGCCGGAGGCAGAGGTGTCGCTCTTCACAGCGGCGGCGTTGCTGCCGTCGGCGGCCTTGTCGTTGCCCGCGGCGGTGTTCCTGCCACGCACCACGCTCACGTCATCGTCGAGCGACGGGGCGTCGGCGCGGCTGAAATCGACCAGGCCTTCGTCAACGCTGAAGCGGCCGTCGAGCTTCAGGCTGTCGGCGCGCAACTCAAGCTCGGCATTGCCGCTGGCCACGAGCTGGCGGTCGAAGCGGCCGAGCAGGCGGAAGGTCTTGGCCTCGGCCTTGAGTTGCGCCCGCGGCTCGCTGCCGAAGCTGGCGCCGCCGTCCAGCGTGAGCGTGCCGTCTCCGCCCTTGAAGACAAAACGCTCGACCTTGGCGTCGGTGCCGCGCAGCGCCACCGCCAGTTCGCCGTCGCGCACATCCACGCCTTGCAGCAGGTTGCGCACCGCGAGCTGGCGGCCTTCCATGCGGCCGGTGTATTCCGGGGCGCCGAAAGTGCCGGCGAGCGTGGCGCTCATGCGCAAGGCGCCGCCGACACGCCAGCCCAGCGGCACCCAGGGGGCCCAGATGCCGACGTCGGCAACACCGAGTTCGACGACCCCTTCCAGCGGTGTGTCGTTCGGCGGCCAGCGCGCCTGCGCCGTGGTGCGAAAGCTCTGCGCCCCCGCGAGCACGCCGATGCGGCTGCCGGCCACCGCCTGCGTGAAATGCCACAGGCCGTCCTTCGCCGAGATGGCCAGGCGCATGTCGCTCAGGCCGAGCGAACGGAACGCGACCTCCTTGCCGCCGCTGGGTGCGCTTAAGGCCGAGTCGTCGCGAACGCTCAGGTCGCCGCTGGCGCGTTCTAGCACCAGGTCGGCCACGAAGCGCTCGCCGCTGCGCACCACGAAGCGGCCGGCCAATGCCAGGTCGCCGGCCCAGCCGAAGCCGGGCTGCAGTTTGTCCAGCCAGGGCGCGACGCGGGTGGCTTCGAGGCGGGCGTCGAGGTCGATGCGCGGCGGCGTGGCGCGGCCGTCAGCGGCGGCGGTGTCGACATAGCGCGCCTCAGTCCAGCGCAGCTGGCTTCCGAGCAACGCCAGCTGCCCTGGCTCCAGGCTCGCTTCGCGCAAGCGGCCCTGGCCATCCAGGCGCAACTGCGCGTTGAGTTTTTCCGCGGTGAGCCAGGGGGCGGATACCGGCGCGACCGCCGCTGCACTTGACGCGGCACCCGCTGCCGCGCTCGACGTTGCACTCGCTGCCGCGCTCGACGCTGTACTTGACGCTGCGCTGGTCTCTGCACTTGTCGATGGGCCGGCCGCTGCGCCTGACGCTGCGCCTGACGTTGCAATCGCTGCGGCGCCTGCTGCTGAATTTGCCGCTGCTCCCGCCGCAGAGTTCGCTGCGGCAGCGGTGTTCGCCCCCGCGTTGTCTGCCGCGGTCTTGCTTGCCGCGCCGGCCCTGTTTGCGCCCACCAGCAACTTGGCCAGCTGCCCGCTCCATTGGCCGCCGCCGGCGGTGTCGGGCGTCCACGCGCCATTCGCATTCAACTCGAAGCTGGTGCCGCTGGGCCCCGCGCTCGCGACCCCCAACTGCGACCAGGCTGGTGGCCGCACCGGGCTGGTGGCGCGGGCTTGCAGGGTGTGCGCGCGCAGGGTCCCGTCCAGCGTGGCACGCAGGCTGTCGATGCGTTGCGCGCCCTGTGAGATGTTGTCGCCGTCGAGCTGAAGCTTGAGCGCCGCACCGGCAGCGCTGCCCAGGTCCCACTCCGCGGCCAGCCGTGCCGCGCGCCAGTCGCCGACTTGCAGCGCGTTGGCGTTCAGCGTGCCGCTGCTGCGCAGCGCCGGCCAGCGGCCCTGCACGGTAGCCTGCGCGCGCAGCGTGCCGCTGCGCGGCAGCGCGGCTTGCAGCGCGGGATGCAAGCGCGCCAGCGGCGCCAGCGCGGCGAGCTGATCGGCTTGCAGGTCGAGACGGTAGTGCTCGGCGCCAGCGACGGCATTTGCGCCCGAGCCCGTGCGCGAACTGGCACCCGCACCCGCACCCGCACTCGCGCTCGCACTCGCACTCGCACTCGCACTCGCACTCGCACTCGCACTCGCACCCGCACCCGCACCCGCACCCGCACCCGCGCTTGGACTCGGACTCGGACTCGGACTCGCGCCGGTGCCGGTGCCGGTGCCGGTGCCGGTGCCGGTGCCGAGATTCATGCCGGTGTCGCGGCCACTGCGCTCGCTGGT
>JANNGZ010000457.1:0-2607 GCA_031404155.1 Burkholderiales bacterium
GTGGGCAGCGTGCGTGATGCGTTGATCGCGCGCGGTGGCGCCTACGCGACCGCACTGGCCCGCAACCGCGCGTTGCGCAGCGCGCTCAACCACCAGATGTGCGCTGACGACGTGCGCGTCACGGCTGACGCCGAAGTGGCGTATTTCCCGCCGGTCACCGGGGGCTGAAATGGGCCAGCCGCGTGTCACGGTGCAGACGGAGGACTTCGACCTCGGCGCCGAGGTGGCCGCGCTGCGGGCGCAGGATGCTGGCGTCGGCGCGGTCGCCAGCTTCATCGGCACGGTCCGCGACCGCAACGACGGCCTCGGCGTCAGCGCGTTGGAACTCGAGCACTACCCGGGCATGACCGAAAGCGCGATCGAAACGATGATCGACGAAGCGCATTCCCGTTTCGACATTTGCGGCGCGCGCGTGATCCACCGCGTCGGGCTGCTGCAGCCGCTCGACCAGATCATGATGGTCGCCGTGACCTCGGCACACCGCGGCCAGGCCTTTCTCGCCTGCGAATTCCTGATGGACTACCTGAAGACGCAGGCCCCGTTCTGGAAGAAGGAACAAACGCCAGCAGGCGCGCGCTGGGTCGATGCCCGCAGCAGCGACGACGCGGCTGTGGCGCGCTGGGGCCTGCCAGCCGGCAACGCGGCGCTGCCGAAGGGCTGAGCCGCGTGACCAGCGCCTTGCCTTGGGCCCACGTGCTGGCCGTGGCCCTCGGTGCGGCCTTCGGAGGGCTCGCACGCTGGTTCGCCGGCCTGTGGTTGAACGGGCAATGGGCCGGCTTCCCGCTCGGCACCTTGCTCGTCAACTGTGTCGGCGGCCTGTTGATCGGCGTGGCGCTGGCCTGGTTCGAACGTTCGCCCGACGAGTTGCTGCGTCTGCTGCTGGTGACCGGCTTTCTCGGCGGCCTGACGACCTTCTCGTCGTTCTCGGGCGAGTCGCTGATTCTGTTGCAGCGCGGGCAATTCGCGCTCGCGCTGGCACACACAGCGGCCCATCTGTTCGGGTCGCTGGCCTTTGCCGCACTCGGGTTCTGGCTGCTTCGGGGCACCTTGCGCTGAGTCAATCCAGGGTCGTGATGCCGCCTTGAAAATCGGGCGGATTGCCTCAAGTCCGTCGCAATCGGAGGTTTTTCCCCATGCGAATCGACAAGCTCACCACGAAGTTCCAGGAAGCGCTGGCCGACGCCCAGAGCCTGGCCGTCACACGCGACAACCCGTACATCGAGCCAGCGCATTTGCTGGCCGCGATGCTCGCGCAGGCCGACGGCCCGAAGGCCTTGCTCGACCGCGCCGGCGCCAACAGCGCGGGCCTGAAGACAGCGGTCGACACGCTGATCAACGGCTTTCCGCAAGTGCAGGGCAGCGGCCAGGTCGTGCAACCGAGCCGCGATCTGACGGCGCTGCTGCAGGCGACCGAAAAGGAAGCCGGCAAACGCGGGGACCAGTTCATCGCCGGCGAGATGTTCCTTTTGGCGCTGAGTGACGCCAAGACCGACATGGGAGGTATCGTGCGTGGCCACGGCCTCACACGCAAGGCGCTTGAGGTGGCGATCAACGCGGTGCGCGGTGGCGCGACGGTCGATAACGCCGAAGCCGAAGGCCAACGTGAGGCCTTGAAGAAGTACACGCTCGACCTGACCGAGCGCGCACGCCAGGGCAAGCTCGACCCGGTGATCGGCCGCGACGACGAGATCCGCCGCGCGATCCAGGTGCTGCAGCGGCGCACCAAGAACAACCCGGTGTTGATCGGTGAGCCAGGCGTGGGCAAGACCGCCATCGTCGAAGGCCTGGCGCAGCGCATCGTCGCCGGCGAGGTGCCCGATTCGCTGAAGAACAAGCGCGTGCTCGTGCTCGACATGGCGCTGTTGCTGGCAGGCGCCAAATTCCGCGGCGAGTTCGAAGAGCGGCTCAAGTCGGTGCTGAAGGAAGTGGCGCAGGACGAAGGCCAGACCATCGTTTTCATCGACGAGATCCACACCATGGTCGGTGCCGGCAAGGCCGAAGGCGCGATCGACGCCGGCAACATGCTCAAGCCGGCGCTCGCGCGTGGCGAGCTGCATTGCATCGGCGCGACTACGCTGAACGAGTACCGCAAGTACGTTGAAAAAGACGCGGCGCTGGAGCGGCGTTTCCAGAAGATCCTGGTGGGCGAGCCGACCGTGGAAGCGACCATCGCGATCCTGCGCGGCCTGCAGGAAAAGTACGAGGTTCACCACGGCGTGGAGATCACCGACCCGGCCATCGTGGCTGCGGCCGAGCTGAGCCACCGCTACATCACCGACCGCTACCTGCCCGACAAGGCGATCGACCTGATCGACGAAGCCGCGGCCAAGGTCAAGATCGAGATCGACTCCAAGCCCGAGGTGATGGACAAGCTCGACCGCCGGCTGATCCAGCTGAAGATCGAGCGCGAGGCGGTGCGCAAGGAGAAGGACGAGGCCTCGATCAAGCGCATGTCGTTGATCGAGGAAGAGATCGCCAAGCTCGAGCGCGAGGCCGCCGACCTGGACGAAATCTGGAAGGCCGAGAAGGCCGCGGCCCAGGGCTCGGCGCATGTTAAGGAATAAATCGACCGGATCCGCACCCAGATCGAAGAGTTCAAGCGCAAGG
>JANNGZ010000458.1:0-10150 GCA_031404155.1 Burkholderiales bacterium
GGTGGTGCCGCTGCCAGCCGCGGCGCAGGCCGCAGCGTCCAACCCGGTGACACGCGGTGAACCGGTGGCGCCATTGAAGGTGACCGGCGACCCCGCGAGGCTGAGGCCGAGCACCGCGCGCACGCCACCGAAGACGGTGCCGGAAGGTGAACTGCTTCCAAGCGGGCCGCGCCCGCCGCGCCAACCGATCGCCGACCCGAAAGTGCAGTTGCGCAGCGGCAGTACCGGGAGCAGCGCAGCCGCGGTCGGCGATGCACCGCTGCCGCCCGGAACGCTGAGCACGCCGAGGGTGAACGTGGCCGGCATTACGTCGAACTCGAACCCGCCCGACACGGTGGGCGACATCGGCCGCAACCACTATGTGCAGATGACCAACGCCGCCGCGGCCGGCGGGCAGACGACGCATCAGATCTTTCGCAAAGACGGCACCGCACCGGCGGGCGGCACCGGCGGCCCGTTCCGCTTCGGCGGCCTGTGGCCCGTCACCGACACCAACTGCAACACCGACCTCGGCGACCCGATCGTCGTCTACGACCATCTTGCCGACCGCTGGCTGTTGAGCCAGTTCGCGCAGCCCGGCGGCGATCCCAACCCGGGTTTCATCTGCATCGCGATTTCGCAGACGCCGGACCCGACGGCCAACACCTGGTTCCTGTACACCTTGCAGCTTCACACCGACCTGCCCGACTACCCGAAGTTCGGCGTCTGGCCCGACGGCTACTACATGTCGAGTTATGAAGGTGCGAACCTCGGCGTCTACGTGTTCGACCGCGCCAACATGCTGCTCGGCAATGCGGCCGGCTTCTTCAAGACGACGATCGGTGCGCTCGGCACCGCTGGCGTGCGCGACACGCGCGTGCTGCCTGCGGACCTGGACGGCCCGGCGCCGCCAGCGGGCACGCCGAACTACTTCGTGCGCTCGGTGGACAACGCGCAGGATCCGGGAGCGCCGGCCAACGACCGCATTGAGGTCTATGAGGCGAGCGTCAATTGGTTGGCCGCGACCTTCAACTTCACGCTGGTCGATACGCTGACGCCGGCCGCGTTCAATATCATGGTCTGCGACCGCAACGGCCTCACGGCTTCAGCGCCCGGAGTGTTCCCGGTGATCTCCCCGGTGCGCGACTGCATCCCGCAGCCCAACGAAACCGACACCGTCGACGCACTCTCGAACCGGCCGATGATGCAGCTGAAGTACCGCAACTTCGGCACCCACGCGGCGCTGGTGTTCAACCAGACCATTGATGTGGCGGGCTCGATCAACGCGGTGCTCCCCGCGATCACCCCAGCCAATGAAGTGGCCGGCATCCGCTGGTACGAACTGCGCAAGGTCGGCGCCGCAGCCTGGACGATCCAGCAAGAGGGCACCTTTGCGCCGCAGCCCAACGGCGCCACGGCCGAGAATCAGCTGCTGCACCGCTGGATGGGCAGCATGGCGATCGACCGCTTCAGCAACCTGGCACTCGGCTACAGCATCGTCAATGCCGACGGCGCGAACCCGGTGTTCCCGGGCATCCGCTACAGCGGCCGCCGCGTGGACGACCTGCCCGGCCTGTTGCCGCAGATCGAACGTGTGATCCAGAACGGCGCCAACGCGCAGAACGACGGCACTGCCACCGTCGTGCCGCAGCGCTGGGGCGACTACAGCGCGATGAGCGTCGACCCGGTCGACGACTGCACCTTCTGGTTCACCACCCATCTCGCCGGCGCCGGCGGCAGCGGCGCGCGGCCGACGCGCATCGCGTCGATGCAGTTCGACCAATGCGCCACCGACCTCGCGATCACCAAGACCAGCATTCCCAACGTGGCCACCGCGGGCGCGGCGCTCACCTACCGGCTGACCGTGACCAACAACGGCCCGCTGGACACCAGCGGTGTGCGCGTGGTCGACACGCTGCCGGCCGGCGTGAGCTTCGTGGCCGCCACGGCTCCCTGTGTGCAAGCACCTGCGGGCACGCTGACCTGCACGCTGCCCAACATTCCGAGCGGCGGCATTTTCAGCTTCGACATCCAGGTGACCGTGGGCGCCGGCATCGTTGCCGGTGGCAGCAACACGATCACCAACACCGCCGTGGTGTCGGCCGACCAGACCGATTCGAACCCGGCGAACAACACCGCGACGCTGGTCACCATCGTCAACGAGTTGGCCGATCTGCGGCTGTCCAAGACCTGCAAGCCGGACAACCCGGCGCCGACCGGCTCGAATGCGTTCTGCACGATCGTGGTCGAGAACCTCGGCGTCTCGGCCGCGCGCAACGTCGTGATCACGGACACGCACCTGAGCGCAGGCGCGTTCACGATCACATCCGCGACGGCGCCTTGCACCGTGGCCGGCGGGGTGGTCACCTGCGCCATCGGCACGCTTGCGGCCGGCGCCAGCGCCAGCTTCACTGTCAACTTCACGTCAAACGCGGCGGTGGATGTGAACGACACCGCGACGGTGACCAGCAGCACGCCCGACCCGAACCTGTCCAACAACACGGCTACTGGCAGGGTTAGCTTCATCGGCGTGGCCGACCTGTCGTTGACCAAGAGCGGTGCACCCAACCCGGTGACCGCCGGAACCAACCTCACCTACACCATGACGGTGTTGAACAACGGCCCGTCAACGGCGCCGAACGTGGCGCTGGCCGACATCCTGCCAGCCGAGGTCAGGCTGGTCAGCGCGGTGCCGTCGCAGGGCTCGTGCAGCGGCACCACCACGCCCGGAACGCCACCGCCCTTGATCTGCAATCTCGGGTCGCTGCTCAATGGCGGCTCGGCCACAGTCACGGTGGTGGTGACCGTGAACGCCGACACACCCAACGGCCGCACGCTGATCAACAACGCCAGCGTGGCAAGCAGCTTCAGCGACCCGAACAACGCCAACAACAACGCGACCGCGAACACGCTGGTGCAAACGCGGGCCGACCTGGTGGTGGTGAAGACCTCCGACGCGCCGAGCTACAAGCCGTCGTCGCTGATCACGTACACGGTGACGGTGACGAACAACGGTCCGTCGAACGCGCTGGCGGTGGCCGTCACCGACAACCTGCCGATCACGAAGCAGGCGATCTACCTGTCGGACACCGGTGGCTGCACCAAGAGCGGCTTGACGCTGACCTGCGTGATCGGTGACCTGGCGGTCGGTGCGACGCGTGCCTTCAACATCAACATGACCGTCAAGGGGTCCAAGGGCAGTGTCTCGAACACCGCGAATGTGGCGAGCCCGACCGTGGACCCAACCCCGGCCAACAACAGCTCGACGAGGATCGTGACGGTCAGCGGCGGCGGTTGATTTATCGCGCGGCGGCTTGGAGAGAAGGGCTGGTGGGGCCCAGGATACTGTCGGGCTCCTAGACCCCCGCCAGCGCCTGCTCCAGGTCGGCCACCAGGTCCTCCGGGTCCTCGACGCCGATCGAGATGCGGATCAGCGCCGGGGTGATCGAGAAGCGCTTCAACTGCTCCGGCGGCATCGCCGAGTGGGTGGTGGAGGCGGGGTGCGAGGCGAGGGTTTCGGTGCCGCCGAGGCTCACCGCGAGCTTGATCACTTCAAGCCTGTCGAGCAGCGCAAACGCGCCGGCTTCGCCGCCTTTCACCTCGAAGGAAAAGGTCGAGCCGGCGCTTTGGTTCTGGCGCTCGTGCAGCGCGCGGTCGGGGTGCTCAGCGGGCAGGAAGTCCAGGTACCAGACGTTGTCGATCTTCGGGTGGTCACGAAGGTAAGCGGCAACCCGCTGCGCGCCGGCCGCCCCCGCGGCCATGCGCAGCTAGAGCGTTTCGAGCGAGCGCATCAGCAGCCACGCGGTGTGCGTGTCGCACATCGTGCCGAGGGTGGAGCGCATCCGGCGCACCGGCGCCAGCATTGCCTTGGCGCCGCTGGCGCCACCGCCGATCAGGTCGGAATGGCCGCCGACGTACTTGGTGAGCGAGGTGACCACGATGTCCGCGCCATGCTCCAGCGGCTTGCAGTAGATCGGCCCGAGCATCGTGTTGTCGACGATCACCGGCGGGCGTTTGCCGTCCACCGCCGAGGCCTCCGACAAACGCCGCGCCTCGGCGATGTCCACCAGCCCGTTGGTCGGGTTGGCCGGGGTTTCGAGGTAGATCGCGGCCAAGCGTCCGGCCTGCTTGGCGGCGTCGGCCGCAGCCCGCATCGCCGCGTTGCCCCCTTCGACCTCGAAGCCGAATTGTTTGACCCCGAACTCGGGCAGGATCGACTGGATCAGCGTCTCGGTGCCGCCGTAGATCGGCTGGCTTTGCAGCACCACGTCGCCGGGGCGCAGGTAGGCCCAGAGGCAGGTGGAGATCGCGGCCATGCCGGAGGCGAAGGCCAGGCTCGCTTCGGCCGTGTCCCACAGCGCCAGGCGGTCCTCGAGCACCTCGAGGTTCGGGTTGTTGAAGCGCGAGTAAACGAGGCCCGGCTCTTCGTCGGGCCCGAGCTTGCGCCGGCCCTGCATCGTGGCGAAGAACTTCTTGCCGTCCTCGGCCGAGCGGAAAACGAAGGTCGAGGTCTGGAACTGCGGCGGCTTGAGTGATCCCTCGGACAACATCGGGTCGTAGCCGAAACCCATCATCAAGGTCTCGGGCGCCAGGGCCCGGTTGCCCAGCGTGCGCTTGCGCCATTTTTTCTCGGCCATTGCTCGCCTCACTTCGCAGTGGTTGCGCCGCAAGCATAGGCCGCGTCGAGCCGCAATGCACCTGGTCGGGTTGAAGTACGGGAACGGCGGGCGCTGTCGCGCGAGTTGCGCGACTGCGCCGCGGCGCAGCGATCAGCGTTTCAGCGCCCGTACACCTTGCCGAACAGCTCCCAGGTCTTGCCGGTGAAGCGCTGCAGTTGCTCGCGCTCGATCGGGTAGAAGTCATCCGGACCGGTCTTGAGGTTCACGCCCGGCAGCAGCATCGGCAGGGTCATGTCCAGGCTGGCAGCCTGTTTCATCACGTTGTCGCGGGTCAGGTTGTCGCCGCATTGCTTGAGCACCTGAACGAGGCTCTGCGCAACGCTGTAGCCGTAGACGTTGAAGCTGTCCTTCAGGTCGCCCGCCGGGTAGTACTTCTTCATCCACGCGAGCCAGTCGTCCCACTCCTTGCCAGTCTGGAACTGCGGGTCGGTCGGGTCCTTGATGTATGCGGCGGTGATCAGTCCGACGCCGTTGTCGAGGCCGGCCGGGGTCAGCACCGAGCCGACCGAAGCCGACACGTTGTTCAGGTAGTGCACCGGCTTCCAGCCCAGGTCGGCGGCCTTGCGGATGGCCTGCGCAGCGAACTTCGGCGTCGTGATGTTGAAGAAGGTGTCCGCACCGGAAGACTTCAGCGTCACCATCTGGCTGTCCACCGTGGGGTCGGTGACTTCGTACGATACCTTCGAGACGATCATCGTCGCGGCCTTGGCGCCCAGGCCGTCCTCGAAGCCCTTGAGGTAGTCCTTGCCGTAGTCGTCGTTCTGGTAGAGCACGCCGATCTTCGCGTTCGGCTTGGTCTCCAGGATGTGCGACGCGTAGATCTTGGCCTCCGACTGGTAGTTCGGCTGCCAGCCCATGGTGTACGGGAAGTTCTTCGGGTCGCCCCACTTGGTAGCGCCGGTGGCCACGAAGAGCTGCGGCACCTTCTTGGTGTTCATGTACTTGTGGATCGCCGAATTGGACGGGGTGCCCAGCGGCTGGAATACCAGCAGCACCTCGTCTTCCTCGACCAGCTTGCGCGTTTGCTCGACGCTCTTGGCCGGGTTGTAGCCGTCGTCGAGCGAGATGAACTTGATCTTGCGGCCGTTCACGCCACCCTCGGCGTTGACCTTGTCGAAATACGCCGCGATGGACTTGCCGATCGTGCCGTAGGCAGACGCCGGCCCGGAATACGGATTGGTGTTGCCGATCTTGATCTCCTTGTCGTCGGCGCCCGGGTCGTACTTCTTCTGGGCATGGCCGGCCGTGGCCAAAGCGCCCAGCGCCATCGCGACGATGGCGAGCCTGAAATGCTGCTTGAGGTTCATGGTCTGAGCTCTCCTTGTGTCAGGGTTGAAGGTACGGGGCCGCCACCGGCCTCGTGTTGGATCGGTGCCGCTGAAGCAGGCCGTTGCCGCACGCGCGCCAACAGCCGCTGCACCAGGCCCATCACGCCCGTCGGCATCAGGTACATGAAGCCGATCAGGAAGACGCCGTAGATCGCCCAGGGCGCCGACTTGGACATGCCGTCGGCGATGTTCGGCACGAACTGGATGAACAGCGCACCGAAGACCGCGCCGGGGATCGACGCCAACCCGCCGACGACGACGCCGACCAGGAAAGTGATCGACAGGAACACGGTGAAGCTGTCGGGCGAGACGAAGGCCACCGCGATCGCGCCGAGCGCGCCGGCCACGCCGGTGAAGCCGGCCGAGACGCCGAAACACAGCGACTTGAACATCGGCAGGTTGATGCCCATCGCGGTGGCCGCGATCGGGTGGTCGCGGATGGCCACTAGCGCGCGGCCGACGCGCCCGCGCAGCAGGTTCCAGGCGAGCACGAACATGACGATCACGACGAACAGGGTGAAGAAGTACAGCCAACGGTCGGCCGACAGCGGCTGCCCGAACAGGCTGAAGGTGAACGGCGGCTCGGGCTTGGACAGCACGATGCCCTGCACGCCGCCGGTGAGGCCTTCGATCTGCTTGTACTTCAGCAGTTGCGGGATCGCCAGCGCCAGCGCGAAGGTGGCCAGCGCGAGGTAGTGCCCGCCCAGGCGCAGCGCAGGGAAGCCCATCAGGAAGCCGAGTGCGAAGCACAGCAGCGCCGACACCGGCAAGGTGAGCCAGTAGGGCACGCCCCAGCGGTCCATCAGCACCGCCGCGGCGTAGGCGCCAATGGCATAGAAGGCGCCGTGCCCCAGCGAGATCTGGCCGTTGTAGCCGGTGAGGATGTTCAGGCCGAGCACCGCGATCGCGTAGATCAGCACCAGGTTGAGCTGGAACACGCGGTAGTTCTTGATCAGGAAGGGCGCGAGCAACAGCGCGGTGAGCAGCACCGCGCCGCCGAGCCAGAGCCACCTGCGGTCCAGCGTGCCGCCGTTCATACGCGTGTCACCACCCGCTTGCCGAACAGGCCGTCGGGCTTGAGCGTCAGCGTGCCGACGATCAGCACCAGCGCGACGGTGAGCTTGAGTTCAGTGCCGATGACGTAGGCGCCGAGCAGGTTCTCGAGCACGCCGACGATGAAGCCACCGAGCACCGCGCCCCAGGGGTTGTCGATGCCGCCGAGCAGCGCCGCGGCAAAGCCGTAGAGGAGGATGCCCGACATCATGTTCGGGTCGAGGTAGACGACCGGCGCGACCATCATGCCGGCCACCGCGCCGATCGCCGCCGCGAGCCCCCAGCCCACGGCCAGCATCCACGACACGCGGATGCCGACCAGCCGCGCCGACTCGGGGTTCTGCGCCGCCGCGCGCATCGCCAGGCCGATCGGGGTGAAGCGGAAGAACGCGTAGAGCGCGAACAGCACCGCCAGCATCACCGCGATCGAGCCGACATCGTGCGCCGAGAAGAAGCGCGTCCTGAACATCGAGTCCTGCGCAAACGGGCTCGGGAAGGCCTTGATCGTGTGCTCGAAAATCCAGCCGGCGAGTGAGTTGAAGATCACCAGCAGGCCGATGAAGACGATGACGTTGGTGAGCACCGGCGCCTTCTCCACCGGCCGCAGGATGATGCGCTGGATCACCAGGCCGGCGGCGAACGAGATCGCCACCGTGGCGGCGAACGCACCCCAGTAGGGCCAGCCCGACTGCAGCAGCGCCCAGGCGATGAAGGTGCTGAAGGTGGCCATCTCGCCCTGCGCGAAATTGATGTGGTGGGTGGACTGGTAGATCATCACCAGCGCCAGCGCCACCGAGCCGTAGATGCCGCCGCTGGCGAGGCCGGAGAAGATCTGGTGCAGCAGGGCGTCCATGGGTCGTGGGTAAGTTCAATAGCCGAGGTAGGCACGCCGTACCGACTCGTCGCGCTTGATCTCCGCCGCCGGCCCGGACAGCGCGACGCGGCCGGTTTCGAGCAGGTAGGCGTGGTCGGCCAGGTCCAGCGCGAGGCTGGCGTTTTGTTCCACGAGCAGCATGCTCACCCGGTCCTCCTGGTTGATGCTGCGCATGATGCGGAAGATTTCCTGCACGATCATCGGGGCCAGCCCGAACGAGGGCTCGTCCAGCAGCAGCAGCTTGGGCTTGAGCATCAGCGCGCGCGAGATGGCCAGCATCTGCTGCTCGCCACCGGAGAGGGTGCCCGCCTGCTGGTGGCGGCGTTCGCCCCGGCGCGGGAAGCGGGCGTAGGCCTTGTCGATGTCGCGCGCCACGCCGGCCTTGTCGCGGCGCACATAGGCGCCGAGCTTCAAGTTGTCCTCCACCGACAGCGCGGTGAAGGTGCCGCGCCCGTCGGGCACATGCGCCACGCCCAGGCGCACCACGTTCTCGGTGGCCTTGCCGACGAGTTGCTCGCCGTCGAAGAGCACGCTGCCCTGGGTGCGCACGGTCTGGCACAGCGCACGCAGCGAGGTGGTCTTGCCGGCGCCGTTGGCGCCGAGGATGGCGGTGATGTGGCCGGCCTCGAGCTCGAAGTCGATGCCGTGCAGCACCTGCGTCGAGCCGTAGGCGGCACTCAGGCCGCTGACTTCAAGCAGTTTGGGCATGGGGCGCGCCGAGGTAGGCCTCGATCACCTCGGGGTGGTTCTGGATCTCCGCCGGCGTGCCTTCGGCGATTTTGCGGCCGAAGTTCAGCGCCACGATGCGGTCGGACACGCCCATCACCAGGCTCATGTGGTGCTCCACCAGCAGCACGGTGATTTTCAGCCGCTGGCAGATGTCGCGGATCAGCCGCGACAGGCCGGCCAGCTCCTCATGGTTCAAGCCGGCCGCCGGTTCGTCGAGCAGCAGCAGCTTGGGGTCGGCGGCCAGCGCGCGTGCCAGCTCGACGCGCTTTTGCGTCGCGAACGGCAGGTCGCCCACGGCGCGGCCGGCCACCGGGCCGAGGCCGAGGTAGCTCATGATGTCGCCGGCGCGCTCGCGCAGCCGCCGCTCCTCGGCGCCGACCCGCGGCAGCCGCAAGGCGCTGGAGACGAAGCCGGCCGACGAGCGTGCATGCGCGCCGACCATCACGTTTTCGCGTACCGCCATGGTGCGGAACATGGCCAGGTTCTGGAAGGTGCGGCCCAGGCCGAGGCCGGCGATGCGGTGCGTGGGCAGCCCGGTGATCGAGCGGCCCTCGAACAGGATGTCGCCGGCGTTGCAGTCGTACAGCCGCGACAGGCAGTTGAACAAGGTGGTCTTGCCGGCGCCGTTGGGGCCGATCAGGCCGCAGACCTGGCCTTGCGCCACGTCGAAGCTGACGCCGTCCAGCGCCACGATGCCGCCGAAGCGCACCGTCACCCCGCGAACGCTGAGCAGCGGGCCGGTCAGGCGGTCGTTGTGCTTGTCCATGTCGCGGTCGCCGGTTTATCGTGGCAAAGGCTGCGCTTGGCAATGCGGGCTTGCACCGCCTTGCCGGCCGCCGCGGCCGCGGCGCGCGCGGTGCAAGATGCGGCATCGACCCGTTCGAACAGGAGGCACCCATGTTCCAGCCCGCATTGATGAAGGGCCAGTTCATCCTGGTCACCGGTGGCGGCACCGGCCTCGGCCGTGCGATGGCCGAACGCTTTCTCGAACTCGGCGCCGATGTGGCCATCTGCGGCCGGCGCCAGGCGGTTTGCGAGGCCACCGCGGCCGAGTGGCGGGTGCAGTACCCCAAGGCGCGCATCGAAAACTTCGGCGTCGATATCCGCGACGCGCAGGCCGTCGAGGCGATGGTCGAGTCGCTTTGGAGCGACGGCCGCGGGCTCACCGGCCTGGTGAACAACGCCGCGGGCAACTTCATCGCGCCCACCGAGAGCCTGTCGCCGCGCGCCTTCGACGCCATCGCGAACATCGTCTTCCACGGCAGCTTCTACGTCACGCAGGCGGTGGGCAAACGCTGGGTGGCGCAGGCCAAGGCGGGTGAGTGGAAGCCGGGCCAGCCGATGCGCAGCGTGATGAGCATCATCGTCACCTGGGTCGACACCGGCAGCCCCTACGTGGTGCCGTCGGCGATGAGCAAGGCCGGCATCGAGGTGATGACCAAGTCGCTCGCGGTGGAATGGGCGCCCTACGGCGTGCGCCTGAACGCGGTGGGGCCGGGCGAGATTCC
>JANNGZ010000459.1:0-17144 GCA_031404155.1 Burkholderiales bacterium
CCCGGGCCCCCCCCCCGACCTGCGTGGGTTTGCAGCCGCCGAGGAATGTAGGCGTCTCGCGGCCATGCGGCCGGCAAGGCCCACCAGCGGCCTGGCGGAGCCAGCTCCGCGGCAGTTGCTTGGCATGACCTCGTGTTTCACTCCTAGTCGCGTTCGGCCATGCTGCGTGAGAAGGCACGGTCGTCGGCAAACACCTGTTCGCGCAGCGTGTCGGCCGGGCTCTGCGCCAGGGCAGCGCCCGGAGCCACCACGCTGGTGAGTGCCAGCGCGCTGAACCCCCTTCGCAAGATCGTCGTCAGCGTCATCGCCGCTCCTCTGAGCCTCAGCGGAACTTGATCCGCGTCGCCTCCAGCACGGTGCGGTTGGCGGCCAGTTCGGCGCGCACTTCGACCGCCCGCCCCACGGCGATGTCGGCCAGGCTGCCGTCGTCGATTCGCAGGTCCGGCCTTGCGGTGCTCACGGTCACGCCGCGCAGCACGAAGGTGCGCGCCGCGGGGTTCACGCTTTCGATGTTGCCGAACAGCTCGAAGCCCCGGCCGCGCAACTCGTCGTCGGTTTCGATCTCGACCCGGGTGGCCACCAGCACACCGCCGCGTGTGGCGCCCTCGACCTCGACCCGCGCGCCGAGCTGCACACCCGCGGCCCCGTCGGGGAAGGTGGCTGCACTCGCATCCACCGGCAGCCCGTTGACCTGGAAATTCGCCAGGGAGGTGAAGGCGGTGACCGAGCCGCGCAGCTTGGCCTCGTCGCGGTCCTCGGGCGCGCGCACCGCCACGCCGAACGAGTTCACGACATAGCGCCCGGCGCCGTCCCGCGCCGTGTTCAGGCGCAGGCGCACATAGCTGCCAGCGGCCAGGTTGGCCGGCACGCCATTGGCCGTGGCATAGACGAAGCTGCTGCCGCCGATGACCAGGGTGCGCGCCACCGTGTCCAGCGAACTCACCAGCCCGCGCAGGCGCCACGCGGCCACGCCGGTGCGGGGCTCGATGCGAGTGGCGTTGTAGCTGCCGCTGGCGGCGTCGAACAGGGCATAAACCTCGACCACCTGCCCGGCGCTCAGGCCCGCGAGTCCCCCCACGATGCGGTCGTCGAAGATCGTCTCGACCGCGACGCGCACGGTTTGGCCGAGCACACGCAGGCTGCCGCCGGCCAGGTCGACACTTTGCAGCGGGCCGACGATTTCGCTGCCGAAGCGGATGCGGCTCGCGGTGGCGCTGGAGCCGCTGCTGTCGCTGCGGATCGCGTCGCTGTCGATGTCCACCGTCATGCCGAGCTTGAGTTCGCTGCGGATGCGCGCGCCGCCGTCCTCGTCGAGCACGCTGGCGCTGCTGTCGTCGAAGCGAACCCCGTTGACGATGATCGAGCCGAAGCCGGTGATCGGGCCTGAAGCGTAGGTGCCGGTGCCGCCGACGCCGACCCCGCCGCAGCCGGCGACCAGGCTCAACAGCAGCAGGCTGGCGAAGGCCAGGACGAGCAGCGCGCGCGCCGCCCCGCGGGTGAAAGAAGACGCTGATGTGATTGTGATGTTCATGGCTTTTTGGGAGTTGCGCGCACACGGCGCTTCGGAACCGGAGCGGCCTGCGCGCCGGGTTGTGTTTCGCCGGCCACGGTGGGCGCATCGTCAAACGCGAACAGGCCGATGCGCACCCGCCGCTGCGCACTCGCTGGCGTCTTCGTGTCGGCCACGATCAAGCCCTGCAGGGGAGGTACGAGCGCCTCGACCAACAACTTCCACTGCGCGCCGACCAGGCCACGCACCGCCTGCAACGACGCGTCCGACAAGCCGTCGGCAAACACCGCCTGCTCAAAGTGGCGCTTGCCGCCGCCGAGCACGTTGCCGACCGCGGCGTTGAGGTGGTCGCCCACGTTGTCGGCCAGGAAGCCGAGTATGCGGGCGCGGTCGCCGCTGGGCACAAAGCTCTCGCGCACCAGGGCCACGGTGTCGGCGTCCTCGTCGAGGTGCGCCAGCTTCAGGCGCAGCAGCTCGTCGAGCAGGCTGCGCGGGTGCACGTCGCGGGTGACCGTCTGCGCCAGCGACTCGAAGCTCGGCGCCGGCCCCTGGCGCGGCAACACCCGCGGCGCGCCCTGGCGGTCGCGGTAGGCCGGCGCGCTGAGCCAATGGGCAAAGAGTTCGCTGGCCAGCGAGCGGCCGAGCGAGGGAGGCGCGGCCGCGGCGGCGCCGGCTTGCTGCGTCAGGCGCGTCACTTCGCGCCGGTTGATGCCGGTCGCGGTGGCAATGCGGCTGACGCCGCGGTGCGGCTGCACATTCGGGTGCGCCTGCGCCGCAGCCCGCACCACTTCGCGTTTGAGCACTTCTTCCAGCGCCGCGAAGGGCAGGCCCCGGGCCACCGCCAGTTGCGCCAGTGGCGCCAGCACCGCGCGCACCGCGTCGAGCAGGGCTTGCTGTTCGGCGGTGATTGCGGGCGTGCTGGCCATGGGAGACGCTGGAGCGAGGGTGGGCGATTGAAACCGAAAAACGCCCCGGCGCGGTTGGCGTCCGGGGCGCGGCGGTCTCGTCGAAGGATCAGGTCAAACGACCTGGTGTGGCGACCGCGTCGGGCAATCGTCGAGAGATCAGTCTTCGAACTCGATCACTCTGGCTTCCAGTCGGGTGTGGTCTGCCGAGAGTACGCCTTTGACCTCCACCTTCTTGTTGTCGGCCAGGTCGGCCACCGTGCCGTCCTTGAAGATCACGCTGCCACCATAGCCCACGGTGATGCCGCGCAGCTTGAAGGTCTTGGCGGTGGTGTTCAGCTCGCTGACCAGGCCGTGCAGCTCGGGGCGATGGCGCTCGTCGTCGCCGTCGCGGCCGTCGAGCTCGACCTTGGTGGCCACCAGCACGCCATCGACCACCTTGCCTTCAACCTCGACCTGCGCACCGAGCACGACACCGGCGGTGCCGTCGTCGAAGTTGGCGCCGGTGGCATTCACCCTCAGGCCGTTGACCTCGAAATCGGTGGTGGAGGTGAACGCGGTGACGATGCCGCGCACATGCGCGTCGTCATGGTCGTCCACCCTGCGCACGCCGGTGCGGACATGGGTGGCAACCCATTGACCGGCGGCATTCTTGGTGGTTTGCAGGCGTACCCGCACACGCTGGCCATTGGCGAAGTTCGAGGGCAGGTTGGCCGCGGCGATGCCGGCGAAGTTGATCACCTCGCTGCCGATGGTGAAGGTCTTGGCGGCGCCGTCCAGGTTGGACACCAGGCCGCGCAGCTTGAACACCAGCGCGCCGGGTTTGTCTTCGACACGGGTGGCCACGTAATGGCCGCTGGTGGCGTTGAACTGGGCATGCACCTCGATCACGTCGCCCGCCGCCAGGCCGGCCAGGCCGCCGGTGATGCTGTCGTCGAACACGGTGGTGGGCTTGATCTGAACCGTTTGCCCGAGCACCACCAGGCTGTTGACGGCGCTGTCGATGCTGTTGATCGGGCCGACGATCTCGCTGCCGAAGCGGATGCGCAGGGCGTGGGCGCTGCCGGCGGCGCGGTCCAGCCCCCGGCCGTCCACCTCGACCATCATGCCGAGCTTGAGTTCGCTGCGGTTGCGCGAGTTGTCATCGTCGTCGCTGACGCTGGCGCTGTCGTCGCTGAAGCGCACGCCGTTGACGATGACCGAGCCGAAGCCCGAGATCGGGCCTGCCGCGTAGGCAGTGGCCTGGCTGGCCGCGGCCGCCGCCGGGGCGTCGCCGCCACCACCGCAGGCCGCGATCAGGGCGGCGGACAGCGCCATCGACAGCGTCAAGGACAGCCTTACAACCAGGCCGGCTGCGCGGTGCAAGGGAACGAGCGGGGAATTCATCATGTGTTTCTCCTTGGCGCGGTGGGCCGAGAATCGACCACCGATGGGCCACAGTATAAATGGGCATTTAGCACATTTATGATTCAAAACGTAAGGGCCGGCGTAGCGGCGGATTGCAGCGACGCCGCATCGGCAGCGGCCCCGAGCAAAGCAAAGGCGGGCAACGCGGGCTAACCTCGGCGCCATGGCACCACGGCGCTGGATTGCCCACCTCGACATGGACGCGTTTTATGCGTCGGTGGAGCTGCTGCGTTACCCGGAGTTGGATGGCCTGCCGGTGGTGATCGGCGGCGGCCGGCGCCACCAGCCCGAGCTGCAAGGCGACGGCACCAGGCGCTTCTCAACGCTGCGCCACTACGCCGGGCGCGGCGTGGTCACCACCGCCACTTACGCCGCGCGCGACTACGGGGTGCATTCGGGCATGGGGCTGATGAAGGCCGCGCAGCGCGCGCCCGACGCGGTGCTGCTGCCGGTGGACTTCGAGCGATACCGCCACTACTCGCGCCTGTTCAAGGCCGCGGTGGCGGAGGTGGCGCCGGTGATCGAAGACCGCGGCATCGACGAGATCTACATCGACCTGAGTGACGTGCCCGGCGTGCACGACGCGGTCGGGCACGACCGCTTCGGTGGTGTGCGCGCGGTGGCACAGGACATCCGCAACAGCGTTCGCGAAGCCACCGGCCTGACCTGCTCGATCGGCGTCACGCCCAACAAGCTCTTGTCCAAGCTGGCCAGCGAGCTCGACAAGCCCGACGGCCTGACCGTGTTGACCCACGAAGACCTGCCAGCGCGGATCTGGCCGCTGCCGGTGCGCAAGGTCAACGGCATCGGGCCGAAGGCCGCGGCCAAGCTCACCGCGCTGGGCGCGGCCACGGTGGGCGACCTCGCCGCGCGGGAGCGGCCTTGGCTGGTCGCACATTTCGGCCGCGCCTACGGCGGCTGGCTGCACGACGCGGCGCATGGCATCGACGACCGGCCGGTGGTGACGCACAGCGAGCCGGTGTCGATGAGCCGCGAGACCACCTTCGACCGCGACCTGCACGCACAACGCGACCGCGCCGAACTCTCGCGCGTGCTCAATCAACTCGTCGAGCAGCTGGCCGGCGACCTGCAACGCAAGGGCTACGCCGGCCGCACCATCGGCATCAAGCTGCGCTTCGAGGATTTCAAGACCGTGACCCGCGACCTGACGTTGCCCGTTGCCACGGCCGAACGCGACGAGATCCGCCGCGCCGCGGGACTGTGCCTGAAGCGGGTGGACCTTTCGCGGCGGCTGAGGTTGCTTGGGGTGCGCGCGAGTGCGCTCGGGCGTGCGGACGGGCGTGCGGACGGGCGCGAGCAAGGGCCTGCGCCTGCGCCGCCGCCGCGCCACGGCGAACGCAACGACTCGCGCAGCACTGTCGCCGAGCCCGAGTTGTTCGCAAACGCCACCCCACGCAGCGGGACCTGAACACCGCGTGCTCGCACCAGCTTGCGAAGCCTCACGCCGATGCGACGCGGTGCGGCAAACAGGCGCCGGGCCCGCGGCCGGCTACGATTGGCCGCGTGAGGAGAAACCCATGACCGTCATCACCAACATCGAAGACCTGCGCCAGCTCGCGCAGCGGCGTGTGCCGCGCATGTTCTACGACTATGCCGACTCGGGCTCGTGGACCGAGGGCACCTACCGCGCCAACGAGGCCGACTTCCAGAAGATCAAGCTGCGCCAGCGCGTGGCGGTGAACATGGAAAACCGCAGCCTCGCCACGACGATGGCGGGCACCGCGGTGAAGATGCCGGTGGCGATCGCACCCGTGGGCCTGACCGGCATGCAGCATGCCGACGGCGAAATTCTGGCCGCCAAGGCAGCCGAGAAGTTCGGCATTCCGTTCACGCTGTCGACGATGAGCATCTGCTCGATCGAGGACATTGCGGCGCACACCCAGGCGCCGTTCTGGTTCCAGCTCTACATGATGCGCGACCGCGACGCGATGGCACGCATGATCGAGCGCGCCCGCTCCGCACGCTGCAGCGCGCTGGTGCTCACGCTGGACCTGCAGGTGATCGGCCAGCGCCACAAGGACCTGAAGAACGGCCTCACCGCGCCGCCGCGGCCGACGCTGCGCAACATCCTGAACCTGGTCGGCAAGCCGCGCTGGTGCCTGGGCATGCTGGGCACCCGGCGCCACAGCTTCGGCAACCTGGTCGGGCATGTGAAGGGCGTGAGCGACATGAACTCGCTCGCGGCATGGACCAACGAGCAGTTCGACCCCCGGCTGTCGTGGCCCGATGTCGAATGGGTCAAGCAGCGCTGGGGCGGCAAGCTGATCCTCAAGGGCATCCAGGATGTGGAGGACGCGCGGCTGGCCGCGGCCAGCGGCGCCGACGCGATCGTGGTGAGCAACCACGGCGGCCGCCAGCTCGACGGGGCGCAGAGCAGCATCGAGGCGCTACCGGCGATCGTCGAAGCGGTGGGCTCGAAGATCGAGGTGCACATGGACGGCGGCATCCGTTCGGGGCAGGACGTGCTCAAGGCCTGGGCGCTAGGCGCGCGCGGCACCTACATCGGCCGCGCGATGGTCTACGGCCTCGGCGCGATGGGTGAAGCCGGTGTCACCCGGGCGCTGGAGATCATCCACAAGGAACTCGACATCACGATGGCCTTCTGCGGCCACACCCAACTCGCGGACGTCGGCCGCGACATCCTGCTGCCGGGCACCTACCCACGGTGAAGCCGGGCCGGCCGGGTGTCGCGCCTCGCGCGCTAAAACCGTCCTCCGCTGCCCCAAAGAGAGTCAGCTATCGGGTCGCTCGTCGCCGCGCGGCAACGGCGACCCTCTCGGTCACGGCATGTTAGCGATGATCTTCTTCATCTCCGTGGCGCTGAACGCGCGCAGGGTTTGTGTGCGCACATTGCCCATCATCGCGGTGGTGAGCATCGCGGTCATCGCGGCCTCGTCGGTGCCTTCACTGACAACCACCATGTCGTAGGCGCCGGCAGTCCAGTGAATGCTCTTGACGGTGGCGCCGAGCTTGGACATCAGCGCAATCGCCGCTTCGGCGCGGTTGGGCGACTCCTTGATGTTGCGAATGCCCTGGTCGGTGAAATTCAGCAGAGAAATGAAGGTGGCCATGCTGACGCACTCCTGTTCAGTCGGGGTGCCTCCGGGTCGGCCGCCGGCGGCATCGGAAGAGGGCCCAACCCTGGCCGCGCGCCTCAAGTTCCCAGCTCACGCTACCCCGCAGGTTAGTCGCGGAGAGCGGTTGTGCAAGGTCGGAGCTAGGGGGCTGCCGGCGCCGCGGCGGGCAGGCTCACCGGGTCCTTTTCAGCCCTCCCGCGGATCACCCTCGGACTCAGCCATCAGCGCCAGCGCAGCCTGCACCAAGTCGGCAATCAGATCACCGTCGACCGGCTGCCCGTAGCGAAAGCTCAGGTGCCGCAGGCCCTTGCCGCTGCCTTCGAGCTGCGGAAATCGCGCCACCAGTTGCGCGCCCCGGTAAACCTGAAGGTGCGCGTGCCCCTTGTGCATCACCAGCGCAAACGCGTGCCGGTTGTCGAGCGCAAAAACCAGGTTGCCCCACTTCACCGATTGGTGCAGTTGCGGCGCGGACGCGAGCAGCGCCGATTGCAGTTCCCGGGCCGTGGCCTGTTGGCCCTGCGGCATGAAATCGAACCAGGATTCGATCAATGCCGCCGTGCGCAGGAGGTGGCGCATCCCAGCCCATCCCGGTGGGGAAGCTACAAGGCCTTGGCCTCGAAGGTGTTGCACTGCGCGAGGCTGCCGCTTTGCACCCCGCGCCGGAACCAGGCGCTGCGCTGCGCGCTGGTGCCATGGGTGAAGCTCTCCGGCACGATGCTGCCCTGCGACTTGCGCTGCAAGGTGTCGTCGCCGATCTGCGACGCGGCGTTCAGTGCCTCTTCCAGGTCGCCCTGGTCGAGCCAGCCCTTGCCCTTTTGCGAATGGTGGGTCCAGACGCCGGCGAAGCAGTCGGCCTGCAGCTCCAGGCGCACCGACAGGTTGTTCATCTGAGCCTCGCCCACCTTGCCGCGCATCGCATCCACCCGCGCCGAAATGCCGAGCAGGTTCTGCACATGGTGCGAGACCTCGTGCGCCACCACGTAGGCCTGCGCGAAGTCGCCGGGCGCGCCCAGGCGCTGGCGCAGGGTGTCGAAGAACTCGAGGTCGAGGTAGACCTTCTGGTCACCCGGGCAGTAGAACGGGCCCATCGCCGACTGCCCGGTGCCGCAGGCCGTGGGGGTCGCGCCACGAAACAGCACCAGCTTCGGCTCGCGGTAGGTGGTGCCGCCGGATTGCATCACCTGGCCGAACACCTGTTCGGTGTCGCGCAAGACGGTGGAGATGAACGCCGCCTGCGTGTCGCCGGCCGGCGGCTTCTGAGCCGGGCCCTGTTGCGCTTGCGGTGCCGGCTCGCCGTCGCCGCCGATCACACCTAACACGGTGAGCGGGTTGATCCCGAACATCCAGCTCGCGAGCAGCGCCACCACCACGCTGCCGACACCGATGCTGCGGCCGCCTACCCGCATGCCGCCGCCACCGCCACTGCCACGTCGATCCTCGACGTTGTCGCTCTGCTCCTGGCCTTCCCATTTCATGTGCTGTCTCCGGGTTCAGTGGTGGGGCGGCGCGACGAAGGGCGCACCACTTCGACGAGTCGGGTCTGGGCCAGAGCTGGACCGCGCTGGCCCTGGCGAATCAGGCTTTGGGCAGCGTGACACCACGCTGGCCCTGGTATTTGCCCCCCCGGTCCTTGTAGCTGGTTTCGCAGACCTCGTCACTCTCGAAGAACAAGACCTGCGCGCAGCCTTCGCCAGCGTAGATTTTGGCCGGCAGCGGGGTGGTGTTGCTGAACTCGAGCGTGACATACCCTTCCCACTCGGGCTCGAAGGGCGTGACGTTGACGATGATGCCGCAGCGCGCGTAAGTGCTCTTGCCCAGGCAGATCGTGAGCACGTTGCGCGGGATGCGGAAGTACTCCACCGTGCGCGCCAGTGCAAAGCTGTTGGGCGGGATGATGCAGACATCGGCATTCATGTCGACAAAACTGCGCTCGTCGAAGGCCTTGGGGTCGACCACGGTGGAGTAGATGTTGGTGAAGACCTTGAATTCCGGCGCGCAGCGGATGTCGTAGCCGTAACTCGAGGTGCCGTAGCTGACGATGCGTTGCGCTTGCCCGTTCGCGTCCAGCGCGGTGCGCACCTGCCCGGGCTCGAAGGGCTCGATCATGCCGTGCTGCTCGGCCATGCGGCGGATCCACTTGTCGCTCTTGATGCTCATCAGGCAACCTCCGTACTACGTGCTGCGGTGAATTCGCCCTTCGGGCGGCCGTGCGGGCTCATCAGGCAACCTCCGTACTTCGTACTGCGGTGAATTCGCCCTTCGGGCGGCCGTGCGGGCTCATGCCCTGCCTTCGATTTGCGCTGCGATTCTAGGAGCCCACCAAAGTCCGGCGTGGCTAAGATACAGACCATCGTCATTCCGCTACCGGGAGACCGCCATGCGCACTGCCGTCGAGTTGCTCTCGGACTATGCCGCGTGCCACCGCGACCGCCGCAACATCGCCACCCACCTGGTCGGTGTGCCGATGATCGTGTTCGCGGTCTGCGTGCTGCTGTCGCGCCCGGCGTTTGCGCTGGGCACGGTCGTGGTGTCGCCGGTGTGGGCGGTGCTCGCGCTCAGCTCGCTGTGGTACCTCACACGCGGGGCCTTCGCGCTTGGGCTGGTCACCAGCGCCGCGATGGTGCTGATGGTGGCGGCGGCCGAACGTATCGCCGCGGGCAGCACCGCCACCTGGCTCGCGGTGGGCGTGGGCCTGTTCATCGTCGGCTGGGTGATCCAGTTCATCGGCCACCACTATGAAGGCCGCAAACCGGCGTTTGTCGACGACATCGTGGGCCTGATGATCGGCCCCTACTTCGTCGTCGCCGAGATCATGTTCGCGGCCGGATGGAACAAGCCCTTGCTGGCCGAGATCGAGCGGCGCGTCGGGCCCACGCACCTGCGCGATATCAGCGCAGTGCGTCCGTAGGGGCTCACCTGCGCGATGTATCAGCGCAGTGCGTCCGTAGGGGCTCACCGGCGCGACATGAGCGCAGTGCGTCCGTAGGTCGCCGCCTGCGCCTTGTCGTCGAAGCCGGACCATGACTCCCGAGACCCGATACGCCAGCAGCGGCGGCGTCAGCATCGCCTACCAGGTGCTCGGCGATGCTGCGTTGGACCTGGTGGTGGTGCCGGGCTGGCTGTCGAACCTCGAAGCCACCTGGGAGGACCCCGACCGCGACGCCTTCTACCGCCGCCTCGCCCAGTTCTCGCGCCTGATCCTGTTCGACAAGCGCGGCACCGGGCTCTCGGACCGCGTGGCCGAACTGCCCTCGCTGGAGGTGCGCATGGACGATGTGCGCGCCGTGCTCGACGCGGTGGGCTCGCAGCGCGCCGCCTTGTGCGGCTGGTCCGAGGGCGGGCCGATGTGCGCGCTGTACGCGGCCACCTATCCGCAGCGCACCTCCGCGCTGATCATGGTCGGCTCCTATCCGCGCATGATGGCCGCACCGGGTTACGAGTTCGGGCGCACCCAGGAACAGCTCGACGCCCTGCTCGTCGAGATCGAACACGATTGGGGCGGGCCGGTGGGCATCGACCTGCGCGCGCCGAGCCGCAGCGGCGACGAGGCCTTCCGCCAGCGTTGGGCACGCTTCCTGCGCATGAGCGCGAGCCCCGCGGCGGCGGCGGCGGCGCTGCTGCGCATGAACGCGCAAGTCGACATTCGCGACCTGCTGCCGAGCATCCTGGTGCCGACGCTGATCCTGCACAGCGCGAACGACCGCGCGCTGCGAGTGGAGGGCAGCCGCTACATGGCCGAGCGCATCCCGCGGGCGAAGTACATCGAGCTGCAGGGCATCGACCACCTGCCGTACCTGAGCGACTCCGAGGCCATCACCGGTGCGATCGAAGAGTTCCTCACCGGCATGCGCCACCACGAGGTCGACGACCGGGTGCTCGCCAGCGTGCTCTTCACCGACATCGTCGGCGCCACCGAGACCGCCGCGAGCCTGGGCGACAAAGGCTGGCGCGACTTGCTCTCGCGCCACCATGAAGCGGTACGCCACGAGCTGCAGCGTTTCCGGGGCCGCGAGATCGACACCGCCGGCGACGGTTTTTTTGCTGCCTTCGACGGCCCGGCGCGCGCGGTGCGCTGCGCCTGCGCAATCGGCGATGCGGTGCGGCCGCTCGGCCTGGCGCTGCGCGCCGGCGTGCACACCGGGGAGTGCGAGGTGATCGGCGACAAGTTCGGCGGCATCGCGGTGCACATCGGCGCACGCATCGCGGCCTGCGCCAGCGCGGGCGAAGTGCTGGTCTCGCGCATGGTGAAAGACCTGGTCTCGGGCTCGGGCCTGTCGTTCCTTGACCGAGGCCAGGTGTCCCTGAAGGGCATTCCCGGGCAGTGGCAGCTGTTCGCGGTGGAGCGTTGACCGGCCCCCGGCACGAGTGCCGAGTTCGGTCAGCCCGCAATCACCCGCACCGGCGGCCGCTCGGGCTCGGGCTCGGCGTCGAAGCGCTCGAAGCCGCAGTAGCAGATGAAGTGCTTGTGGCTGGCGCGGCCGAAGAGCGTCATACCCAGGCGGCTGGCGAGTTCGTAGCCCATCTGCGTGACCCCGTTGCGCGAGACCACGATCGGCACGCCGAGTTGCGCGGACTTCATCACCATCTCGCTGGTGAGCCGGCCGGTGGTGTAGAAGACCTTGTCGGCGCCCTGGCTCAGCGGCCCGTCGCCCTGCATCCACATCCAGCCGGCGATGGTGTCGATCGCGTTGTGGCGGCCCACGTCCTCGATGAACTTGAGCATCTCGGTGCCGCGGAACAGCGCACAGCCGTGCACCGAGCCCGCGCTGCGGTGCACGCTGTCCTGTTTGCGCATCGCCTCGTTCATCGCCTGCAGCGTGGACTGGCGGATGCGCGCGGCCGAGGGCGGCGGCAGGCGCACCGCGTCCAGCTCGGTCATCAGGTCGCCGAACATCGTGCCCTGGCCACAGCCGGTGGTGACGACACGCTTGGCGGTGCGCTGCTCAAAGCTCTCAATGCCGTGGCGGGTCTTCACCGCCACCGCGTCAACCTCCCAGTCCACGGTGACCGAATCCACGTCGCCCGGTGAATCGACCAGGCGCTGGTTGCGCAGGTAGCCGAGCGCCAGCAGCTCGGGCGCGACGCCGAGCGTCATCAAGGTCACCAGCTCGCGCTTGTCGACAAAGAGTGTGAGCGGCCGCTCAGCCGGGATTTCGATGCTGCGGCGCTGGCCGAATTCGTCGAGCACTTCCACCTCACGCGTGAGCGGGGCACGCGCCTGAGTCAGGCGCGGCAGGGGCGGATCGGGTTTGGCGGCGGGCTGCGAGGGCATCGGCAAGGAGATTGGCGGCGCAGTACAAGGCGGCCGCGGCGCCAGCTTACGCGAGCGCCCCGCCCCGCGTCATGCCCAGGCCAGAAGGGTGCCTACTTCTTCGGCGTTGCGGCCGCGGCAACCGGCGCTGAGGGTGCCGCCGGTGCGGCCGCCGTTGGCGCGACGGCAGGCGGCGGGTAGACAAAGGCGCCCGGGTCGGCACAGGCCGGCGTGGCCACGGCGGGTTTGGTCTCCTTGGCGGCCTTCTTGGCGTCGGCCACGTACTTGGCCGCCACCTTGTCGATCGACAAGCAGAGCTTGTAGTTGTCGACCTTGCCACCATGCGCGGCCTTGGCCGCGGCTTCGGCCGCCTTGGCCTTGGCGTCGTCGGTCGGCGGCGGCAGCTTGGCCAGCGCGACACTCGAAGCGACGGTGGCCAGGGCGAAAATCAAAGCGGAGCGGGTGACGATGCGCTTCATGCGCTCTCCTCGATCGGTGGGATTCGAATGTTGACGCGTCATCGTCGTCAAACCTTGGCCTGGCCGGCCAGCGGCGTGACTTGCGCGGGCAATGGCGTCGAACGCTGCGCCGCGATCTTGCCGGCGCGCACATCGTCGGCCCAGAGTGCGTGGTGCTCGTGCGCCCACTCTTCGTCGACATAGCCGGTGCGCATCGCACTGAACGCGCCCTTCATGCCGATGGTGCCGAGGTAGATGTGGCCGGCAAACATGGCGACCATCAGCAGCGCGGAAACGGCGTGGATCATGTGGGCGATCTGCATGTCGGAGCGGGTGTACTGCAGGCCCGGAATCAGCTTGTCCAGCGTCAGCCCGGAGCTGACGACGAAGAAACCGAGCAGGAACACGCCGCCCCAGAAGATCACCTTTTCGCCCGCGTTGAAGCGGTGCGATGGCACCTCCTCGCCGCCGAACAGGCCACCCGCCTTGGCCACCCATTTCACGTCGTATGCCTTGGGGAAGTTGTCCTTCAAAAAGGTGATGAAGACCACCACCACCGAGACCGCGAACAGCGGCCCGGCAAAGTTGTGTGCGGTCTTCAGCGCGTAGGTGAGCCAGCCGAACAGCGTGCCGCCGATCACCGGCAGCAGGATGAACTTGCCGAACGCCATCACCAGGCCCGACACCGCGAGCACGACGAAGGTGATCGCGTTGGTCCAGTGCGCGGCGCGTTCGAAGGGTGTGAAACGCTCGATGCGTTTCGGGCCGCTGGTTTCATGCCCGATCGGGCCGCGGCCCCAGTAGAACAGCGCGATCGCCAGCGCGACGATCAGCAGCAGCGCGCCGCCATAGGGAATGATCCAGTTGTTGCGCACCTGCCGCCAAGCCTCGCCGGCGGTGGAAAGTTTCGAGCCGGGGTACTGCACGAAGGACTGCACCAGCGTGCCCATTTCGATGCCGGGCAGGCTGACATAGCCCTCCTGTTGGCCCGACTCGCGCACACCACGCCAGAAGGGCGCATTGTTGCCCGGCTGGGTCTTGCCGCGCTGCGCATTGTTCTCGTCGGCCTTGGGTTCGGCCTGCGCAACGAAGCCTGCGGGTGGTCCTTTCGGCGCCTCAGCGGGGGCTGCTGGTGCCGCCGGCGTTGCCGCGGTCACCGGCGGTGCCGCGCCCTGCTGGGCCAGCGCGCCGGTCGCGCCGCAAACCAATCCAGCGCTCAACCACAGCGCTCGCATCCAAGCGTTCATGCCCGCTCCCCTCTCGATTCGATCAGCGGCTTGCCGCGGAAGTCACTTGGCCGCAGCAGGGGCGCGCGAGTATTCGTTCTGCGCCTGCGCGCGAGCACGCATGTGCTCTTCCCAGGCCTGGGCATCGCCGCTCTTCCAGTTGCCGGCCACATGGGCCGGCGCGGCGTCGTAGGCCTTGCCGTCGGATTTCTTGGCCGAGGGCGAAGCGGTCTGCGCCTTCTCCCCGCAGGCGGCAAGAGCGACACTTGTGGCGGCCAGCAGGTAGATGGTGGTGCGCAGCATCATGATTTCGCCGGCTTGCCGTAGGCAGTGCCCCAACCCCAGACTTCGCTGCCCTTGCCGCGGGTGAGCACGCGGGTGCGGAAGATGTCGGCCACCACGTCGCCGTCGCCGCCGAGCAAGGCCTTGGTCGAGCACATCTCCGCGCAAGCCGGCAGCTTGCCTTCGGAGAGGCGGTTGCGGCCGTACTTCTCGTACTCGGCGTCGCTGCCGTTGGCCTCGGGGCCGCCGGCGCAGAAGGTGCACTTGTCCATCTTGCCGCGCAGGCCGAAGGTGCCGTTGGTGGGGAACTGCGGCGCGCCGAACGGGCAGGCATACGAGCAGTAGCCACAGCCGATGCAGATGTCCTTGTCGTGCAGCACCACCCCTTCGTCGGTGCGGTAGAAGCAGTCCACCGGGCACACCGCCATGCAGGGCGCGTCCGAGCAGTGCATGCAGGCCACCGAGATGCTCTTCTCGCCCGGCAGGCCGTCGTTGAGCGTGACCACACGGCGGCGGTTCACACCCCAGGGCACGTTATGTTCGGCCTTGCAGGCGGTGACGCAACCGTTGCATTCGATGCAGCGCTCGGCGTCGCAGATGAATTTCATTCGAGCCATTGATAACCTCCAGTAGTTGAGGAGCGTAGCGAGCGGGCGTCAGGCTTGGGCGAGGCCGCAGGAACCGGAACGTACTTTGAAGTACGTGAGGATTCCGAGCACCGGCCAACGACGCATCACACCTGCGCAGTAGCTCATGCCGCGCGCTCGATCTGGCAGACGGTGGTCTTGGTCTCCTGCATCATCGTCACGCTGTCGTAGCCGTAGGTGGTGGCGGTGTTGACCGCCTCGCCGCGCACCACCGGCATCGCGCCCGGTGGGTAGTACGGCGCCAGGTCGACGCCGCCCCAGCGGCCTGAGAAGTGGAAAGGCAGGAACACGGTGTCCGCATCAACCCGCTCGGTGACCAGCGCCTTGAGCCGCAGGCCCTTGAACTCGGGCACCGCCGCCATCGGGGGAGTCTTGACCCAGACGAATTCGCCGTTGCGGATGCCGCGGTCGTTGGCCGCCTTCGGGTTGATCTCGACGAACATTTCCTGCTGCAGCTCGGCCAGCCAGGGGTTGGAGCGGGTTTCCTCGCCGCCGCCTTCGAACTCGACCAGACGCCCGCTGGTCATGATCAGCGGGAAGGTCTTGCCGATGTCCTTGTTCTTCTCCTGCACGCTCATGTACAGCGTGGGCAGGCGCCAGAAGGCCTTCTTGTCTTCGTGCGTCGGGTACTTGGCCACCAGGTCGGCGCGGATGCTGTACAGCGGCTCGCGGTGCTGCGGTACCGGGTCGGGGAAGTTCCACACCACCGCACGCGCCTTGGCGTTGCCGAAGGGGTGGCAGCCATGCACCTGCATCGCCACGCGGATGATGCCGCCCGAGGGGTCGGTCTTCCAGTTCTTGCCTTCGGCGGCCTTGGCCTCGGCTTCAGTGAGGTCGCCCCACCAGCCGAGCTTTTTCAGCAGCACATGGTCGAACTCGGGGTAGCCGCCGGTGAGGTCGGCGCCCTTGCTGTGCGAGCCGTCGCCGGCGAGCAGCGAAACACCTTCGCGCTCGACGCCGAAGTTCGCGCGGAAGTTGCCGCCGCCCTCCATCACATGCTTGGAGGTGTCGTACAGGTTCGGGCTGCCCGGGTGTTTCATCGCCGGCGTGCCATAACACGGCCAGGGCAGGCCGAAGTAGTCGCCGTCAAGCTGGTAGCCTGTTTCCTTGTCGATGCCGCCCTTGGCCTTGAGCGTCCTCACGTCAAAGACGTTCATGTTGCGCATATGCGCCTTCAGCCGCTCGGGGCTCTGGCTGCCGCTGAACGCCAGGTCCGAGTTGGTGTACGAGAGCTGGTTCGGGTTCGGCGGTGTACGCGGCGCGCCGGCCACCGGCGGCGCCGGCTCGGGCGGACGCGTGCCCAGTGGCAGGGCCGGATCGAAGAAGCCGTCCGGCTTCGGCAGGTTCGACACCAGCTCCATGTTCCAGGCGGCCTCTGCCGCCTTCTCGCCAGGGCCTCCAGGCTTGAGGTTCGCGCGCGGATCCGTGGTCGACGGCCGCGGCAGGTCGGCGGGCGGGACCGGGTCGGGCCGTTGCTGCGGCGGCCCTCCCGCTGCGGGTGCGGCTGGTTGCGGTGCCGGTGCGGCCGGCTGTTGTGCCTGTCCGACGGCGATGGCCGAGACGACCAGGGCAGCGCCCGCGAGAATTTTCACGAGTTTCATATCGACCTCAAAAGCTCCGCCTGAAGGCGGAGACTACATTACCGTAACCGCGCCGTGCGGCCCTTCAACGTGTCTGACAGTGATTGCAAGCGAATGGCATCGCGCCCCTTGGCGGCCTTGGCATCGGCGGCGAGCTGGGCCGCCACCGCATCCAGGCTGTCGAGCGCGGCCGCGGCGCTGCGTTCCTTGCCGGTACGCAGCTCATCGACCTTCGACAGCGCCGTCGTCACGGCCCGCGCGCGCTCGGCCGAGATGCCCTTGGTCCGGTTCAACTGATCGAGATACGACTTCGCCACCGCCGTGGTCGGTTCGTACTTCACCAGCGGCTGGTTCTGCGCGTTGAACTCGGTCACCCGCCACTGGGTGGCGGCGTCGATTTCGTTCTGCGACAGGTACTGCGTCGGCACCAGCTTGAAGATGTCCATGCCGCGCGAAATTTCTGAACCATACAGGTTGCCGTTGTACCAGTAGGTCGACCAGTAGCCGCCGACGATCAGGCTCTTGGCGTCGAGCGGACCGCGATCGAAGTAGGCAATTTCAACCGGGTTGGCCGCATCGGTGAAGTCGAACACCGAGACGCCGCCCTGGGCGATGCGATAGGCCAGGCCGGCGCGCTCGACCTGGGCGAAGAACGGCCTGCCGTCGGCGAGGCCCGAGGTCGCGACGTCACGCAGCGCGCTGGCCAGCGAGAAGCGCCGGGGCCGGCCGGCGATCGTCACGAGGTAGACCTCGCCGGCGACCTGCACGGCGGCCGGCGTC
>JANNGZ010000460.1:0-1760 GCA_031404155.1 Burkholderiales bacterium
CGGTAGCCCTCGCGGTGCGAGACCAGGAAGTCGATGTCCACCGATTCGCGGTACTCGCCGTAGCGCAGCGCCAGCGCGGTGCCGCCGCCGAACAGGCACTGGTGGGCGTGCAGCTGCCGGGCGTCCAGCGCCTGCAGCACGCTGGCCACGCGGCGGTGGAGTTCGCGCTCAAACAAGCAGGCGGCTCCCGCCCAGGCTCGCCACCAGCTGCTGGATCAGCGTGCGTTCTGGGTCTGTCAGCGCGCCTTGCTCGATGTGCCGCCAATTGCGCTCGTACAAGCTCAGCGCTTCGGCGGGCGTGACGTGGCTGGCGCCCTGGAATTGCCAGGCCAGGCGCTCGAGCTGCGGGTGGTCGGCCAAACAGATGCGCGTGGGGGCACCGGTGGCCCCGTCGCGGCGTGTCGGCAATGGATGGGGTTGAACGACGCTCAACTCCAGGCCCAGCGCCGCTGCGGCGTTGAGGTAGGCACCCATGGTCACCGATGGTTCCCCGCGCTCGATGCGGTGCAGCGTGACGCGCGAAACGCCCGCCGCCTCGGCGGCAGTGGTGGCGCTCACGCCCAGGCGCTTGCGCTGCGCACGAAGCTGCTCGCCCAGGGCCAGCAGCTTGGCGGCGACGATCTCTCCGGTGGCTGGGGACGCAGCGGGCATGGCAACCTCATTCTATGCAAACTTGATCTTTTGTACAGAATGAGATGCAATTTATCACCTTCGTTGGCGCTGCCGGTTCCTCATCTGCGCCAGCGGCCGCTTGCCTTTCAACTGCCGCTCGATGCCGGCGTTGAGCTGGCTGCGCAGCGCCATAACGTTTTCCACGTGGCCGTAGGCGCCAGGGAAGCGCAGGTCGAGCCACAGCCACAGCGTGCAGGCGCGCAGTGCCTGCTCCATCGCCTCGAGGCGGCTGTGGCCGTCCACCTGGTCGAGGAACCACGGCACGCCGGCCTGGCCGGTGGCGGCATGGCTGCCGGCCCAGTCGAGAAAGGCCTGGAGCTGGTTCTCGGTGCGCGTATCGACGGGCGCCTGGGCGTAGATGAAGCGTTCTTTCAACACAAGGCTGGCAGCACTGGTGTCGAGCTTTTCGGCCAGGTCCATCATCTGTTCGAGCTCGGCCACGGCGAAGTGGGCGTCGTCGAGCTTGAGTTGTTCGACGAAGACACCGAGCACGGTGCGCAGCTTGGTCAGGTTCAGGCGGCTGGCGATTGTCTGCACATGCCAGTTGTTCGGTGCCACCGGGGCCTTGAAGTCGCGCGGCGCACGCGGCGTTTTTGGCAGCAGCTCGGTCAGCAGTTTGAGCGCGCCGGGCTCGGCTTCCTTCAGCACGCCGACGAAGCCTTCTTCGTGGATGCCGAAGCGGCCGGCGCGTCCGGCAATCTGGTGGACCTCGCTCTCGCCGAGCGGCCGGTCGTTAACGCCGTCGTACTTGGTCATGGTGGAAAACAGGACGCGGCGGATGGGCAGGTTCAGGCCCATGCCGATGGCGTCGGTGGCCACCAGGATGTGGCTCGCGCCTTCGGCGAAACGCTCCGCTTCGCGGCGCCGCACCTCGGGCGGCAGCGCGCCGTAGATCACGCTCACCGGGTGGCCGGCCGCGGCGATCTGGTCGCGCAGCATCAGCACGTCGCGGCGGCTGAAGGCCACCACCGCGTCACCGAGCATCAGCGTGTGCACCGGCACCGGGTTGGGCAGCAGTTGCACGTGCTGCTTGCGCTCGAACTGGCGCACGCTGCAGCGCTCGCCGCACAGGCCGAGCAGGTTCTCGA
>JANNGZ010000461.1:0-4714 GCA_031404155.1 Burkholderiales bacterium
TACATCGGCGAGCTGAAAGCCGACTACGAGCGGGTGCGCCAGCAGCACGCCAACAAAAAGGTGACGCCGTTGGTCTCGATCGAGGCCGCGCGCGCCAACCGCACCGCGATCGACTGGGCTGCCTACACGCCGCCCGCGCCCAAGTTCATCGGCCGTCGTGTCTTTCGCAACCAGGACCTGAACGAGCTCGCCGCCTGCATCGACTGGGCACCGTTTTTCCAGACCTGGGACCTGGCCGGCCGCTTCCCCGACATCCTGCGCGACGAGGTGGTCGGCAGCGAGGCGCAACGGGTCTTCAGCGACGGCAAGCGCCTGCTGCAGCGGGCGATCGAAGGTCGATGGATCAGTGCCAATGGCGTCATCGGCCTGTACCCGGCAAACACGGTGGACCACGACACGATCGAGATCTACCGCGACGAGGCGCGCAGCGAGGTGCTGCTGCGCTGGTCGCCGCTGCGCATGCAAACCGAGCGGCCGGTGGTGGAGGGCGTGAAACGGGCCAACCGCAGCCTCGCGGATTTCATCGCGCCCAAGGGTGTCCAACCCGACTGGATCGGCCTCTTCGCGGTGACCGCGGGCCTGGGCGTGGACAAGAAGGTGGCGCAATTCGAAGCCGACCTCGACGACTACTCGGCGATCATGTTGAAGGCCCTGGCCGACCGCCTCGCCGAGGCTTTTGCGGAGCGCCTGCACCAGAGGGTGCGCACCGAGTTCTGGGGTTATGCGGCCGACGAGCAACTGAGCCACGAAGACCTGATCGCCGAGAAGTACCGCGGCATCCGCCCCGCGCCCGGCTACCCGGCCTGCCCCGACCACCGGGTCAAGGCCGACATGTTCCGCGCGCTCGACGCGGGCGCCATCGAGATGGCGCTGACCGAGAGTTGTGCGATGACACCGGCGGCGAGCGTGAGCGGCTTCTATTTTGCGCACCCGCAATCGACCTACTTCAATGTCGGCAAGATCGGCGCCGACCAGTTGGCCGACTGGGCGCGGCGCACTGGCATCGAGACAGCCGACGCGCAGCGCGCACTGGCGCCGGCGCTCGACTGAACGACTCGTTCGGTCAGGGTGGCGGCCTTGTGACCGGCGGTAAGCCAGCGCCGCGCCGCAAACGCTTTCACACACCCGTCGGCGCGGCGGTTCCACACAATCGCCTCACGAACCGCGCCGCTCGATCGGCGCGAGCCGCCCCACCGCGGGGCGATGTTGGGAGCGCTTGTGAAGATCGTCGAAAAATGGGGTCGTCGTCGGGACGCCGCCGCAGACTGCGCCACGGCCGTGTTGTCCTTGCTGCTGGCCGCTTGCGGCGGCGGTGGCGGCAGCAGTGACCCGGTCGCCAACCCGCCACCGCCGGTGGTGGTCATCGAAAAACCGGGCAACGCCGCGGAAGCCTCGCGCTTCCTCGCGCAGGCCACCTTCGGCCCGGTGCTCGCCGACATCGACCGCGTGACCGCGCTCGGCTACAGCGCCTGGATCGACGAGCAGTTCAACAAGCCGGCCGCGTCGCACCGCGCCAACTGGGAAGCCGCCGACGCGGCGATCAAGGCGGCGGACGCCACCCGCGGCGCCGGCCCCGACGAGGTGCTCAACAGCTTCTGGAAGCAAGCGGTGACCGGCGAGGACCAACTCCGCCAGCGGGTGGCGTTTGCGCTGTCGCAGATCTTCGTCATCTCGATGCAGGACTCCACCGTGGCCGACAACCCGCGCGCGGTGGCCGCCTACCTCGACATGCTCGGCGACAAGGGCCTGGGCACTTACCGCGAGCTGCTCGAAGCGGTGTCGCTGCACCCGATGATGGGCGTGTACCTCTCGCACCTGCGCAACCAGAAGGCCGATGCACGAACCGGCCGTGTGCCCGACGAGAACTACGCGCGCGAGGTGATGCAGCTGTTCTCGATCGGCCTGTACGAACTCAACCTGGACGGGAGTGCGAAGCAAGGCGGCGGCAAGCCTCTGGACACCTACGGCCCGGCCGATATCGCCGGCATTGCCAAGGTGTTCACCGGCTGGAGCTGGGCCTGCCCCGACTGGCCGGATTCGGGCTGCTTCTACTCCGGCTCGTTCAATGGCCTGTCCGACCCCGACCGCGGCTTCAAGTCGATGCTCGGCTACCCGCAGTTCCATGCCAAGGAAGAAAAAACCTTCCTCGGCACCACCATCGCCGCGCAGGGCACCGCCGACCCCGCAGCCAGCCTGAAGGCGGGGTTGGACCGGCTCGCGGGCCATGCCAATGTCGGCCCCTTCATCGGCCGCCAGTTGATCCAGCGCCTGGTGACCAGCAACCCGAGCCCGCAGTACGTGAGCGCGGTGGCGGGCACCTTCAACAACAACGGCGCCGGGGCGCGCGGCGACATGAAGGCGGTGGTGAAGGCGATCCTGATGCACCCCGAGGCGCGCGTGGCCTCCAGCAGCTCGGGCAAGGTGCGCGAGCCGGTGCTGCGGCTTTCGGCTCTGCTGCGCGCGTTCCCGTACAGCTCCGACAGCGGCCTCTGGCGCGTCGGCAACACCGACAACCCCGGCACCGCGCTCGGCATGAGCCCGCTGCGCTCGCCCTCGGTGTTCAATTTCTACCGCCCGGGTTATGTGCCGCCGGGCACGCAGGCGGCGGCGCAGAACCTGGCAGTGCCCGAGATGCAACTCGCTCACGAAACCACCGCCGCCGGCTATGTGAACACCATGCGCGACAACCTGCAAAGCGGTGTCGGCATCTTCAACGGCACCGTGGGCGGCGTGGTGCGCAACCGGCGCGACCTGCAGGCCGACTTCAGCGCCGAAACCGCACTCGCCGACAAACCGGCGGAGCTGCTGGACCGCCTCGACGCCAAGCTGCTCGGCAGCCAGATGCCGGCGGCGCTGAAGACCGAGATCCAGAGCGCGATCACCAGCATCGTGATCCCCGCGCTGAACGCCGCGGGCAGCAACCAGGCCGCGATCGACAGCGCCAAACGCAACCGGGTCAATGCGGCGATTTTCCTGGTGCTGGTGTCGCCCGAATTTGCGGTGCAGAGGTGAGCGAGATGGGTACCATCAACACAGCAAGTTCGCGCCGCGAATTCCTGCGCCATGCCGGCGCGATCAGCTCGGTGCTCGGCGCCGCCGCGTCGCCGCTGGCGCTGAACCTGCTGGCCACCGGCAGCGCCGCGGCGCAGGCAGCGAGCGACTACAAGGCGATCGTCTGCCTGTTCTTCTTTGGCGGCAACGACGCCTACAACATGGTGCTGCCGACCGACGCGGGCTCACTCGCCAACTACACCGCGGTGCGCAACCAGGCGCCCGACTCGATCGCGCTGCTGGCGCCGGGCACCGCGCCGAACGCCGGTGCCGCGGCGGGCTCGCCGGCACGCCTGGGCGGTGTGCTGCCGATCGCGCCGCTCAACCCGCAGGGCCGCAGCTTTGCACTGCACCCGCTGCTGGGTACGCTGCAGTCGATGTTCGACAGCGACAAGCGCCTGGCGATCCTGCCCAACATCGGGCCGCTGCTGCTGCCGACCACCAAAGCGCAGTACGCGCTGGCCAGCCACCCGAAACCGCAGAGCCTCTTTTCTCACAACGACCAGCAGAACACCTGGCAGGCGCTGGCGCCCGAAGGTGTTACCCGCGGCTGGGGCGGGCGCATGGGCGACCTGCTCGCCTCGATGAACACCCGGCCGGTGTTCACCGCGGTTTCGGCCGCCGGCAATGCGGTCTGGCTCGCCGGCCAGAGCGTGCGCCAGTACCAGGTCTCGGGCAACGGCGCGATCCGCATGGGCACCGACGCCAACGGCCGCATCTACGGCTCGGCCGAAGTGGGTGCGGCGATGCAGCGCATCGTCTCGGCCGGGCGCAACGGGCATGTCTTCGAGGCCGACCTGGGCGCGGTGTCGCAACGCTCGATCGACGCCGAGACCACGCTGCGCACCGCCTTGAAGCCGGCCAGCGACCCGCTTTTCGGCACCGCGCCGGCAAGCGGCACCTACAGCGCCAACAACGACCCGAAACTCCAATACATGAACCCGCTCACCGGCGCGGCCACCTTCAACGCATTGGCGCAGCAGTTCCAGGTGGTGGCACGGATGATCGAGGCCGGCGCGTCGGCCTCGATCGGCGCCAAGCGCCAGGTGTTCTTCGTCAGCCTCGGCGGCTTCGACAGCCATGACAATCAGAATCGCAACCATGCCGACCTGATGGCGCGGGTGGCTCAATCGTTGCGCTACTTCGACACCACGCTCGGCGCGCTGGCGTTGCGCAACCAGGTGACCACCTTCACCGCCAGCGACTTCGGGCGCAGCTTCACCAGCAACGGCGACGGCACCGACCACGGCTGGGGCGCGCACCACCTGGTGATGGGCGGCGCGGTGCGCGGCGGCGACCTCTACGGCAGCTTCCCGGTGCTCGGCGCGAAGAACGCCAACAACAACAACTTCGATTCGAGCCCCGACCAGTTGGGCAACGGCAGCCTGCTGCCCGGCAGCTCGGTTGACCAGCTCGGCGCCACCCTTGGCCGCTGGTTCGGCCTGACCGATGCCCAGCTGCTCGACATCTTTCCCAACCTCGCAAACTTCGACGCGGCGAAACGAAATCTCGGATTCATGGCCTAGGAGCCTGTCGGGCTTGGCGTTGGGCTCGCGCCGGGGAGAGTTGGGCAGGCAGTCTAGGCGTTGGCGAGGCGTGTGGCGGGCCCACACAACGAGCCGACAACGACGAATGCCTGCCCAAATCTCCCCGGCCCTTCGGG
>JANNGZ010000462.1:0-2943 GCA_031404155.1 Burkholderiales bacterium
CCGCTCTTGGCGATCGTGCCCAGGTGAGCCACCGCCTCGTCGGCGCTCATGCCGATGCCGTTGTCGCGGATCGTCACCGTCTTGGCCTCGGCGTCGAAGCTCACCCGCACCTCTAGGTTCGGCGTGTCCTCGTACAGCGCCGGCCTGTCCAGCGCCTCGAAGCGCAGCTTGTCGCAGGCGTCCGACGCGTTGGAGACCAGTTCGCGCAGGAAGATCTCCTTGTTCGAGTAAAGCGAGTGGGTCACCAGGTGCAGGATCTGCTGCACCTCGGCCTGGAAGGAAAGTGTCTTTTTGTCCATGTCGGTTCTTCAGGGGGGGTGAGTCAGGCGCGCGTGCTGCTGCTGGCGCGCCGCAGTTGGGGCCGCGGCCGGGGAGTTCAATAGGCGTTCAGGCCGGGTTCAAGTCCGCTCGCTACTTCGGCAGCGCCTCCACCTCGCGCTGCCAGCGTTCGATCAGCCGGCGCCGCTCGGCCGCCTTGCCGTACTTTTCGAAGTCGTATTTGATCAGGCGCACGTTGTCGAGCAGCGGAATCCGCGGGTCGGGTTTGAAAGTCTTGTTCGCCGGCACCTGCAGCGAGTTGGCGCGCGCGCCGATCTGCTGCCCCTGCGGGCTCATCAGCCAGTCGTAGTACTTCTTCGCGGCGTCCTGGTTGCGTGCGCCCTTCACCAAGGCGATGCCGCCGACTTCGTAGCCGGTGCCTTCGCAGGGCGCGGCGCTGTTGACCATGGTGAAGCCCTGCTGGCGTTCGTTGTCGAAGCCGAAAATGAAACTCACGCCAATGCCCACCTCGCCTTTGGCCACGCTTTTGGCTTGCGCCTGGCCGCTGCGGGTGTACTGCGTGACATTGCGGTGCACTTTCTTCAGGTACTCGAAGGCGGCGTCTTCGCCCATCAGTTGCACCAGGCCGGCCAGGATGGTGTAGCCGGTGCCGCTGGAACCGGGTGCGAGGTTTCGATCTCGCCCTTGTACTTCGGGTCGGCCAGGTCGGCCCAGCACTTGGGGGCCGGCAACTTCTTTTTCCTCAGCACCTCTTCGTTCCAGCCGAAGCCGATCGCACTGGTGTAGAAGCCGCCGACGCGGTTGCCGCTCATCGCGTACTGGCGCACCGCCCAGCCATGCAGGTCGCCCAGATACTCGGGCCGGTAGGCGTCGAGCAGGCCGGCTTCGGCGGCTTGCAGGTAGGGGTCGCCGGTGCCGCCCCACCAGAGGTCGGTCTTCGGGTTCTGGCCTTCAGCGCGCAATTGCGCCAACGATTCGCCGGTGGCCTTGTGGGTTTGCAGCACCCGTATGCCGGTGGCGGCCTGGAACTCCTTGGCCGCCAACTCGCACCAGCCCTGGTCGGTGGAGCACAACACGTTCACCGCCTGGCCCTGCGGCCACACCCCGGTGTGAACAGCGAGCAGCACCGCGCCGATGGCGGCCAACGTGGCCATCGCGGTGCGCCCGCGCCGAACTGAACTCATGAGCCCCTCCTCGGGATGCGAATCGGCGCGGATTATCCCGCCCGACCCACGCGCGTCACCGGCCGCGCGTCGCGTCAAGGCGGCGGCAGCGGCTCCACGCGCATGCCCGCCGCCACCAGCCGGCGCGCCAGCACCGCGCCGAGCGCGGTGGCAGGCGTGAGCACACCGCCGCGCCGCGGCCCGCCGGGCAGTTGTGCCTCGTCCAGGGCCAAGGCCAATGCCGATTCGCAGACGAACTTGGTGGTCGCGCGGTTGCCGGGGTCGCCGCTGTCGGCAATGACACCCCGCTGCACCTGCCCGCCGCTGCCGCGGGCGAGCAGCTCGCAGCGGAAGCGGCCGTGGTCCATCGCCGCTTCGCTCGGCCCTTCACCCGGCGACGGCGCGAACGCCGCGGCCGCCCGGCGCAGCGGCGCCAGGCGCATCGCCGCCTGCCCCGCCGCCATGCCCGCGCTCAGCGCGGCGGCCGCCAGCGCGGCGGCCGGGCCGCGGCCGATGCGCAGGTACTCCTGGTAGACGAAGCCCGGGGCATAGGCCTCGTCGCCGGCCAACCCTGCGAGCGAAGCCGAGCGCCGCACCACCCGGGTGTTGATCGGCGCCATCACAAAGGGCGCAAGCCAGGCGTCGAAGTCGGCGTCGTGATGCGGCAGCAGCGGGTCGGCATGCGCGCTGAGGTCAGGCGGAGCGCTGCCGGGCGGGTTGAGCAGGAACGGCTGCCGCAACAACGCCTGCTTGCCGGACTCGATCATTTCGACCATCGACGCGAAGGTGCCGCCGTTGAGCCCGCCGCGCAGCGAAACCACCGCCGTCACACTCACGCAGCGCTGGCGATGCTGTTGCCACAAAGCCTGTGCGACAAGCCACGCGCCAAGGTCCGACGGCACCGAGTCGAAGCCGCAGCCGGGCACGATGCGTGTGCCCTCGGCGGCGCAGCGCGCATGGTGGCGGTCGATCAGTTCACGCACCCAGGGCGTCTCGCCGGTGATGTCCACGTAATGCGTGCCGTGCTCGGCACAGGCCGCCACCAGCGCGCTGCCGTAACGCGCAAACGGCCCCGCGGTGCTGAGCACCACACGCGCGCCGGCGGCGAGTGCGCTCAAGCCCGCCGCATCACCCGCGTCGGCGACCACGATGCCCGCATCGCTGCTCGCGCAGCGCACGCGCACCGCTTCGAGTTTGGCGGCGTTGCGCCCGGCCAGCGCCCAGCGCAGGCCGGGCGGCGCGTTGCGCGCGAAGTAGGCCGCCGTCTGCGCGCCGACAAATCCGCTGGCGCCGAACAACACCACGTCGTAGCGGCGTCGGTTGCGGCTCATCACTTCGGTGCTGCGCTCATCGGTCGATTCTAGGAGCCTGTCGGGCTTGGCGTTGGGCTCGCGCCGGGGAGAGTTGGGCAGGCAGTCTAGGCGTTGGCGAGGCGTGTGGCGGGCCCACACAACGAGCCGACAACGACGAATGCCTGCCCAAATCTCCCCGGCCCTTCGGG
>JANNGZ010000463.1:0-3447 GCA_031404155.1 Burkholderiales bacterium
TGAATCGCTACGCTTGCTGGACCGCCGGCTGCAGGGTTCTCCGACCCGTCGCGGCGGCTTCGTTCTTGACCGTGCGCACCGCGCTGAGCAGCCCCGAGGAGGCGTGCAGCTGGCCCGCCGCGTCGACCACCACCGCGTCGACACCGGCCTGCGACTCGACCAGCGCCATGCCCTTCTGGACCCCGAGCACGAACACGCTCTTGGACAGGCCTTCGCTGGTCAGGCCGTCGTCGGCCAGGATCGTCACGCTGCGCACGCCACGCGGCGAGCGCCCGGTGCTGGGGTCGATCAGGTGGTGGAAACGCTCGCCGCCCTGCTCGAAGAAACGCTCGTAGTCGCCCGAGGTGGAGATGGACACGTTTTCCAGCGGCAGCACCGCCACCACGTCGCCGGGCTTGCGCGGGTGGCGCACCGCCACCGTCCAGGGGCGGCCGCGGCGGTCGCCGAGCACGCGGCTGTCGCCGCCGGCGCTGACGATCGCATGGCCGATGCCGCGGCCGGCCAGGATGCGCGCCGCGTTGTCCACCGCATGGCCCTTTGCGAAGCCGCCGAGGTCGATGCGCATGCCGTGGTGATGAAAGCGGATCGAGCCGGCCTTGCCGTCGAGCTCGAGGTACTTGTAGCCGACGACGGCGCGCGCCTGCGCGATCTGCGCGTCGCTCGGGCGCCTGCCCTGGCGGTAGTCGTAGAGCTGGCCGACGCCGGCGTAGCTGATGTCGAAGGCGCCGCCGGAGAGTTCGGACAACTCGATCGAGCGGGCGACCAGGCCGTACATCTCCTCGCTCAGCATCACCGGGACGCTGGCCGCGTCGCGGTTGATGCGCGAGAGTTCCGAGTCTTCCTTGTGCGGGCTCATGCGGCGGTCGATGCGGTGCATCTCGTCCATCACCGCATCGGCAGCGGCCTGGCCCTGGGCGCGCGACTCGCTCCACAGTTCGACCCGGATCGCGGTGCCCATGATCGCCTCTTCGCGCACCCGCCAGGCGGCGCCGCCGGTCGCGGTTTTGAGCGATGTCTGCAACGATGATTGCAGCGTGGTTTGCAGCGAATGCGGCAGCCCGAGCGGTAAGCCGAGCGGCAGGGGCAGCGCCCGTACACGACGGCTAGCGTTGATCAGGCTGGACCACATGCAGACTCCGGGCAAGCGTTGCCGATTCGGTGAACCGGCAGCGCGGAAATGGGGGCAGCGCAGCCGAGGCGGCGGGCCGGCCGAACGCGGATGCGAAGCGCTGATGCCGGGCCGCTGATGCCAGGCGGCTGATGCAAGACAGCTGATGCAAAACTCATGTCGACCTCCCTTCTTCCTGGGTTGCGTAGTTCGAATCGTCGGCTCGCGTCGGTCGAGACGCGGGCATTCGGTACGGGCTTTTGAGGCCACGGATGGTGGCCGCGCGGGGACCGAAAAACCCGGCAAAAGTTGGCAAGCGGCGTGGACCATACATCCGGTCGCAGAAGAAACCGTCACCGCTGGTTCGGGTCTGCGAGCAAATGTTTTAGATGCGTTCACGCGCAACCGCGGACCCGCGCAGCGTGTGGCGCTGGCGCCGCTCTGGCGCCAGAGCAGCGCCGCATGGCGTTGGCCCGGCGCTGCCGCGCTCCCGCAGCCATGCCACGCCGCAGCGCACGCGCAGGCCGATACAGCTGAGGACAACCCTGTGTTGTCGGCGCCGAAACCGCTGCCAACCCCGCGCGCCAGTCCGGTCAGCTGGCGACTGGCTTTGCGCCGATCGGGCCTCGCTGAAGACGCCCGGCGCGGTGCCGCCGGTCAGAGCTCGCGCAGCAGCGCCATCGCGGCGGCGGGCGCCTTTTCCTTGTCGCCGCCGATGAAGAGCATGAACACATCGCGCTGCGCGGCGGGCGGTGCAGGCGGCTCCACGCGGGGCAAGGCCGCGGGCTCGCCGCCCTCGCGCCACACCCTCGCACAAGACGCCACCTGCGCCACCGCCTCGGGCGCGATGCCGTCTGGCCAGGCCGCGCTGGCGCGCATCACGCGCGCGTAGACGAAGTCTGCGGTGAGGTCGGCGAACGACGGGTAGTCGTCGGACTCGGTGAACACCGTCGCCGCGCGGTAGCGCCGCGCCAGCGCCAGGTACTCGCTGCAGCGAAAGCTCTCGTGGCGCACGTCGAGCACGTGGCGCAGCGGCAGCCCGCCGGTTGCGGCCGGCAGGGTCTGCAAAAAGGCTTCGAAGTCCGCGGCTTCGAAGCGCTTCGTCGTGGCGAACTGCCACACGATCGGACCGAGCTTGGGCCCGAGCTCGGCGATCCCGCCGGCACAGAACCGCTGCACCGATTCGCCCGCCTCGGCCAGCACGCGCCGGTTGGTCGCAAAGCGCGAGGCCTTCAAGGAAAAGACGAAGCCGTCCGGCGTCTGCTCGCGCCACTTGGCGAACGTGGCCGGTTTTTGCGAGCTGTAGTAGGTGCCGTTGACCTCGATCATCGTGAGCTTGCGGCTCGCGTATTCGAGCTCGCGGTCGTGCGCGAGACCGGCTGGGTAGAAGTTGTCGCGCCAGGGCTCGAAAGTCCAGCCGCCGACGCCGACGCGGATGGTGGGATTCATGGCCGCCCTTTCCTTCGCAACACCCGGGATGAAAGGCGAGGTTAACGCGACCGCGGCGCCTGCAGTTACGCTCGCGCCGGTGAACACCGTGGTTGAGCCGATCTCCCTGCCAATTGACGGCGCGCAGCCGGTTTCGGCACTGCTGCTGGTGCCGCCCGGCGCGCGCGCGGGCTTTGTGTTCGCGCACGGCGCCGGTGCCGGCATGGCCCACCCGTTCATGGCGCGCGTCGCCAGCGGGCTGGCCGAGCGCGCCGTGGCGACGCTGCGCTTCCAGTTCCCGTACATGGAGCGCGGCTCCAGGCGGCCCGACCCGCCACAGGCTGCGCAGGCCGCGGTTCGCGCGGCGGTGGCCGAAGCGGCGCGCCGGCTGCCCGGGCTGCCGCTGGTGGCGGGCGGCAAATCATTCGGGGCACGGATGACGTCGCAAGCGCAGGCCGCGGCGCCACTGCCCGGGGTGCGGGCACTCGTCTTCATCGGCTTTCCGCTGCACCCGGCGGGCAAGCCGTCGCTCGAACGCGGCGACCATCTCGACGCCGTTCGCTGCCCGATGCTCTTCCTGCAGGGCACCCGCGACGGCCTGGCCGACCTGGCCTTGCTGCGCACACTGCTGGCCCGGCTCGGCGCCAACGCGACGCTGGAATTGTTCGACGATGCCGACCATGCTTTTCATGTCCGCGCCAGCAGCGGCCGCAGCGACGCCGATGTGATGACCGCGCTGCTAGGAGGCTGTCGGGCTTTGGGTCGGGCCCGCGTTGGGCCTGCAAAGGGGCTCAGCCTAGGCGCAAAACGCAGTTGTGCCGGGCGGCACAGCGAGGCTTTGCACCGACGGATCAGCCCCTTTGCAGGCCCAACCCGAAGGGCCGAGGCGATTTGCCGCGCCAGGCGTCGTT
>JANNGZ010000464.1:0-10149 GCA_031404155.1 Burkholderiales bacterium
CCGCCGATTTCGCGGCCGCTCTTGCGCAGGCAGTCGACCGCGCGGTGGTGGGCGATGGTGAACAGCCAGGTGCGAAACGCCGCGCCTTGCGGCGACCAGCGCTCGCGCGCCTGGATCAGCTTGAGCCAGGTGTCCTGGAACACCTCATCCACCTGCGCCGCCTGCGCTGGGCCGAGCACCCGCCGCACGAAGCGGTAGAGCGCGGCCTGGTGGCGTTCGTAGAGCTGCTCGAAAGCCGTGCCGTCGCCGGCGGCGAACGCACGCATCAGCGTGTCGTCGCTCGGCGCATCGGGGACATCGTTAGCAGCGGTTGCCATGGTCGTGGTCAGTGTGCCATCGGGGGTGCAGCGGGTACTCCGTCAAGGCAGCCATCGGGCTTCTACGGCCGAGTGCGCGCGCCGGGGTTAAGCCGCGAAGAAATTTTGTCGCGCAACCCTCGGCCAACCCCTTTCTGCGCGCTGCGCCGTATCAGCCCACAGACCGGCGCCGCAGGTCGCCGGCAGTTGACGACACCCACCCAGGAGCCTTCGATGTCATCGCAGAAAAGAGAGTCCGTGCGCAAGCACACCCGCGCCGCCTTGTTCGTGGCCTTGCTCGGCGTGAATGCGCTGGTGGCGCTGGCGCACGACTGGCCGTCGCCCGACACGCGGCGGCTGTCATCCACACCTTCATCGAGCCAAACGCAGGGCCCGCCGCATCGCCATGAGGCCCCCTGGCCGGGCCTGTTGTGGGCCGGGCCGAACGCCGGCCCGCCGCCCGCGCCGCGGGCGACACACTGCGCGCGTGCGCCGCACAGCTTCGAAGTGCCGGCCTCGCCCGGGTACGACGTGCAGACGACACGCGAGCGCCGCCTGAGCGACGCGAAGCGCGCAGACGGCGCAGCCGCCGGCGCACTTGCCGCGGGCCCACGCGACGAACGCGCCGCGGTGGATGCCGCGGGGGTGGGTGGATGGTCCGGCGGCGCGCTTGGGAGTGCGGTAGCCAAGTCGGCCCGCCGCGAGGCTGATGCCTCGAGCGACGTTGCCGCGCGCGAGTCGGCCGCCGCACCGGCGAGCAACTCGGCGATGCCGCTGCGGCCCTCGGCGCCGGCGTCCTTGCAATCGGCCGCCCCGCCGCTGCCGCAGCCTGCGCCGCACCCGCAGCGCGCCGACGTGCCGGTGACCGCGGGTGTGGTCGACGACAACGCCGACTTCGGCGAGTACCTGGCCTACCGCAAGCGTTCGGCGCATCTGGTGAAGCGCGAACTGAGTGTCGACGAGCGTGTCTTGCTCGACGTGCGCGACGCGCGGGGCCGCGCCGTGCCCGACGCGCAGGTGGCGGTGTTTGCCAGCGGCCGTGCGCTGCCGCTGTGGGCGCGCACCGACGCCGGTGGGCGGGCCTGGTTGCAGGTGCAGCCGCAGCGCGGCGGCGAGATCAGGCCCTACGACATGGCGTATGACCCGGCGTTCGACCCGAGATACGGCACCGCCTACAGACATCGCGGCGAAATCTACGAAGTGCAGGTGAGCAAGGACGGTGTGCTCGGCAGCGCGCTCTGGCAGCGCGGCCAGAAACACACGCTGCAGGTGCGGCTGGACGCGGCGCAGCCGCCGCAGCCGGCGCGGCTGGACATCGCCTTCGTGATCGACGCCACCGGCTCGATGGCCGACGAGATCCTGAAGCTCAAGCGTTCGATGCGCGCGGTGGCCGAGCAGATCGCGATGCTGCCCACGCGCCCGGACACCTGCTTCGCGCTGGTGGCCTACCGCGACCGCGGCGACGAGTTCTTCGTGCGCGGCGCCGACTTCAGCAACGACCTCGGCGCCTTCCAGCAGGTGCTGGAACAGCTGCGCGCGGCCGCGGGCGGCGACTACCCCGAGGCGATGAACGAAGCCCTGCACACCGCGGTGCACCGCCTGTCCTGGCGCGGCGACGGCACCGCGCGCATGCTCGTGCTGCTGGCCGACGCGCCGCCGCACCTGGACTACGGCGCGCCGCACTACGACAACGACCTGCGCGGCGCGCTGGCGCGTGGCATCAAGGTCTTCAGCATCGGCGCCAGCGGCCTGGACCCGCAGGGCGAATATGTGATGCGCCAGGCCGCGCAGTTCACCGGCGGGCGCTTCGTATTCCTCACCTACGCCGACGCGCGCACCCCAAGCAGCGGCCCCGGGCGCGAGACGGTGCACGATGTGCGCAACTACTCGGTGGAGACACTGGACAGATTGCTGGTGCGGCTGGTGGGCGAGGAGATGGCGCGCTGGCCGGCAGCTTGAACTTGACGCGTGTTGGCGTGCGGCCGCTGTCGAGCGGCGCCGGTGAATCGGTGCTTTCAGGGCGGCGGGGCATGAAATCTGCACCGTATGCCCGCTCGGGCTGGCATCGGCACCGCCGCCTGTCACCCCCCAAGCTTGCAGCGCCACGGCGCTCTGGATAGCGGGCCTGCTCTGGCAATATCGCCCGCTCATGAGCAAATGTGGCTCTGCCACTTTGCTCATACCCCTCGGGGGGCGGACGACGGAGTCGTCGGCCTGGGGGCGCTCTCTTGCAAGGTTCAGGGTGGGGTGGCCGTGCCGCAGATTCGCATACGCTGGGTGATCGCGCTGGTGGCCTTGCTCGCCGCCGCCGCGGTGGCTGCATGGGTGGCACCGAAGCTGCTTCGCCGCATGGACATGCAGGGCCTCAAACCGGTCACGGTGGCCAACGGGCTGGACAACCCCTGGGCCCTGGCCTTCCTGCCCGACGGCCGTTTGCTGGTCACCGAGCGGCCGGGGCGCATGCGCATCGTCACGCTCGGCGGCAACCAGGCCGAGGGCCAGATCGGCGAGCCGCTGGCCGGCTTGCCGCCGGTGTGGGCGGTGGGCGAGGGCGGCCTGATGGACCTGATACTCGATCCCGACTTCGCGCGCAACAAGACGGTCTTCTGGAGCTACAGCGAGCCCAATGAAGCCGGCGACGCGGCCAGCACCGCGGTGGCGCGTGGCCGCCTGGGCGAAGGCCGGCTCGAAGACGTGAACGTCATCTTCCGCCAGCCGGTGAAGACCAAGGACCCGACCCACTTCGGCTCGCGGCTGCTGTTCGACCGCCAGGGTCTGCTCTTCGTGACGCTTGGCGACCGCGGCCAACGTGCCGACGCCCAAGCCCTGGATTCGCCGCACGGCAAGATCCTGCGCATGCGCAGCGACGGCAGCGCGCCGCCCGACAACCCCTTTGTGGCCACGCCGGGCGCGCTGCCGCAAATCTGGACCCTGGGCCACCGCAACGTGCAGGGCATCGCCTTCGACCCGCGCGACGGCAAGCTCTGGGCCCACGAACATGGCCCGCAGGGCGGCGACGAGCTGAACCTGATCGTCGCCGGCCGCAACTACGGCTGGCCCACGATCACCTACGGCACCGAATACTCCAGCTCGGCCAAGATCGGCGAGGGTGGCGAGGGTCCCGGCCTGGAACAGCCGGTGACCTGGTGGGGCCCGATCTCGATCGCGCCGAGTGGCCTGGCCTTCCTCAGCAGCGAGCGCTATCCCGAATGGAAGGGCCAGGCGTTCGCCGGCAACCTGCGCGGCCAGGCCCTGCTGCGGATCAAGCTCGACGGCGGTAGGGTGGCCGAGCAGCAGCGCCTGGTCACCGGGCTGCTGGAGCGTGTGCGTGATGTGCGCCAGGGTCCGGACGGCTGGCTCTACATCACCACCAAGAACCCCAAGGGGCGAATCATTCGGGTTGAACGCTGAGCAGCCGGTGCGGCGGGCGGCAATACAAGCTGGCGAGAACGGGAGAATTCGTGATGTTCAGGCAGGCGACAAGAACCACAGTGGCAGCGTTCATCGGCTTCATGGCGCTGGCCCTGGCGGCCTGCGGCGGTGGTGGCAGCGGCTCGCCGCCGGTGGCGCCGGTGACGTACACGCTGAGTGCCACGGTCACCGGCAGCGGCAGCCTGGCTTCGACACCCGCGGGCATCTCCTGCCCGGGTGATTGCAGCGAGGCCTACGCCGCCGGTGCCAGCGTGACCTTGACCGCCACACCCGCGGCGGGGCAGCGCTTCGACGGCTGGAGCGGAGCGTGCAGCGGCGGCGCGGCCTGCGTGGTGACGGTGAACGCCGCCGCGTCGGTGCAGGCCGCGTTCAGCGCCATCGTCGCTGTGCATGCGGTGAGCGTGATACGCAGCGGCGAGGGCAGCATCAGCTCCGCCCCCGCCGGCATCAACTGCGGTGCCGATTGCAGCGAGGCCTATGCGCAAGGCAGCGTGGTGACCCTCACCGCCGCGCCGCTGGCCAACTGGAGCTTCAGTGGCTGGAGCGGCGGTGGCTGCTCGGGCACGGGCAACTGCGTGGTGACGGTGGACGGCGCCAGCAATGTCACCGCCACTTTCGTGCCGGTGCTGCGCAGCCTCACCGTCACCGTTGCGGGCAGCGGCTCGGTCACGGTGGGCGGCAGCGCCTGCGCGTCGCCTTGCACCTCCCTGCACCAGCAGGGCAGCGTGGTGGTGCTGTCGGCACAGCCGGGCGCGGGGCAGCAGTTCAGCGGCTGGAGCGGCGGCGGCTGTGTCGGTACCGGTGCCTGCTCGGTGGCGCTGGCGGCGGACACCAACGTGGGCGCTAGTTTTGCGCCGACACCGGCCAACCAGCAGGCGCTGAATGTGGTGACCACCGGGTCGGGCACGGTCACCTCGACACCTGCCGGCATCAGCTGCGGTACCGATTGCAGCGAGAACTACGCCCAGGGCAGCGGCGTGACGCTGAGCGCCAGCGCAGCGGCGAATTGGCGCTTCGACGGCTGGAGCGGCGGCGGTTGCAGCGGCACCGCCAGCTGCGGCCTGACCATGAACGCCACCACCACGGTGACCGCGCCGTTCAGTGCGATCACGCACCTGTTGACCGTCAACACCAGTGGGCAGGGGCGGGTGAGTTCCGCGCCGGTCGGCATCGACTGCGGCGGCGATTGCACAGAGGCGTATCAACAGGGCAGCAGCGTGACGCTGACCGCCACTGCGGCCGACGCCACCTGGGCGTTTGCCGGTTGGAGTGGTGCCTGCACCGGCAGCGGCGGCTGCGTGGTGAGCATGAGCCAGGCGAGGGCGGTGACCGCGACCTTCAACCCCGTGGCGCAATTGCTGAGCGTTGCCCTCAGCGGCAGCGGCACCGTCACGTCGGCACCCGCGGGCATCAACTGCGGCGCCGATTGCAGCGAGGCCTATGCGTCGGGCACGGTGGTCACGCTCACCGCCACACCGGCGGCGACCTGGAGCTTCGGCGGCTGGAGCGGCGGCTGCACCGGCAGCGGCCCGTGCAGCGTGACGATGAGCGCGGCGCGCAGCGTGAGCGCGGCTTTCGACCCGCCGGCCAGCACGACCATCGGGCTCACGATTCGGCCGAACAACCTCAGCTGCGTCGCCTTCAACCCACCCGCCACCAGCACCGCGGGCCTGAGCCTGCAGGCGGCGTTCACCGCGTTGCCGGCGTTCGCCCAACCGGTGGCCGTGCTGCAGGCGCCGGGCGACAGCTCGCGCTGGTTCGTGGTCGAGAAGAGCGGCGTGGTGCGGGTGTTCGCCAACAGCGCCGGCGTCAGTTCGTCGGCGGTGTTCGCCGACATCACGAGCAGGGTGCGCACCTCCAGCGAGGAGGAGGCCGGCCTGCTCGGCATGGCCTTCGACCCCAACTTCGGCAGCGGCGCCGGGAAGAACCGCAACGTCTACCTTTTCTACACCGGCGCGCCCAACTCCGGCTACCGGCTGCGCTCAACCGTCTCGCGCTTCACGACCAACGCCGAACTCACCGTACTCGACGCGGCCAGCGAGGTGCAGTTGATCGGCCTGGACAAGCTGGAAACCAACCACAACGGCGGCAACCTGGACTTCGGGCCCGACGGCTTGCTCTATGTGGGTTATGGCGACGGAGGCGGCGCCCCGAACCCGCAGGCGCAGAACGACGCCTTCCTGTTCGGCAAGATCATCCGCATCAACCCGAACGCCAGCACCGGCAGCGTGCCCTACGCGATCCCGCCCGACAACCCGAACGCAGGCAATGCCTTGTGCAATGGCAACGGCCGCGGTGCCGCCGCCTGCCCCGAAGTGTGGGCCCGCGGCCTGCGCAACCCCTGGCGCTGGAGCTTCGACAGGGTCGGCGGCAAGCTCTGGGTCGGCGACGTGGGCTGGGGCAGCTACGAAGAGGTCAACGTCGTCACCCGCAACGGCAACTACGGCTGGCCGATCACCGAGGGGCCTTCTTGCGTCGGCGGTGGCAGCTGCAACAGAAGCGGGCTGACCGACCCGGTGTACTCGGTGTCGCGCAGCGACGGCCAGTCGATCACCGGCGGCTATGTGTACCGCGGCACGCAAACCACCGACCTCGCCGGCCAGTACATCTTTGCCGACTTCGGCAGCAAGCTGTTCGGTGCCGTGGTCGCGGGCAGCACGCCGGGCAGCTACAGCGGGCGCTTCCTGATCCCGCCCTTCTCGGCCAGTTCGGTCAACGCCTCGTCGTTCGGCCAGGCCAGTGACGGCGAACTCTACGTGCTCGACTATGTCGGCGGCCGCATTCGGCGCCTGGTGTTCACCACCGGCAGCGGCGGCGGCGGCAGGCCGCCGACGCGCAAGCTGTCGGAGTCCGGCTGCGTGAACACCGCCGACGCGCGCCAGCCGGCTGAAGGGCTGGTCGGCTACGACATCAACGCGCCGTTCTGGAGCGACAACGCGGTGAAGCAGCGCTTCTTTGCGATGCCCGATGCCGGAAGTTCGTTCGCGGCGGGCGCCGACGGCGACTGGACGACACCGGTCGGCGGCGTGCTGATGAAGCACTTCCGGCTCGGCAGCACGTTGGTCGAAACGCGCTTCATGATGCTGCAGAGCAATGGCGACTGGGCCGGTTACTCCTACGAGTGGGACGACAACCAGCTCGACGCCACGCTGGTGGACGCGGCCGGGAAGGACAAGGTGATCGGCGCGCAAACCTGGCATTACCCCAGCCGCGGCGAATGCCTGCAATGCCACACCGCGGCGGCGGGTTTCAGCCTCGGGCTGGAGACGCAGCAGCTCAACCGCAGCTCCACCTATGCGCAGACCGGCATCAACGCGCACCAGCTCACCACCCTGAGCGCGCCGAACATCGCGCTGCTCACGCCGCAGATCAGCAACCCGGCCGCGCAGCCCAAGCTCGCCGACCCGTTCGGTAGCGAGGCACTGGGCGACCGCGCGCGTGCCTACCTGCACACCAACTGCTCGATGTGCCACCGCCCCGGCGGGCCGACGCCGCTGGCCCTGAACCTGCTGGCCAGTACGTCGCTCAGCGGCACCAACACCTGCAACCAGGACCCGACCCGCGGCAGCCTCGGCCTGCCCAACGCCAAGATCGTGGCCCCAGGCCAACCAGACAGTTCGGTGCTGCTCGCCCGCATGAACACGCGCGACCCACAATTGCAGATGCCGCCGATTGCCAGCCACCTGGTCGACAGCGCCGGTGTGGCCTTGCTGCGCCAATGGATCTCATCCATCTCCACATGCAACTGAACTGGACTTGATGCGCGCGCCCGGCGAACACTCCCGCTTTCGGAGATGTTTGATGTTGCCCACCCGGCCGAGCCGCGGCCCGTCCTTGCTGGTCGCTGTGATCTTCAACCTGCTGCTCGTGGCCTGCGGCGGTGGTGGTTCGGGCACGAGCAGCGAGCCGGTGGTCGGCACGCCGGCACCCACACCCACCCCGACACCGGTACCTACCCCGGCACCAATACCTGGCCCCAGCCCGACGCCGGGACCAGCACCAGCACCAGCGCCAGCGCCAGCATCTGCGCCAGCGCCAGCGCCAGCGCCAGCGCCAGCGCCAGCGCCGGGCCCGGTGGTGATCGCCAGCGGCCACCCCAAGATTTTGCTGAGCAATGCGGCCACCAAGACACGCCTGCAGCAGTTGCTGGCCAACGGCACGCCGTCGGCCACACGCTTCAAGAGCATGGTCGACTCACAGCTTGCCGGCGGCAACCTCTACGACTTCCAGCCCTGGTTCGCGGCGCTGATGTACCAGCTCACCGGCGAGGGGCGCTACGCCGACTACGCGGTGCAGCAGACCGAGGCCTATGTGGCCGCGGAGGAAGCGCTGATCGCCGGCAACCAGCGTGCCGGTGTCGCGCGCGACAGCTACCTCTACGTCGGCGCCGAGATCGGCAGCGTTGCGATCGTCTACGACTGGTGTCACGACCGCCTGAGCGCGCAACAGCGCTCGCGCTGGACCAGCTACGCCAACCAGGCCGTTTGGAACGTGTGGAACCCGAACCAGGCGCGCTGGGGCAGCACGGTCTACACCTGGACAGGCTGGTCGATCGACAACCCGTCGAACAACTACTACTACTCGTTCCTGCGCGCCACCATGCTGCTCGGCCTGGCCAGCCACGGCGAGAACCCACAAGCGCAGGCGTGGCTCGACAGGTTCCGCACCGAGAAGATCGAGGGTCAGCTGCTCGTGACCTTCAACCGCGACCTCGAAGGAGGCGGCTCGCGTGAAGGCACCGGCTATGGCGTGGCGATGAAAAACCTGTGGCAGCTCTACGACTGGTGGGAGCGTTCCACCGGCGACCGCATCGCCAGCCGCACGCCCCACACGCTGGCCTCGATGGCGCACATGATGCACAGCATCGTGCCCACGCTGGACCGCGTCGCGCCCACCGGCGACCATGCGCGCGATTCCACCGCCACGCTGTTCGACTACCACCGCGAGTACCTGCTGCAGCTGATCACGCTGTTCCCGCAGGAGCGGCTGTCGGCGGCGGCGAAGGAGTTGCTCGACAACTCGTCGGTGCCGCGCATGTCGCAGTACTTCGAGTACTTCGTCGACTACCTCTACGAGCCGCCGAGCCTGCCGAGCGCCACCCTCGGCGACGTGTCGACCACCTATTGGGGTAGCGGTACCGGCCAGTTGTCGATGAGGTCGGGCTGGGACATGGCGGCCACGTACGCCAACTTCATCTGCGGCCCCTACAGCGAAAGCCATGCCCACCATGACCAGGGAAGCTTCGTGCTCTATCGCGGCGGCTGGCTGGCCTACGACTCGAACATTCGTCGGCGTTCGGGCATCGAGTTGGGCGAGGCGCTGCACAACCTGGTGCGCATCGAGCAAGGGGGCGCCACGGTGACGCAGGTGGAAGGCTCACCGCGCTGCAACTTGCGCGCCCTGGCCGACAACGACCGCTTCGCCTACGCGGTGGCCGAGGTGACCCCGGTCTACAACGGCAAGGCTGCGGTAGCGAAGGTGGAGCGCGAGTTCCTGTTCATTCGCCCGAGCACCTTCGTTGTCTTCGACCGCGTCGCCACCGCGGCCGGCGCGCGCCGCGTCTGGACGCTGAACCTGCCGGGTGCACCCACAATCACCGGCGACCGCTTGAGCTATGTCGCTGGCGACAATCGGCTGGACGTGCACCGCCTGGCACCGGCGGGCCTGGCCTCGCAATGGGTCGACGGCGAGCGGGTCGAGGCGGCCGACACGGCGGGAACGCAGTCGTTGTTTCTGCATGTACTCGGCACCAACAATTCGGTGAGCAACACCGCACGCAATGACGCCAGCGGCCAAACCGGTACGCAGATCACCCTGGCCGACGGCCGCACGGCCACGGTGCGCTTCGGCAACGACGTCCGCGGCGGCACGCTGGAGCTGCGCGACGCCGGCGGCGCGGTGCAGTTCAGTGGCGGCTTGCCGAGCACGGTGGTGGCGCCACCGGTGTTGCGCAATTGATGCCGACTCGCGCTCGATCGCGTTGATCGAACGAATTCCACGTAGCGGCTCATCGCCGCTGTTCGACAACGGCCGCAGTTTCCGAGCGGTCTGCGCGTCGCGGCAGGCGGTGCCCGCTGCGGGCTCATGCTGGGTCGGTTAGCGCTGTGCGCGGACTCCGCTGCGGCCCCTGCGCGTGCGCGCGTCGCGGCAGGCGGTGCCCGCTGCGGGCTCACTCGGAGTCGGTCGGCGCTTCGCGCCGACTTCGCTGCGGTACTCACCCTGGGGTCGCGCCGCCGAACTCGCTACGTTCACTTCGTTCACTGCACTCGGACAGCCGCGGCGAGTCAGTTTACGAAGCGCGCTGCGCGCGCCGACCCCAGGGCTGCGTTCCTCGCCGCCCCCCAAGTGAGCCCGCACCGGGCACCGCCTGCCGCGAGTGCAGAGAACTGTTTTGCCCGACGGCAACGGGAAACCAATACCT
>JANNGZ010000465.1:0-2245 GCA_031404155.1 Burkholderiales bacterium
GCCGACCGTGACCACCTCGCTCGGGTGGCGCACACGGCGCCAGGCCATGTCGGTGATGTGCAGCAGGCCGTCGATGCCGCCGAGGTCGACGAACGCACCGTACTCGGTGATGTTCTTGACCACGCCGTTGACGATGGCGCCTTCAGTCAGGGTCTCGAGCAGCTTGGCGCGCTCTTCGCCCATCGAAGCCTCGACCACCGCGCGGCGCGACAACACGACGTTGTTGCGCTTGCGGTCGAGCTTGATGACCTTGAACTCCATCGTCTTGCCCTCGAACGGGCTCATGTCCTTGACCGGGCGCGTATCGAGCAAGCTGCCGGGCAGGAAGGCGCGGATGCCGTTGACCAGCACCGTCAGGCCGCCCTTGACCTTGCCGCTGACCGTGCCGGTGACGAATACACCCGACTCGAGCGCGTTCTCGAGCGACATCCACGAGGCCAGGCGCTTGGCCTTGTCGCGGCTGAGGATGGTGTCACCGTAGCCGTTCTCGATGGCGTCGATGGCCACCGAAACGAAGTCGCCGACCTGGACTTCGAGTTCGCCCTTGTCGTTCTTGAATTCTTCGATCGCGACGAAAGACTCGCTCTTGAGTCCAGCGTTGACGACCACGTGATTGAAGTCGATCCGCACCACCTCGGCAGAGATGACCTCGCCAACGCGCATGTCGGCGGACTTCAGCGATTCTTCGAACAAGGCGGCGAAGGACTCGACGCCACCGGCAGCACTGGCAGCTGCCGCAGATTGGGTTTGGGACATGAGGTTTCCTGGTGCCCGGGGGAAGTGGAATGCAGAGCCGGGCGGTGCGTGCCACGGGTGTGGCGGTTGGGTTGTCTGTTCCACCCCGCCTTGAGCGGCCTGGCGGCCATGGCGGGAAGCGGGGTGGGCCTGTCTACCGAGCTGCGATCAGCCGCTGCAGGGGGCGGTCCCCTGGTCGAGCGGGTTGCGTTGCCTCCACCACCCCTGCACGACGTCGACCGATTCGTCGATCGCGAGCAGGGAGTTGTCGAGCCGCAGCGCGTCGTCGGCTGGCTTCAAGGGGGCGGTCGCACGCGACTGGTCGCGTACATCCCGCGCCTCGATGTCGGCACGAAGAGTCTCAATACTAGCCTGAATTCCCTTTGAAATCAATTGCTTATGTCGGCGCACAGCACGTTCGGCAGGGCTCGCGGTCAGAAAGACCTTGAGCGTGGCCTGCGGGAACACCACGGTGCCCATGTCGCGGCCGTCGGCCACCAGGCCCGGCGCGCGGCGAAACGACAGCTGCAGCTCGTGCAGCGCTCGGCGCACGGCAGGCCATGCAGCCACCCGCGAAGCGGCGGCGCCGGTGGTCTCATCGCGCAGCTCGGTGCCGACATCGCGGCCAGCGAGCAGGATGCGCTGGCCATCGAAGTGCAGATCGAGCGCAGCGGCCACGCGCGCCAGTGCCGCTTCATCGTCGAGCGCCACGTCGGAGCGCTGCGCCGCCAGTGCGGTGGCGCGGTAGACCGCGCCGGAGTCGAGGAAATGCCAGCCCAGACGAGCGGCCAAGGCTGCAGCCAATGTGCCTTTGCCCGAGGCCGAAGGGCCGTCGACGGTGATCACCGGCACCTCGGCCGGGTCGGCCCGGGTCAGCGAGAACAGGGCCTCGAAGTAGTCGGCGGTCTCGCGGGCGTGCTGGTGGTGCTCGGCGCTTTCGCGGCATTCATCGTGGCCGGGGCGCGCATCGCGCGCCGCGCGCGCGACCCGTTCGCGCTGCTGACGGCGTTCGGCATGACGGCGCTGGTGGCGCTGCCGGCGATCGTGAACGCGGCCGTGGTGATGGGGCTCGCTCCGACCAAGGGCTTCACGCTGCCCTTCCTGTCGTACGGCGGGAACTCGCTGCTCGTGTGCGCGCTGGCGGTGGGCATCCTGCTGCGCCTGGGCGCCTGCGAGGCGGCGCCGGAGCCCCAAAGAATCGGTGCGGCCGCCCCGCGCCAACGGTCCTCTGGATGACGGCGGGCGAGCCGCTGCGCTGGGTGGTCGCCGGGGGCGGTACCGGCGGGCATGTGACGCCGGCGCTCGCCCTGGCCGAGCGGATCGCAGCGCGCGGCGATCAAGTCCTGCTGCTGGGAACCGAGCGCGGACTCGAGCGCCGCCTGGTGCCCGCAGCGGGCTTCGAGCTGCTCACGCTGCCCGCGCGCCAGGTGATGGGCAAGGGGCTCGCGGCGCGGCTCGCCGCGGTCCCGGCGCTCGCTGCGGCCTGCGCCTCGGCCTGGCGCCTGCTCGG
>JANNGZ010000466.1:0-1563 GCA_031404155.1 Burkholderiales bacterium
GGGCGCTCTACGCCTGCGTCGTTTTCGCGGTGGTGGTGTTCGGTTCGAGCACGGCGCTGGCGTCGGCCTACGGCATCGCCGTCACCGTGGACATGACCATCACCACCGTCATGACCTTCTTCGTCATCCGCTGGGCCTGGGGCCTGCCGCTCTGGGTGTGCGTGGCGGCGACCGGCTTCTTCTTCGTTGTCGACGTGGTGTTTCTCGCCGCCAACGCGGTCAAGGTGCTGGAGGGCGGCTGGTTCCCGCTGCTGATCGGGGGCGCGATGTTCACGCTGATGGTGACCTGGAAGGGCGGCCGCCGCCTGATGACCGAGCGCATGCGTGAAGAGGCCATCGATCTGACCTCGTTTCTCGAATCGATCTTCATCGCCCCGCCGCTGCGGGTGGCCGGTACGGCGGTGTTCCTGAGCGCCGACAAGGACTCGACACCGTTTGCGCTGCTGCACAACCTCAAGCACAACAAGGTGCTGCACGAGCACAACCTCTTCGTCACCGTGCAGCACCACGAGGTGCCGTGGATCGACAACGACCGGCGTTGCGAGATCAAGTCGCTGGACAACGATTGCTGGCAGGTGATGCTGCACTTCGGCTTCAAGGACGACCCCGACGTGCCGGAAGCACTGAAGTTGCTGCAAGGCCATGGCGTCGAACTCGAGGACATGGAGACCAGCTACTTCCTCAGCCGCGACACTGTGATTCCGACCTTCGGCGGTGGCATGGCGCTGTGGCGGGAAAAGCTCGTCGCCAGCATGCACCGCAATGCCGCGGGGCGGCTGATTTCTTGAACTTGCCGACCAACCGCATCGTCGAACTGGGCACCAAGGTCGAGATCTGAAGACCGGTGGGCGGCGATGCCACCGGCCGGTCAAAGGCGCCAAACCGCCGGCTGCGGCGGTTGCCGCGAGAGCCGCTGCCAGGACGCTCGATTACGCCGCGAGCAGGGGCGAGAACAACGGATCGTGCCGCGTGCGCGGCCGGTAGCTGCCGAGGCGGCGGGCGATCTCGGCGATGTGCTCGGGCGTCGTGCCGCAGCAGCCCCCGGCGATGTTCAAGAAGCCGGCGCGCGCAAAGTCTTCCATCAGCGCGCCGGTGACGGCCGGTGTCTCGTCGAAACCGGTTTCGCTCATCGGGTTCGGCAGGCCGGCGTTGGGGTAGCAGCTGATGTAGGTGTCGCCGGCGACCTTGGACAGCTCCTCGATGTACGGCCGCATGACCGCCGCGCCGAGGGCGCAGTTCAGGCCCACCGCGATCGGCCGGGCATGTCGCACCGAGTGCCAGAACGCCGCCACCGTTTGCCCCGAGAGGATGCGGCCGGAGGCATCGGTGACGGTGCCCGAGACGATCACCGGCAGCCGCTCCCCGCTGTCTTCCATCAGCTCGTCGAGCGCGAAGATCGCCGCCTTGGCGTTGAGCGTGTCGAAGATGGTCTCCACCAGGAACAGGTCGCAGCCACCTTCCAGCAGGGCCAGCGCCTGTTCCTTGTAGGCGTCCTTGAGTTCATCAAACGTGACATTGCGCGCGGCCGGGTCGTTCACGTCCGGGCTGATGCTGGCCGTGCGC
>JANNGZ010000467.1:0-3422 GCA_031404155.1 Burkholderiales bacterium
AGCACCAAGCCACCGGTGGTGCTGATGGGCGACGCCGCACACACCGCGCACTTTTCGATCGGCTCGGGCACCAAGCTGGCGCTGGAAGATGCGATCGAACTCGCACGCTGCATCGGCCGCACCCCGGGTGATTTGCCGGCCGCGCTGAAGGACTACGAAGCGGTGCGCAGCGTCGAGGTGCTGCGCATCCAGAACGCCGCGCGCAATTCCACCGAGTGGTTCGAGCATGTCGACCGCTATGTGAACCTGCCGCCCGAGCAGTTTGCCTATTCGCTGCTCACCCGCAGCCAGCGCATCAGCCACGAAAACCTGCGCCTGCGCGACAAGGTTTATGTCGAAGGCTTCGAGGACTGGATCGCCGAACACGCCGGTGTGCGCCGCCTGCCGCAGCAGCAGCCGATACCGCCGATGTTCACGCCTTTCACCATGCGCGGTGTGACGCTGAAGAACCGCGTGGTCGTCTCGCCGATGGCGCAGTACTCGTGCGAAGACGGCATGCCCGCCGACTACCACCTGGTGCACCTGGGCGCCCGTGCGATGGGCGGCGCGGGTTTGGTGGTGGCCGAGATGACCTGCACCTCGGCCGACGCGCGCATCACACCCGGCTGCCCCGGCCTGTGGAACGAGGCGCAGCGCGACGGCTGGAAACGCATCGTCGACTTCGTGCACGCCAACACCAGCGCCAAGATCGCGATCCAGCTCGGCCATGCCGGCGCCAAGGGCTCGACCTGCTCGCCCTGGACCGGCGGCGAGGACCGGCCCTTGCCCGCAGGCGAAAGTGACGGCAATTGGCCGCTCATTTCCGCCTCCCCGCAGCAGGTGCTCGACGGCATCAGCGACTGGTCGCGCGCGATGGCCCGCGCCGACATGGACCGGGTGCGCGAGGACTTCGTGCGCGCCACCCGGCTGGCCGCCGAGGCCGGCTTCGACTGGCTCGAACTGCATTGCGCGCACGGCTACCTGCTCTCGAGCTTCATCTCGCCGCTGACCAACCTGCGCACCGACGAGTACGGTGGCTCATTGCTCAACCGCCTGCGCTACCCGCTCGAGATCTTCCATGCGGTGCGCGAGGTCTGGCCGCAAGGCTTGCCGATCTCGGTGCGCATTTCGGCGCACGACTGGGTGGAAGGCGGCATCACGCCCGACGACGCGGTGCTGATCGGCCGCGCCTTCAAGGCCGCGGGTGCCGACATGATCGACTGTTCGTCGGGCCAGGTGAGCAAGGCGCAGCAGCCGGTGTACGGGCGCATGTACCAGACGCCGTTTGCCGACCGCATCCGCAACGAGGCCGGCATTGCGACGATTGCGGTAGGCGCGATTTCGGAGGCCGACCATGTCAACAGCATCATCGCGGCCGGCCGCGCCGACCTCTGCGCGATCGCGCGGCCGCATCTCGCCAACCCGTCGTGGACGCTGCTCGAAGCCGCCAAGATCGGCTACATGGATTTGCAGTGGCCGGTCCAGTACCGGGCCGCCAAGACTCAGCTCGAGCGCAACCTGGAGCGCGAGAAAGCGGCTGCGGCGCAGACGGCGGGCCTGTCGGCGGTCGAGCAGGCCAACCGCGAGCAGGGGGTTTGACTTGAAGTCCGACCTGAGCCACGCCCTGCTGCACGAAGCTCAAGGGCTCGGCCACGAGTCGCGTGTGCAGCGCGACGACCATGCGGCGCTGAAACTGTGGCTGCGGATGCTGAGCAGCACCACGCAAATCGAAAGCGAAATCCGGCGCCGGCTGCGGGCGCGCTTCGGCATCTCGCTCGCCCGCTTCGACTACATGGCGCAGTTGTACCGCCACCGTGGCGGCGTGAAGATGGGTGAGCTGTCGCGTTGCCTGATGGTCACCGGCGGCAATGTCACCGGCCTCACCGACGAGCTGGCGCGGGACGCGCTGGTGCAGCGGGTGGGCGACGAAGCCGACCGCCGCGCCTGGCTGGTGAAGCTCACGCCCAAGGGGCGGCGCGCCTTCGAGGCCATGGCACGCGAACACGAGGTCTGGATTCTCGAGTTGTTTGCCGGCCTGGACGACAAGGCGATGCACCACCTGCACCAGACGCTGGGCCAGTTGCGGGTGGAAATGTTCCGAGCACAACGGGTGCAGCTCGACCAGAACGAGGAGAACCCCCAATGAGCACCGACACGAACCCCGACGACCGCCCGGTTGACCGCATCGACCCCGGCCTGGCCGCGGGCAACCGCAGCACCCTCGGCGGCTACGCCGCCCGCAACTTCGGCTGGCGCGTCGACGGCGGCGTCGGCTTCGTCACCCTCAACCGACCCGAGCGCAAGAACCCGCTCACCTTCGAGAGTTACGCCGAGTTGCGCGACCTCTTCGGCCAGCTCAAACACGCCACCGACGTGCATGTGGTGGTGGTCAGCGGCGCCGGCGGCAACTTCTGCTCGGGCGGCGACGTGCACGAGATCATCGGCCCGCTGGTCAAGCTGAAAGCGCCGGAGCTGCTGATGTTCACCCGCATGACCGGCGATTTGGTGAAAGCGATGCGCCTCTGCCCGCAGCCGGTGATTGCCGCGGTGGACGGGGTCTGCGCCGGCGCCGGCGCGATCGTCGCGATGGCCTCGGACATGCGCCTGGGCACAGCGCGCAGCAAGACCGCGTTTTTGTTCAACCGCGTCGGCCTGGCCGGCTGCGACATGGGCGCCTGCGCGATGCTGCCGCGCATCGTCGGCCAGGGCCGCGCCAGCGAATGGCTCTACACCGGCCGCGCGCTGGCGGGTGTGGAGGCCGAGCGCTGGGGCTTCTTCAACCGGCTGTGTGAACCCGACGCCTTGCTCGATGAGACCACCGCGCTGGCACGCGACCTCGCCGCGGGCCCGACCTTTGCCAACGGCATCACCAAGACGATGCTGCATCAGGAATGGGCGATGACGATCGAGCAGGCGATCGAGGCCGAAGCGCAGGCACAGACGATCTGCATGCTGACCCAGGACTTCACCCGCGCCTACGAGGCCTTTGTCGCGAAGGGCAAACCGGTGTTCGAGGGGAACTGACGATGGCCGACACCGCGTACCTGGCCTGGCCCTTCTTCGAGGACCGGCACCGCACGCTGGCCCGTGAACTCGATGCCTGGGCGGGCGCGCATCTGGCGCAGGCCCGTGGAGAGCACCCCCAGGCCGACGACATACGTCGTCCGCCCCCCGAGGGGGATGAGCAAAGTAGCCAAGCGACATTTGCTCATGAGGATGTCGATGCCGAGTGCATCGCCCTGGTGCGCTCGCTCGGTGCTGCCGGTTGGTTGGCTCACGCGGTCGGCGACAGGATCGACACCCGCGCGGTCTGCCTGGTCCGCGAAACCTTGGCGCGGTACAGCGGCCTGGCCGACTTTGCTTTTGCGATGCAGGGCCTGGGCTCGGGCGCGATCAGCCTGGCCGGCAGCGCGGAGCAGCGCGAACGCTACCTGCCGCGTGTG
>JANNGZ010000468.1:0-28496 GCA_031404155.1 Burkholderiales bacterium
CAGCGGCACCATGGTGGTTGTCATTCGTGACACGCCGCGGCCGCGCGGAGATGTCATCGAATGTCTCTATGCCAGCCCCGACCCGCGACGGTGTGAACGCACGCGGCGCGACGCGACTGCCGCGGCGCCGCTGGATGTACGCGCCGCGTCCGTGGCGGGTGTGCCCCTGTGGGACTTCGCCGACAACATATGCCGCGCCGAAAGCTGCCCGGTGTACCTGCCGTCGCAGGCCCTCGTGGTCTACCGCGACGACAACCACCTGAGCGCCAGCTTCGCACGCTCGCTGGCGCCGGCGTTGGCGCAGCGCTGGCCGAGCCTGCCGACCCAGGGCCGATAATCGCGCGGCTGTCTGGCTGGCGCCGGGTACGGGCAACGCGCTCCACCGGCGCCGCCTGGCGTTCGCGGAGGGCGCCGCGGCCCCGGCGCTCGAAACTCACCCGACATCTGCCCCCAAGGACCCACCACTGAGCGGCGCGCGCATGCGTTCGAGACGCGGAGCTGAAATTGCAGACATGGCCGGTGCCACCACGAGTTTTTTCTGCCCCGCTGGCGCCTCGCTGATGAGCCGGTCGGCCGACGTCTTCTGGCGCCAGGTGGGCACCGTGCTCGCGGGTACCGCGCTGGCGCAGGCCATCCCGCTTGCCGGCTCGTTGTTGATTGCACGGCTGTACGCACCGGCCGAGTTCGGCATGTTCGCGGCCTGGCTCGGCGGGGCGCATCTTGCCGCGGTGGCGCTGAGCGGCCGCTTCGAACTTGCGCTGGCGCTGGAGCCCGAGGGCGCGCCGCGCCGCGTTGCCGCTGTTGCTACGCTGGTCGTTGTGCTGATCCTGGCATGGCCGCTGGCCGCCCTGGCCGCGGTGCTCGCACTGGCGGGTGGCTTCGACGACGTGCCGGCGGCGCTGTGGTGGCTGCTCGTGCCTACCGCCATGGCCATCGCCGCCGCACAAACCTGGCAGTCGTGGGCGGCGGCCGACGGTCGGCTGGGGGATCTGTCGCGACTTCGCGTTGGGCAGGCCGCAGCGGTCACTGGCGCGCAGGTGCTGGCGGGCGTGTGGTGGCCGTCGGCGCCGGCGCTGGCCGGTGCCCACCTGGTGGGCTTGGTGCTCGGCCTTCTGCTCGCGTGGCAGGCACTGCCGTTGAGGCGGGCGGACATGGGGTCCGGCGCTGCGCTGCGTGCAGAGGTGCGCTCGTTCTGGTCGCGGCGGCGGCGCTTTCCGATGCTCTCCTTGCCGGCCGACAGCGTGAACAGCGCCGCCGCGCAGCTCCCGTTGCTCATCATCGGCAGCCGCTTTGGCGCCGAGATGGCCGGCTTGCTCGCGCTCACGCTGCGTGTGCTGGCGGTGCCGATCGCCTTGCTCGGCTCCTCGGTGCTCGACGTGTTCCGGCGCCGCAGCGCGGCAAGCTGGCGTGCCCAGGGCCACTGCCGCGAGGACTTCGACCGAACCTTCAAGGTGCTCGCGCTCGGCTCGCTGGCCGCGGCGGTGCCGGTGGCGCTGTTCGCCGAGCCGCTGTTCGCGCTGGCCTTCGGCGAGCGCTGGCGCCTGTCGGGCACGATTGCGTTGTGGTTGTTGCCGCTGTTCGCGCTGCGCTTCGTGGCCAGCCCGCTGAGCTACCTGTTCTATGTTGCCGGCAAGCAGCATGTCGACCTGCTGTGGCAATGCGGCCTGCTAGCGCTGACCTTGGCCACGCTCTGGCTGCCGTCGAGCGCTTCTTCCGCGCTGCTGGCTTACAGCGCCGGCTACAGCGCGATGTACGCGGTTTACCTTTGGCTGTCGTACCGCTACAGCCGCGGAGTGCGGGCGTGATCGCGATCGTCGACTACGACATCGGCAACCTCGCCGCAGTGGCCAACATGCTGCAACGCCTGGGCGCGGACAGCGAGATCACCGCCGACCCGGCGCGCATCGAACAGGCGGACAGGATCATCTTGCCCGGCAACGGCGCGTTCGACGCCTGCATGCGCAACCTGCGCGCGAGCGGCCTGGTGCCCTTGCTCGAACACAAGGTGCTGCGCCAACACACGCCGCTGCTCGGCATCTGCGTCGGCGCGCAGATGCTCGGGCACGGCAGCGAGGAGGGAGGCGAGCGCGGCCTGGGCTGGATGGACCTGCGGGTGCGCCGCTTCCCCAACCTGCCCGGGCTGCGCGTGCCGCACATGGGCTGGAACGACGTGCGCATCGAGCAGCCCCGCCACCCGCTGGCGCAGGGCCTGGAGCCGCCCTCGCGTTTCTACTTCGTGCACAGCTACCTGATCGAGCCGGCCGATGCCGCGGACGTGCTGCTGAGCGCCGAATACGGCACCCGGTTTGCCGCCGCCGTCGCGCGCGGCAGTATCAGCGGTGTGCAGTTCCACCCCGAGAAGAGCCACCGCTTTGGCAAGCGGCTGCTCGGCAATTTCGCATCGATCCCCTGATGCTGCGCACCCGCGTCATTCCCTGCCTGCTGCTGCGCGGCCACGGCCTGGTGAAGACACGCCGCTTCAAGGAGCCGGTGTACATCGGCGACCCGGTCAACGCGGTGCGTATCTTCAGCGAGAAGGAGGTCGACGAACTGGTGCTGCTCGACATCGATGCCTCGCGCGAACAGCGCGAGCCGAACTACGAGCTGGTCGCCGAAATCGCAGGCGAGTGTTTCATGCCAGTGGCCTACGGCGGTGGCATCCGCACGCTCGAGCAGGTGCGCCGCCTGATCCGCTCGGGTGTGGAGAAGGTGGTCATCAATTCGGCGGCGTGCACGTCCACCGAGGTGATCCGCGCTGCGGCCGACGTGTTTGGCAGCCAGGCGGTGATGGGCGCGGTGGACGTACGCAAGCCGCTGCTCGGCGGCTGGCGTGTGATGGCGCGCTCGGGCACCGTGGAGACCGGGCTGGCGCTGGACGCCCATGTGCAGGCGCTTGTCGCGTCCGGTGCCGGCGAGCTTCTGGTCAACAACATCGACCGCGACGGCACCATGGCCGGTTTCGACCTCGACCTGATCCGCAGGCTGACGGGCCTGGTCAACGTGCCGGTCGTGGCCTGCGGCGGCGCGGGTTCGGTCGAACACCTGCGCCAAGCGGTGCAGGAAGCCGGCGCGTCCGCGGTCGCAGCCGGAAGCCTCTTCGTCTTCCACGGCAAACACCGCGCCGTGCTGATCAACTACCCGAGTGCCGCCGAACTCCAATGGCAGTGAACCCACCGACCCAGGCCTGCACGCGCTGCGTGATGGACACCAGCGACCCGGAGATCCGCTTCGACGCCGCGGGCGTGTGCAATCACTGCCACGAGTTCGACACCGTGACCCGCCGGCATTGGTTCCCCAACGACGAAGGCAGGCTGCGCTGGGCCGCATTGGCCGAACAAATTCGCAATGAAGGGCGAGGGCGCGACTACGACTGCATCCTCGGCCTGTCGGGCGGCATCGACAGCTCCTACCTCGCGATCAAGATGCGCGACTGGGGCCTGCGCCCGTTGGTCGTGCATGTGGACGCGGGCTGGAACAGCGAGCTTGCGGTGGCCAACATCGAGGCGATCGTCAAACACTGCAACTTCGACTTGCATACCCATGTGGTCGACTGGGAAGAGATGCGCGACCTGCACCTGGCCTACCTGCGCGCCGGCATCGCCAATCAGGACGTGCCGCAAGACCACATCTTCTTCGCCAGCCTCTACCACTTCGCCACGCGCAACCGCATTCGCACCATCCTGAGCGGCGGCAACCTGGCCACCGAGGGCATCTTCCCCAAGGCCTGGCACGGCAGCGCGATGGACGCGATCAACCTCAAGGCGATCCATAAACGATTCGGCGAGCGCCCGCTCAAGGCCTACCGCACGGTGAGCTTTTTCCAGGCCTACCTCTGGTATCCGTTCGTGAAGAAGATGCGGACCGTACGGCCACTGAACTACATGCCCTACGACAAGTCTGCCGCGGTGGCCGAGCTCCAAGCCTCGATCGGCTGGCGCTCGTACGGGCGCAAACATGGCGAGTCGCTGTTCACCAAGCTGTTCCAGAACCACTACCTGCCGCTGAAGTTCGGCTACGACAAACGGCGGCCGCACCTGTCCAGCCTGATCGTCTCCGGCCAGACGACGCGCGCGCAGGCGCTGGCCGAACTGGCCAAGCCGCTCTACGACGCGCAGGAGCTGGAGATTGACATCGCCTACTTCTGCAAGAAGCTGCGCATCACGCGGGCTCAGTTCGACGCCTTCATCAGCGAGCCGCCGCGCCACTACACCGACTTCCCCACCTGGGCAGGGCGCTACCGGCGGCTCAAGCGGGTGCAGGCCGTGGTGGAGCGTGTGCTGGGGCGGAGGGTGAATGTCTATTCGTGAAGGCCCCCAGGCCGCCGCTCCACGGCGTCTGCCTCCCGAGGGGGACAAGGGACTCGGAAGCGGCCCTTCGTTTCCTTGCGAGCGAGTGGTGCACCTGAGCACCGCGCACCCGCGCGACGATGTGCGCATCTTCCACAAGGAATGTGTCGGCCTGGCCGCAGCCGGATACGAGGTGCACCTGCTGGTGGCCGATGGCAAGGGCCCCGAGCGCCGCGACGGCGTGGTGATCCACGACATCGGGAGCGTTGCCGGCCGTGCGCGCCGCATCGCGCTGCAACCCTGGCGCATGTGGCGCGCGGCGCGTAGCCTCAAGGCGCGGCTCTATCACTTCCACGACCCCGAGCTGATTCCGGTGGCGCTGCTATTGCGCCGCGGTGGCGCGGCCGTGGTCTACGACGCGCATGAAGACGTGCCGCGTGCGGTGCTGAGCAAGTTCTGGATTCGGCCCGGACTGCGCTGCGCCGTGGCGGCGGTCTTCGAGCGGCTGGAAGAATTCGCGGCACGGCGCTTCGCGGCGGTGGTGACGGCCACACCACATATCGCGCGGCGCTTTCGCGCCCTGAACCCACGCAGCGTCGACATCAACAACTACCCACTCCAGCGCGAGCTGGCCGGCGAGGGTGCCGCGGCGACGTCCGGTCGCGCGGTTTGTTATGTCGGCGGCATCGGCATCATCCGCGGCGCGGTGGAAATGATTGGCGCATTCGAGCATGTCGATGCAACGCTGATCCTCGCGGGCAAGTTCGAGAACGCGAAGACCGAGGCACTGTTGCGTGCGCTTCCCGGCTGGCGAAACGTGGACTACCGCGGCCTGGTGTCGCGTGAACAGGTGCGCGAGATCATGGCCGGCGCGCGCGCCGGGCTGATCTTCTTCCATCCCGAGCCGAACCATGTCGACGCGCAGCCGAACAAGATGTTCGAGTACATGTCAGCGGGCCTGCCGGTGCTGGCATCGGACTTCCCGCTTTGGCGCGAGTTGCTCGCCGATTCTGGCGCGGGGCGTTGTGCCAACCCGCTCGATGCGCTCGCGATCGCGCGCTTGATCGGCGACCTGTTGGCCGACCCGGCGGCGGCGCGAGCGATGGGCGAACGCGGCCGCGCGGCGGTGCGCGAGCGCTACCACTGGGCCCACGAGGAGCGCAAGCTCACCGCCCTGTATCGCGAGGTGCTGGCGTGAAAAAGATCGTCACTGTGCTCGGCGCGCGGCCCCAGTTCATCAAGGCCAGCGTGGTCTCGCACGCCATCGCCACGCAGGGCGGCGGCCTGACCGAGGTACTGGTGCATACCGGGCAGCATTTCGACGCCAACATGTCCGAGGTGTTCTTCGCCGAACTGGGCATGGCGCCGCCAGCGCACCGGCTCGATATTCATGGCGGGCGGCACGGCGAGATGACCGGCCGCATGCTCGCCGAGGTCGAGCGCGTGCTGCTGGCCGAAGAGCCGGCCGCGGTGCTGGTGTACGGCGACACCAACTCCACGCTCGCCGGCGCGCTGGCCGCGGTCAAGCTGCACATCCCGGTGGCGCATGTCGAAGCGGGCTTGCGCTCGTTCAACCTGGCGATGCCCGAGGAGATCAACCGCATCCTCACCGACCGCATCGCACTTTGGCTGTTCACGCCGACCGAGGGCGCTGCCGCGCATTTGCTGCGCGAAGGAACGCCGGCGGAGCGCATCGTGCCGGTCGGCGACGTGATGTTCGACGTGGCCCTGCATCACGGGGCGCGGGCTGGCGACGCGGGTGGCGCGATCGCGGCGCTCGGGCTGCAAGCGGGCGCGTACGCGCTGGCCACGGTTCACCGCGCCGAGAACACCGACGATGCGGGCAGGCTCGCGGTCATCGTCGAAGCGTTCGAGCAGCTTGCGCGGCGCCTGCGGGTGGTATGGCCGATGCATCCGCGCACGCGATTGCGCTTGGCCGCGCAGGGCCGAACTCTCCAGGGCGTGGATGTGATCGACCCGCTGGGCTACCTCGACATGGTGCGGCTGGAGCGCGATGCCGCGCTGATCGCCACCGACTCCGGCGGCGTGCAGAAGGAGGCCTACTTCCATCGGGTGCCCTGCGTCACGCTGCGCGACGAGACCGAGTGGGTCGAACTGGTTGATGCCGGCTGGAACCGCGTCGCACCACCCACCAGCGTGGCCTCGGTGGTGGCCGCGATGCACGCGGCGATCGGCAGCCAGGGTGCGCCGGTGCAACCCTATGGCCGCGGCGACGCCGCGCAACGCATCGTGCAGCGCCTGCGCGCCGACCTCGCGGTGTGAACATCCTGCTGCTGAACCACTACGCCGGCAGCCCCGCCCTCGGCATGGAGTACCGGCCGTACTACCTGGCGCGCGAATGGGTGCGCATGGGGCATCGGGTTCGGGTGATGGCCGCGAGTTTTTCGCATGTGCGCACGCGGCAGCCCGCGATGGCTGAGCGGGCGACCGACGCGCCAATCGACGAGGAGATCGACGGCATCGCGTACCGCTGGCTGCCCACGCCCAGGTATTCCGGAAACGGCCTCGGGCGGATGAAGAACATCGTCGCCTTCCTGCGGCAACTGTGGGCCGGCGCGGCGCAGCTCGCGCGCGAGTTCAAGCCCGACGTGGTGATCGCGTCGAGCACCTACCCGATGGACATCTGGGTCGCGCGGCGCATCGCGCGGCGGGCGCGCGCCACGCTGGTGTGGGAGCTGCACGACCTGTGGCCGCTGTCGCCGATCGAGCTTTCGGGCATGCCGCGCTGGCATCCCTTTGCGCTGCTGTGCCAAGCCGCCGAGGATGCGGCCTGCCGCGACGCCGACTGCGTGGTGTCGATGCTGCCCAAGGTGCACCAGCATCTGGCCGGCCGCGGCCTGGATCTGCGCAAACTCGCCATCGTGCCCAACGGCATCAGCACCGACGAGTGGGCGCTGGAGCCCGAAACGCTGCGTGGCGACGTGGCCAAGTGCATCGCCCGATCGCGTGAGGCTGGTGAAGCGGTGGTCGGCTACGCCGGTTCGATGGGCCTGCCCAATGCACTGGACGGCCTGCTTGATGCGGCCAAGCTGTTGAGCGGCGAAAAGCTGCACTTCGTGCTGGTGGGCGACGGGCATGAGCGCGAACGACTGGCTCAACGAATTCAAGCGCAAGGGCTTGCGAATGTGAGCCTGCTGCCACCGATCCCGAAATGCCAGGTGCCGTCGTTCCTGTCGCGGATCGACGTGGCCTACATCGGCTGGCAGCGGGTGCCGATCTACCGCTTTGGCATCGCGCCGAACAAGTTGATGGACTACATGATGGCCGGCTGCGTGGTACTTCATTCGGTGGACGCGGGCAACGACCCGGTGGCCGAGGCCGGTTGCGGCTTGAGCGTGCCGCCGCAGGATCCGTCCGCGGTGGCGGCTGGCATCCGCACGCTGCTGGCCTTGGGTGCGGAGGAGCGCCGCGTGATGGGTGAGCGCGGGCGCGCCTTCGTGCGCGAGCATCACGCCTACGATGTGCTGGCGCGCCGCTTTCTGCAGGCGGTGCAAGGTGCGGCACGGTCATGACAAACACCAAATACGACGAGCCGGGCGATGTCGACGCGATGGCCGCGCGCTATTCGCGCCGCGGCGCAGCCGACCGCTACAGCCTGCTCAAGCCCGATGTCTGGCAAACCGTGCAGGAACGCCAGCGCGCCATGCTCAAGCTGTTCGCCCGCCTGGCTTGGGCCGACCTGTCGACCAAGCGCGTGGTGGAGGTGGGCTGCGGCTCGGGGGGCAACCTGCTGGAGTTGCTGCGTGTCGGCTTCGCGCCCGAGCATCTGCTGGGCATCGAGTTGCTCGAAGACCGCTTCGAGCTGGCGCGGCACACGCTGCCGCCCGCACTCGCGCTGATGCGTGGCGACGCCACGCACGCCGAGATCGCTGCCGGCAGCATCGACCTGGTGCTGCAGTCCACCGTCTTCACCTCGCTGCTTCAGGCCGACACGCGGGCAGCGCTCGCCGCCGCGATGTGGCGCTGGGTCAAGCCCGGCGGCGGCGTGCTCTGGTACGACTTCACCGTGAACAACCCACGCAACCCGGACGTGCGCGGCGTGCCGGTGGGTGCCATTCGCGCGCTGTTTCCGCAAGGGCACTTCACAATGCAGCGTGTGACCCTGGCGCCACCGATCGCACGCGCGGTGTGCCGCATTCATCCGTCGCTGTACCCCCTGTTCAACGCACTGCCGCCATTGCGCACCCATGTGCTGGCCTGGATCGAGAAGCCCCGATGAGCGAGTTGCCCTTCCTCCCCTTCGCCCTGCCCGACATCGGCGAAGAAGAGATCGCCGAAGTGGTGGACACGTTGCGCTCGGGCTGGTTGACCACCGGCCCCAAGGCCAAGCGTTTCGAGACCGACTTCAGCGCCTTCCTCGGCGACCCGTCGCTCGAGAGCATCGCGGTGAATTCGGCCACCGCGGGCCTGCACCTGGCGCTCGAAGCACTGGGCATCGGGCCGGGCGACGAGGTGATCACCACCACGCACACCTTCACCGCCACCACCGAGGTGGTGCGCTACCTGGGTGCGGACGTGAAGCTGGTGGATATCGACCCCGCCACGCTGAACATCAGCGCGGCGGCGGTGGCGGCGGCAGTCACGCCGCGCACCAGGTGCATCCTGCCGGTGCACTACGGCGGCCTGGCGGCCGACATGCCGGCACTGCTGGACATCGCGCGGCGGCATGGCCTGAAGGTGGTGGAGGACGCGGCGCACGCGCTGCCCACCACCTGCGGCGGCCAGCTCGTGGGCACGCTGGGCAGCGACGCCACGGTGTTCAGCTTCTACGCCAACAAGACGATCACCACCGGCGAGGGCGGCATGCTGGTCACGCGCAACCCGGCCCTGGCGCAGCGTGCGCGCACGATGCGCCTGCACGGCATGAGCCGCGACGCGTTCGACCGCTTCACCGCCACGGTGCCGAGCTGGGCCTATCAAATCGTCGCGCCGGGCTTCAAGTACAACCTCACCGACATTGCCGCGGCGATGGGTCTGCACCAGCTGAAGAAGGCGCGGGCGTTCCAGCAGCGCCGCGCAGAGATCGCGGCACGCTACGACGCGGCGTTTGCGGGCCTGCCGCTGGTCACGCCGCCCGCGGCGCCGGCAGGTGAGATGCACGCCTGGCACCTCTACTCGCTGCGTCTCGGGGACGCCGCCGGTGTCGAGCGCAACACCTTCATCGAGCGCCTGTATGCCGCCGGCATCGGCTGCAGCGTGCACTACATCCCTTTGCACCTGCACCCGTACTGGCGCGAGCGTTATGCGCTCGACGCGGCGATGTTCCCGGCCAGCCAGCAGGCCTACGAGCGGGCGGTGAGCCTGCCGCTGTACACCCGCATGAGCAACGCGGACGTGGACCGCGTGGCCGCCGCAGTGCGCGGCGCGCTTGTGTCTGACCCGCCCATGCGGGCCCCTCACGCGTCGTGACGCGCCGTGACGCGCCGACAACCCATGACCAAGCGCCCGTGATCAAGCGGCTCTTCGACCTGGTGGTGGCCGCCGCCGCCTGCCTGCTGCTCGCGCCGCTGGGCGTGCTGGTGGCACTGGCGATCAAGCTCGACTCACCCGGCCCGGTGTTCTTCCGCCAGCAGCGGGTGGGCCGCCACGGCAAGCTGTTTGCAATCCACAAGTTCCGCACCATGGTGGCCGGCGCGGCGCTGAACGGCCCGCAGATCACGGTGGGCCACGATGCCCGCATCACACGCGTCGGCGCCTTCCTGCGCCGCGCCAAGCTCGACGAATTGCCGCAGTTGCTCGACGTGCTTGCCGGCAGCATGAGCCTGGTCGGCCCGCGGCCCGAGGTGCCGCAGTACGTGGCGCTGTACCCGCCGGATCTGCGCAGCAAGGTGCTCGCGGTGCGGCCCGGCATCACCGACCCGGTGTCTCTGGCCTTCGCCGACGAGAGCGCGCTGCTCGCCCGCGCGGCCGACCCCGAGCGTGAATATGTCGAGGTGCTGATGCCGCGCAAGCTGCGCGCCGCGGCCGCCTATGCCGAACAGGCCACGCTGGCCACCGACCTGGTGGTGCTCGGCCGCACGCTGGCGCTGCTCTGGGGCCGGCTCTTCGGTTCACGCCCGGCATGACGACGCGGGTATGACGATGCAAGCCGACAACATCGCCGCCGCGCCACGCCTGACCGTGTGGCACAAGCTGGACCACTTCCTTGCCCGCCTGCGCCCTCACCGCGAGTTGCTCTCGCTGCTGATCGACGGCCTGGTGATTGCGGCCTGCTGGAACATCACCTACCTGTTCCGCCTCGGCTTCGAGCGCTGGCTGTCGGCGCGGCCGGGGTACGACATCTGGGTGATGTTCGGCGTGATCGCCGCATACCTCATCACCTTCGCGGTGATGCGGGTGCCGCAGGGTATGTGGCGCTTCTCCGGTTTTGGTGATGTGCGCCGGCTCACGTTTGCCTGCGCGCTGGCCGGCGTGGCGAGTGCCGCCATCGTGATGGCACTGGGCCTGGGCAAGGTGCCGCGCGCGGTGCTGGCGCTGCACCCGGTGGTGGCGCTGATGGGCGTGTGCGTGGTGCGCATCGCCTACCGCATGCTCTACGAACATGCGCGGCGGCAGATCACCGGCGGCGACGCCGAGATCCGCCGCGCGCTGGTGCTCGGTGCCGGCGAAGCGGCGCGGCTGCTGCTGGCCGGCATCCACCAACAGGGCTGGACGGTGCTCGGCTTGCTCGACGACGACACCACCAAACACGGCGCGCGCATCTCTGGTGTGCCGGTGCTCGGGCCCTTGCGCATGGTGCAAGACAAGGCGGTGCGCGGCGCCGCGACGCACCTGGTGATCGCGCTGCCCTCATTGCGCGGGGCCGAGCGCAAACAGCTCTTCGAACTCGCCGCGTCCACCGGGCTGCCGGTGCTCACCGTGCCGAGTGCCGACGAGTTGCGCGCGGGCAGCGCGGTGAACCGGGTGCGCGACATCGAACCCGACGACCTGCTCGGGCGTGAGCCGGTGCAGCTGGACGAGGCGGGCATCGGCGAATGCCTGCGCGGCAAAACCGTGTTGATCACCGGCGCCGGCGGCAGCATCGGCAGCGAGCTGTGCCGCCAGGTGGCGCGCTACGGCCCGGCCAAGCTGGTGCTCATGGAGCTCAGCGAATTTAACCTCTACACCATTGAGCAGGACCTGAGCGAGCGATTCCCGCAGCTGCCGCTGGTGAACCTGATCGTCGACGTGAAAGACCTGGAGCACCTGCGCCGCAGCTTCGCGCAGCACCCGCCGCAAGTCGTCTTCCACGCCGCGGCCTACAAACATGTGCCGCTGATGGAGGAGAGCAACGCCTGGGCCTGCCTGCGCAACAACACCCTTGGCACCTACCACGCCGCACTCGCTGCCGCCGAGGCGCATTGCGAGCGCTTTGTGCTGATCAGCACCGACAAGGCGGTGAACCCCACCAACGTGATGGGGGCCACCAAACGCGCTGCGGAGATGGTGGTCTCGGCACTCGCCGCCGAACACGCGGGCACCAAGTTCATGGCAGTGCGCTTCGGCAACGTGCTCGGTTCCAGCGGCAGCGTGATCCCCAAGTTCAAGGAGCAGATTGCCCGCGGCGGCCCGGTGACGGTGACCCACCCCGACATCATTCGCTACTTCATGACCATCCCCGAAGCCGCGCGCCTGGTGCTGCAAGCCGCGGCGATCGGCGAGAGCGGCCAGGTACTGGTGCTCGACATGGGCGAGCCGGTGCGCATCGTCGACCTGGCGCGGCAGTTGATACGCCTGGCCGGGCACCGCGAAGACGAGATCGGCATCGAGTTCTCCGGCTTGCGGGCGGGGGAGAAGCTGTTCGAGGAGCTGCTGGCGGATGGGGATACCACGCTGCCGACGGCGGTGGCGGCGTTGCGGGTGGCGCGGCTGGAGGCGCGCGGGGTCAGGCTCGACGAGCTGCTCGCGGCGGCGACGGCACCGGCCGGCACGGGCAAGGACGACGCGGTGGTGCGGCTGGCGCTGGCGGAGTTGGTGCCGGAGTACCGCGCGGTAACGGCACCGGCGGTGGCGGCAGAGCCGGGCCTGTAAGGCTTGGCGCGCGAGCGGGGCCGAGGCCGGGAAAGGCAGGCGCCTTCCGCGCGCCCATGATCATTGCAAATTGATCACCAGCCGATCAAAGTGCAATGATGCTGCAACGCCAACTGCAGGCGCTGGTACAGCACCTGCCGCGGCTGTTTGCCGCGCTGCGGCCGGAGATTGACGCGCACCGCCGCCCCGGGCGGTTCCTGCTGCTGGGCTCGGCTTCGGGCGAGTTGCTGCGTCAGTCGGGCGAGTCGCTGGCGGGCCGCGTGTCCTACGCCGAACTCACCCCCTTGCTGGCGACCGAACTGCGCCTGGAAGCCGCGGGCCTGCAGTCGCTGTGGCTGCGTGGCGGCTACCCGCTCAGCCACCTGGCGCCCGACGACGAAACGTCTTACGCCTGGCGGCAAGACTTCATACGCACGTTCCTGCAGCGCGACCTGCCGGGCATGGGGGTCCGGGTGCCTGCCGAAACGCTGCGGCGCTTCTGGACCATGCTGGCGCACCTGCAAGCGCAGTTCTTCAATGCCTCGCAACTGGGCCTCTCGCTTGGCGGTGCTTCGCACACCACCGTTGCCCGTTACCTGGACGTGCTGGCCGACACGATGATGGTGCGCCGCCTCCAGCCCCATCTGGCCAACGTCGGCAAGCGCCTGGTCAAGTCGCCCAAGGTGTACCTGCGCGACAGCGGGCTGCTGCATGCGCTGCTCGGCCTGTCAAGCGTGCAAAACCTGCAAGGCCACCCCATCGCCGGCAACTCCTGGGAGGGCTTCGTGGTCGAACAGATTGCCGCCCAACTGCCCGCCGACGCGCAGATGGGCTTCTACCGCACAGCCGCAGGCGCCGAGATCGACCTCGTGATCGAACACCGCTCCCGCAAGATCGGTGTCGAGATCAAGTTCTCCGCCGCACCCAAGCCGGCCAAGGGGTTCTGGCAAGCAGCGCAAGACTTGCAACTCGACCGCGCCTGGGTGGTAGCGCCGGTGCAGCGCCGCTATGGCCTTGCAGAGAAGGTGGATGTGGTGCCGGTGGGCGAGGCGGCGATGCTGCTGGAGTGAATGCGGGCGCGGTGACGACAACGCTCCGGGACATTGTTCGCTACTTCGTGACCATCCCCGGCGCGGCGGTGGCCGCGTTGCGGGTGGCCCGGCTTGAGTCGCGGAGCGTGTCGCTCGACGAGCTGCGAGCCCGCGGCGGGCCGTTATCGGGCTGCGAAAAGGTAATGGTAGGTGGACTGCACGCCATACCGCTGCGCGAATGGGTCGACATACTTCGGGTCTCTCGCGACAAGTTCGAAACCGTGGGCCTCGAACAGCGGCGCCAGATCGTCTCGGGTACTGTTCAACAGCTTGGTGCCGCCGTGATCCATGGCGTTCGGGACGACCATCAGGTTCTTGATGCCGCCGTCGCGCAACAGGCGCAGCCACCACGCCACCGCATCGACCTTGCACTCCGAGAAACTGTGAATGTTGATCGCCACGTCGGTTGGCCCGTCCTTCAGCTCCGATTCGATCTTGGTTACTGGGACCACCCTTGCCTTGTGCTCGATGCCTCGGTACTTGAGATGGTATTCGGACAGGAACGTCGACACCGGAATCGCGTCGGTGCACAGATAGCGTTTGACGTTCGGCAGCGCAGTCACGACGCGATGTGCCATGCGACCATAGCCGGCGCCGATGTCGAGCACGCTGAACTCGGGCCGGTCGATGATGCCAAGGTGTCGGTCAAGGAAATAGATCTCCGCGACGGAGTCGAGCAGGTCGCGACTGACTTTGCGGTCGCCGAAGTTGAAGACATGTGCGCCGAACGAGCCGTCCTCTTGCAGCAGGCTGAGCAGACCGCGCCGGTCAATGGACTCGATGTAGCGCGTGCTGATGGCGTAGTTGACTTCGCGATCACCGCCCTGGACCTGCCATACGAAGGCGTTGTCGCCACGGAAGAACTTCAGATCGTGGCCCCGCACGGTGTGCGATTTCCATTGCACGCTCTCGGTAACTCGCCGATCAAAGCGCGCATATTCACGCTCAAGCTGCGTCAGGCGCGGGTTGCTGGCGCGCAGGAATTCCGCTGCACCCGAGGGCAGCGCACCGTCATCTGCAACTTCGGGGCGCCGGGTCGGGAGCAACTGGTAGCCGGCGCGACGAAGCGCGTAGTTCATCAACCGATTCACATTCTTGGACAGCTGCATCAGGACTCATCTTGTTGGCGTCGCCTGCTGGCGCTCGCGGTGAAGTTAGCTGGTCTCTCATTGGGCGGGCGGTCTTATACCACCAGGGTGACCATCGGCGAGCAGTGGTTCCTAAGCTACTCCGCCGGCGTGACTGCATGAACGAGTGTGCCCCAGGGGTCGTGGTCGCTCTCGATCAGAAGATCGTCGGGCGTTCGCGCTCCGACGGTCGCACTACCCCTGCATGACGAAAGTGAGCCTGCGCTCGGCGACAATGGAGAAGCAACCTGGCCATCAGCCATAGCGGGCGCGGTCCTCGGGGCCCTACCTGAACCGCCAATTCGAACTCGTAGGAGAAGCCTTCGTGTTGCGCCATGCATTCCTTCTGCTAATGGTCGGCTTGCCTACCCAGGCGTTTGCTTATGTGGACCCGGGCACTGGCATCTTGCTGTGGCAAGGGCTGATTGCCCTGGTCGGCGGCCTACTCGTGTTCTTCAGTCACCCTTTGAAGTCGATCAAGAAATTGATCGAGCGGTTCCGCCGCAAATGAGAGATCCGGATGGCGCCATCGAATTCGAAAGCCACCGCGTCATTCGGCGACTTCGCGCTCCGCTGACGGATGCGCACTTCCTCCACTCGGCCACCGCGCAGATTTGGGTGCAGGAGCGCCGACTCGTTGACTTCGAGTTTGTCGATGCGGTCACCGTGCAAGCGCCGCGCCTCGCGTTCGTTACGCATCCCTCGGAGTGGTGTGACGCGCAGCTGTACGACGCTGCCGAACTGACCCTTGGGCTGGCTGGGAGCGCGGTGGAGGCGGGCTACGAGCTGAAGGACGCGTCGGCTTGGAACGTGCTTTTCGACGGGACACAAGCGCTCCTCTGCGACCTGCTGTCGATCGTGCCGTTGACGCAACGCAGCTGGTGGGCTTTCGGTCAGTTCGCGCGCCACTTTGTGCTGCCGCTGTTGGTGGCGCGACATCGTGGGATGCCGGCATCTCAGACATTCCTGATACGACGAGACGGCATCACGCCAGAACTCGCCTCTCAACTGCTGGGCTGGCGCCGCTACGACCCTCGCTACTTTCCGTTGTTGGCGCGCAGTCACCTCGACCAGCAGCATCGACTGGTTGCAGCCCCGACGCCTGCGACTGCAGAACTGGATGACCTGCGTCGCTTTCGCGCGGGCCTTCATGCTTCGGCTGCATGGATGCTGCGCGGTGCCGTTCCTCGTCCGGCCACGCGGCGTTTGCGACCAGGGTGGGCCGACTATGAGCGCAGTCGTGCGCATTACAGCGAAGCGGCCCTGACGGCCAAGCGCCAGACCGTCGAGCGTTGGCTGGCCGAAATCAAACCGCTTTGGGCACTTGATCTCGGGTGCAATTCCGGCGAGTTTTCGAGCCTCGCGCTCGCTGGCGGCGCCAGCGTCGTGGCGGTCGATGCCGACCACGACGCGGTTCAGGATCTCTATCGACGCCACCGCGCGCAGCCGCGCATCTACCCGGTGTTGACAGCGATCGACGACTTGCGTGGAGGGCGGGGATGGGCGTCAGCCGAATTGCCCAGCCTGCTCGACAGGATGCTGGACCGTCGCTTCGATGTGGTGCTCGCACTGGCGATTGTTCATCACCTTGCGGTAGCCTGTTCGGTGCCGCTGCTTGAGATTGCGCGTTTGCTGCATCGACTGACTCAGCGTTGGCTGATCGTTGAACTGATCGATCACGACGACCGCCAATTTCAGTTGCTGTGCGGGGTGCACCACCGTTCCGCGGAAGGACTTGGTGCCTTGGCGCAACTCGATGCGCTTCGCGCGGTCGGCTTCACCGATCGATCGTGCGTGGACCTGCCAGGCGGCGGACGCCGGCTTTGGTTGCTCGAGCGCGAGGTCGTCTGATCGAGTTCGCACGGGCGGCATGCCTCAGGGTGCGGTCGAGTCACCCAGACGTCCCAGAAGACGAAACACCTGAGAGTTGTCGTGGATGTCGGACAGGTCGACGACGCGGTGCGAAGCCACTATCAGCGGCACCCGCGTGTCTTTGAATTCAGCCTGGAGCGCACAAGGAGTACGCGCATAGATGGTGGAACGGCAGGCCTGCTCGTAGCGAAGTGGGTGGTCGGAGAAGATCACGACGGTGACGCGTTCGCCAAATGCCACGCGAGCTCGAGTGGCGATGTCCGCCACCAGGCGATTTGCGCGTTCGAGGTTTTCGCGATAGTGCTGGTCAAGCGAACCGTGGGGCGTCAAGCCTGGGGGGTGGGGCAGCGGTACATGTGCAAATAGCATTCCGCCGCGCGACCAAAACGGCGCCTCGTGGATGGCGGCGTTGATGTTGTCGGCCAATGCGCGCCACCGCGTGAGCGGCAAAGCAGCGCAATATCCGCTCTCAGCGCCAGCGAGAGGACCCAGGCTACGCGCAGCGGCGCAACGCCAGCGGTCGAACACCAGTACATCGTTGGGCGGTGACTCCCGGCGACAAAAGCGCAGGCCCTGCATCGCGCAGTAGGGGTGGTAGAAGCCGACCACATCGACGTCACTGTAGGCTGCACGAATTCGGGCGAAGTCGAGGCTGTGGCCGCGGTCGCAGACGGCAGTTGGACTGCAAGGCTTGGCGCTTTCAAAACGCCGGCCGACAAACATTTCCGGAACGACCTTGGCGGTCATGTCGCCTACCGTCTCGATCGACTTGTGACTGACAATCAGTGATGCCTGCTCCATCGACCTGAGCATCGGTGCTGCGGCGGCCGCTCCCAACTCGTCGAGCAAGATGAAGATCACAGACTCGCGCCGCGCAGGTTCCCGCAGGACAGGCGCGCCGTCGGCCACGGCTGGCCAGCGCACGTCGGGTGCGATCCAGCTCCCCAGCAGCGGGCCGCTAGCCATCAAAAGCAAGTACGCAACGCAGAGTGCCACTTGTGCGCGTTGCCAGAGTTCGCGTCCGACGCGTGGGGCCCAGGCCGCCAGACCGGAAACGACGACGAGCAGGCCGACGATCGTGAGCCACCGCGGGACGGCCGGAATGCGCAGCGAAGCCAGTCCCACGTAGTACAAGACCAAGCTTGCAACGGTGAGCACCGTTAGCCAGCGCAGGACCGGAGACGCCTGCGACTTCACCCTCCGACGGGCGATCCTCCAGACGAGGATCGCCGCCACGGGCGGGCCTACAACCGCAGGCACGACCCATGGTGAGTTGAGCCGCGTGTAGCTCTCCTGTATCAGCATGTCGGCCGCGATCAGGGCCAACGCCAAAACGATGGACGCACAGTCGAGCGCGCGAGATGTCGCGGCCTGTTGCGGGGCAAATGGCGCAGGGGTCGAGTTCGCAGCGCCTGGGTCGGCCGGCATTGAGGATCGGGCTCGGCGCATGGCGAACTGGCGGCTAACGCGCCACATCCAGGTCGTGCACGATGCCTTCGTAGTGGGCCAGGACCTTGCCCCACAGGAAGCGTTCTGCACATGCCTGACGCGCCAGCGCGACCAAGGCTTCGCGCTGCTGATGCGTCGGGACTTTGTCGAACAGGGCGCCGAGGTCACTGACGCCCCCAAAGTAGAGGCCGCCCTTGCCGAGCACCCAGCGGTTGAAAACGTTGTCGTGGGCGACAGTCAGCGCGCCGGCAGCCATTGCCTCGATGAGCGAGGGGTTGGTACCTCCTACGGAGTGCCCGTGCAAATAGAGGGTCGATCGCCGACGCAGCTCGTCGAGCACCGCGTGCTCGTAGACAGCGCCCACAAAGTCGATCTCTCGGTGGCGCTGCATCAGAGCCCGCCCATAGGCGTTGCCCTGGAAGTTTCCGATCACCACGAGCGGGCGCCGTCGTTCACTTTCGCGGTAAGCCTCGGCGATGAGATGGATTTGGTTCTCAGGCTCGGGGCGTGCGATAACGAGGAAGAAACCATCCTCGCCTAGGCGATCCAGAAGCGGGTGGGCCGGGACGGGCGCCGCCGAGTCGGGCAGCTCAACGCCGTAGGCGATCATTCGCGAGGGGACGCGCAGACGCTGTTGCAGGTACTCCTGAATCTGCGGGTGATCTGCAACGAGTTCGTCCGAGAGGCGGGCAGCTATCCACTCGTTGAACTTGAGCCACGTGCGCGCGCCGAGGCCCCATTTGGCGCGCTGCCACTCGACGCCATCCATGTTCACGCAGTGGCGGATACGTCGCAGCTTCAGCAGGAGCTGGAAGATCGCGGTGCCATAGCCGAAAACAAGCACAACGGAACCCGGCTCGGCACTTTGAAATGACCGCCAGTCGTACTGCAGAGTGCGCATTGCGCCGCGGAAGGTCGTTTCGATGAAACGACGCCGCACGCCGCGCCAGAGATCTTCCGCCGCACGCTTTTTGTCCGCATGCGACTCGGCTTCGCAGAACACCGTCACCTTGTGGCCTCGGGTGACCAGATACGGTGCCAGCACCTCAACAAGGCGCTCAAAGCCACCGTAACGATTGGGCACGCCCCGCGTGCCGATGATGTGAACATTCGCCATGGACGATCGCTGTCTTGTCTTTTGTTATCGCGTCAGGTAGCGCCCGCGGACCAGGTCGTTTGCGATTCGAATCGCGCCAACGAATCCGCCGAGTGCAAAGCGCATCAGATCGGCTGGTTTGGGGTGTCGTAGCAACACCAGGCGAGCTCTGAATTCACCTCGGCGCATGGCGCGCCGCGCCGCAGAGAGCCCACCCGTGGCACCGGGCGCGCGATTCACCAGAGTCAGATTGCGGTCAAGGTATTCGACACGCGTGTCGGCCTGGCAATAGCGGAGCAGATACGCGTAGTCCTCGCAGTGCCGCATGCCAGGCAGTCCGAGCCGACGCTCGCGGCGCACAACGAGTGCTGGGGTCGGCGCGGGGTTGTACAGGGAAAGCAACCATCGGAATGGCAGCGCGCGCCCGGCATGCATCGACCACAGACGTGAAAGGCGGTTGTACTTCTCCATCCCCAGCACGCCATGGAACAGAAGGTCTGTTCCACCCCGCGCCAGGATGTCAAGCAACTCGTCGATCTTTTCCGGCATGAACTCGTCGTCGGAATCGAGAAATGCGATGAAGGCAAAGCGCGCCCTGCGAATGCCGAGGTTGCGCGCGGCCTGTGGGCCCCGGTTCAATTCGAAGCGGTAGCAGCGTACAGGCACTGCGCTGGTGTTGACTTCGGGGAGCTGCTCGCGTGGGTCTACGTTTGAGCCGTCGTCGACCACCACGATTTCGACCAGTTCCGGGTGGCGCGTGCGCACCGATTCGATAGCGTGTCGCAGGGCCTGTGGACGGTTGTACGTGGGGATGACAACCGACACCCCGAACGAACGTACTGGAAGCGTCATTGGTCAGTCGAAAAACGGCACGTCGCGCATGTAGCTTGAGCCGTAGCTCCAGCCAAGCAACACGGTCAGATTGAGCGCCAGAGTGAGCGCGAAATGCCAACCTCTGCGCTGCCGACTGGCGCCGACCGCTGAGAGGCTGAGCCAGAGAACCACAGGATAGATCGCGTAGATGTACCGGTAGCCGAAGTAGGGCAACAGCAGGAACGGGATGCAGGTGGCGAGCAGTTTCAATGCCGCGTGGTAGTGGGGATGCTTGACGACGATGCCGCGTTCGGGGCCACGACGCGCGCAAACCAGCGGTGTCGCGAGCGCGATCAAGACACTGGCAAACGCAAGCGCGCGGATCCAGATTTCGTCGTTTTCGTGGGCAAGGTATTTTCGGATTTCGTAGAGAAACGGTTGTATGAGGGCCAGGTCAATCTGTGCCTCGAGTGCACTGACAGCGGCCAGGGCGAGCCCCGCCATGGCCGGCAGAAACGAGCGCCATGACAACGTGGATAGCGCGATGGCCGGGATCGCCAGTGCGACGCTGCCGTGCATGGAAAGAGCAAAGGCAAAGAGCGCCACGCTCAACCATCGGCGCCGCTCCCAATGGCTGACCGCGGCCACGAGCAAGCCCACGGCGACGCCCTGGCGCAATGCGTTGGTTGTTAACTCGATGCCGATCATCGACATCAACAACACCGCCGTGTAAGTCCCACGAGGCACCCGGTGCCGAGCGCAGATCGCCAATTCAGCCACCACCAAGCCCACCCAGGCCGCCGGAAACAGCAGGTTGCTGCATGCGCCCAGCATGACGCCGTTGAGCAACCACGCCGACAACGTGAAGCTGGCCTCGTCCTTGTCGATCTCGTGGCCGGCGCAGAAGTCGGCGAACAGCTCGGCGTAGGCGGCGGTATCGACCCCAAACGCCAAACTGCGGAAGGCCATTGCGACGACCATGGCGCAAATCATCGCCAGCGCGACGTGATCGGCGACCCAGGGCCCGCGATACGCGGGCTTCACGCGCAACTCTGCGGCCAAGCGCAAGGGGACGAAGGTGAGAAGGGCGAGTCCCATGAGGACGACGACGACCTCGCTCAAGAGCATGGCGGCGTCTCCAGGAGGCCGGCGCGGCACGTTGGCGATGGCCGCGAAGCTCGGTTCCTGCTCATGATCTTGGCTGGCCCCGCTCTCGCGAATTGTGTCGACGGCGAAATCGGGCGTTCAGGGCTGCAGCCAGCTGACCTACGAAGCCAAAGGTGAGCAACAAGCTCAGCGGCAGAGGTCCCTTCGTGGCGAAGCCGTACAACGCACGTGTAGCCAGGGCGGCATCGTGCACGTTTGCGACCGCAAGTGTCCGAGGGTCAAGCACCATCCGGTGGAAATAGCCGTGCAGACGCGGCCACAGACGCAATAGCCAGATTAGCGGGCGCCGCCTCCCGCGCGGTCGAGGAAGGCCATGACGCAGCGCCATCTGTCGGCAATCCTCGGCTATGGAGTCGCGATGCTTGGCCGGCGCCAGATCCAGCGCCAGTTGCAATTGGCCCGCGAGGGACACCGTGTCGACGTGGGGGTGCAGATGCTTCGCTTGCAGGTAGCACTCGTAGAGCAGAACCTCGATCGATCTCCCCATGATCAAGTCGGGGTGAAAGGGAATGTTCTCTTCCTGCATGTACAGAGCCGCGGCGGCACGGCTCTCGGCGCTGGTCGCGATACTGATGGCCGCACCGGTGCTGTGCCTGGACGTGCCGCCGATGGCGATCGGGAAACCGACGGAGAGGAAGCGGTCAGCCTTGAGGCAGAACGCGACGGCCGAATACAGGTCAGGCGTTTGCGACCGGAAGAAGCGGCCATCGGGAGCGCGTGCGGCGTTGATCAAGGCGAGCGATGCGGCACCGCCGTTGTACAACCAGGGCAACTGGGTGTAGGGAATGAGCCCGGCCAGGGCGCGCGCCAGTTCGCGCTTGCTGTCCATCAACCTGGCGGATTTGGTAAGCGGGACAACCAGCCTTCCCGCTGGCATCTCGATCAAATGTCCAGGCCACACGAACAGTCCGAAAGCCGAGTTCACCGCCTCCGCTCGATGCTGCTGAACGAGATCGTTCAAGGTCTCGAGCGCACCCGGACACAGCCCGTCGTCGTCGCCAATGAACATGACCCAACCATCGGTGACTTGAGACAGAGCGAACTCCCAATGCACCGCCATGCTCAGACGTCGGCCGGGGTTGATGTAGGCAATCCGCGGGTCGGCGAAAGACTCCACCACTTGCCGAGTGGAGTCCGCGCTGCAGTTGTCGCTGACGATGATCCGCAGCTGCGGATAGTTCTGCGAGGTGATGGTGCGCAAGCAGTGAAGAAGGGTATCGGCTCGCTCTCGCGTGGGTACGATGACGTTGAAGAGTATGGGCTCGCTCATGCTGCGGAGAGTCAGGTCTGACCGGACTGCAGGTGCGTGCGCAGCGACCGCAGCAGCGCCTGTCGCGGGCCCGTCAGGCTGGCGACCACCGCGAGCGTCAATCCCGCCAACGCGACGAACACGGTCGCTGCGGCCATGCTGCGGGAGGCGGTTGCAGGCAGCGTCAGAGTTAGCGCTACTCCCGCGAAACCGCCCGCCGCCAGCGGCCGCAGAATGGCCTGGCGGTACCAGCGCCATTTGGCGTCGGGCAGCAGCCTGCGGTACATGAGGTGCGCGCAGATCAGCACGTAGCTGGCGTTCAGCGCCAGCCATGCGCCCGCCGCGCCGATGGCGCCGTAGCGCGGTACTGCCCATAGGATGAGCGGCACTACCAATATCACGGCGACAAAATTCACGCGCACGGCAAGCCCCGTCCATCCATGCGCAAGCTGCAGCATGTAGGGCAGATTCATCAGCCCGTTGCACAGCGTTCCCAGTGCCAGCAGGGTCAGTAAGGGAGCCACCGTTTGCGTCAAGGCGGAATTGCCGGTCCAAAGCAGCAACACGGGCTGCGCAAAGAAGGCCAGCAGTAGGGCCGGGGGCACGATGACGACCGCCATCCACTCGCAAGAGCGCAGATAGGTAGCCGTCAGCCCGGCCTGATCCTGGCCTGTCACCTGTTCGGTCAGTCGTGGGTAGATCGCGGTATTCATCGGATTGATAAGCTGCATCAGGCCACCGGCAGCAGTGGCGGCGATCATGTAGTAGCCCAGTTGCTCCAGGGGGAGCAGCTTGCTCACCACCAACTTGTCGGTCTGCGTGAGTAACAAGGTGAGCACGGACCCCAGGAACATACCGCCAGCAAAGCGCATGACGCGCCGCAGTGCGCCGAGGTCGAAGCGCGAACGCCTCGAAGCCGCTGGCAAGACTTCATACGTACGCCAGATCAGTGCGCCGACGCTCAACAGCGAGACCCCGCCCTGCCAATAGAAAAAAGCCTCGACGCTGGGTGAGACGAGAGCGACCACCACGTAAGCACCACCCCAGCGCAGTGTTGACAGCGCGGCGTGCGTGGCATTGAGCCACACGAAATCTTGCAGGCCCTGCAGCGCGCCGCGGTACACCTGTTCCAGCCAGCGCAAGACCAGCACGAAGCCCATGATCTGGATGGCCTGGATCACCAGCGACGGGGGTAGACGCTCGGCCTTGAGCCACCCGCCGCCCAATGCGGGGGCGGCCAGCCAGATGACGGCGATCATCGCCACGGCCAGGCCGGCACAGAGGCACTCCAAGGACCGAAGCAGATCCCGCGCAGCGGCCGCACTGTGCGCACCGGCCCGAAGCCGCGCCATCTCGCGGCTGAGAGTCGGCGACAGCCCGAAGTCGAGCAGCGTCATCCAGGCCTGCAGAATGGCGAACACACCGATCAGGCCATAGGTTTCCAGCCCCAGCGCTTGAACGTACAGCGGCACGAAAGCGATGCCCATCAGCGCCGCCCAGCCCTGCCCGAGATAGTTTGCGAAGACGTGGCGCCTCAGTGACATAACCGGTATGGGTCGTGAGCATGAAGCGCGGCTGGGCGAATCTTCACCGCACCCGGCGCAGGTAGCCTCCCGGTGCCACCGTGATCAGCAACTTGGCCTCGAGGTCGGCGTCGGTGACGAAGCGATCGTCGCCGCGCAGGAACTCCGCCACCGCGGTTTTCGGATTGTTTCCCGGACCCCAAGGCCGGTCGGGGAACATGTCGGCTGGCATGTCCTCAATGACGGTGTCGAACACGACGCAATAACTGCCCACCGAGGTCAGGGAGGCGTATGCCTGCAGTTCCGCTAACACATGCTCATGCGTGTGGTTGCTGTCTAGGCTGATCAGTACGCGGCTCTTGCCCGCGGCCCTGGCATGCACCTGCGCGACGACCTCGGGCGCCACGCTGGAGCCCTGGATCATCGTGATGCGCTTGAACATCGGGTGGGACTCGATGGCTTCGCGGTTGTGGTCTCGGATATCGATGTCCACACCCAGCACCTCGGCTTCCGTCGGGCCGCCGCAGGCAGCGTTGAGCTCCAGCATTGAGGCCGAGAAGATCAGAGAACCCCCGTGCGCAATGCCTGTCTCGATGATCAGGTCTGGCTGAACCCGCCAGATCAACTCCTGCATGGCCTGGATGTCTTGTGGGTACTGGATGATCGGGCGACCCAACCACTCGAAGTGATACGAGTACTTGCGCGCATTCGCCTTGTTGACCCATTCGCGAGTGACCTGCTTCAGCGCCTGGTCGTTGCCCTGAGCCTTGATTTCCTGCTCGCCTTCGCGCTTGAAGAGTTCGTGCTGAGTCATGTTGCGTCCTTGGAGTTGGTTGAATGCTCGGCCCGTGCTGCGATGCTGCAGCCGATGGAGCCGAAATCAGTGCTTGTCGACCACCCGGCCCGGGTTACCGATCACGGTCACACCCGCAGGGATGTCCTTCGTGACGACCGCACCGGCGCCGATCACGCTGTCGGCACCGATCGTCAGGCGCGGCAGCACCACCGCGCCGGCGCCCACCATCACGTTGTCGCCCAGCGTGACGCAGCCGCACAGCGTTGCGCCAGGGGCGACGTGCACACCGTCGCCGAGCACACATTCATGGTCGACGGCCGCGCGATGGTTGACGATGCAGACCTCACCGATCCTGGCCCGCGCCGCCACGACCGCTTGGGCCAGCACTTGCGTGCCGGCGCCGATGAGGGCGGTGGCGCATACCGACGCGTCGGGATGCATCAGGCTGGCCATCTGCAGGCCACGGCGTCGGAACAATTCCTGCACGGCCAGACGTTCTCGTCCCCGAGCGCCACCGATCGCGGCCAGGCCGATCACACTGGCCAGCGACTCCGTATCGTCGGCCCAGCGGTTGAACCCGTCCTCGCCGATGTAGAGCGCGACCCCGTCCAGCGAAGATTGAACTTCGCGGTTGTCGAACAGCGCAATTACGTGCCCGCCGCGTAGCGCGATCAGGCTGGCCAGCACCTTGGCATGTCCGGCGCTGCCCCAGAGCGCGTAGCGCTGGGGCGCGGACGCCGCGTTTGGGGACGAGGTTTGGGATTTACCCACCAAGCACGCCCCGAACCAGCGCGGTCACGCGCTGCTGATCGTCATCGGTCATGTCGTGATAGCTGGGCAGATTGATGGCGCGCCGGACGATATCCGATGCATTCGGCGCGCCGTTCTGCGAGCCGAACATGGGCAGGCTGGACAGTGGGGCGAAGAACACGCGCGCATCGATCGTGTCAGTGGCAAAGGCGGCCTGCAGTCTCTCGCGCGTGACGCCGGTTTCGGGCGCGAAGACGAGCGTGGGCATCCAAGCCCCGTTCACGGTACCTGCCGGTTCCGGGTTCATGCTGACTCCCGCGCAGCCTTCCAGTAGCTCGCGGTAGCGGCGAAGAATGGTGCGCTTGCGCGCGATCAACTCCGCAATGCGCTCGGTCTGTGCGCAGCCGATCGCAGCTTGGATGTTTGACATCTTGTACTTGAAACCCACCATGTCAGGCCAGAACTGTCTTGTCTGTCCGCGCGCGCGGCCGTGGTTGGACAACGTCAGTACGGTCTCGAACAGCGTGTCATCGTTGGTGACGAACATGCCGCCCTCGCCGGTCGTGAGCGTCTTGGTGCCGTGGAACGAAAAGCTGCCAAAGGTGCCCATGCTGCCGGCCGGCTGGCCGTGCCACACCGAGCCGATGGCTTCGGCAGCGTCTTCGATGACCGGTACGCCGCAGCGTTTGCCGATTGCGAGCAGACGGTCCATGTCGCACAGGTTGCCGTACAGATGCACTGCCACGATGGCCTTGGTGCGCGGCGTGATCGCAGCTTCGACGAGCTGCGGATCTGCGCACCAGGTGTCGGGCAGGATGTCCACGAACACCGGGGTGGCGCCCAGGTGCACAACCGGTGCGACCGAGGCGACCCAGTTGGTGTCGGCCAGGATCACTTCATCGCCGGGGCTCACGCCGAGTGCGGCCAGTCCCATGTGCAGCGCGCCGGTGCAGCTCGAGGTCGCGATCGCGTGCTTCACGCCAAGATGCGACTTGAACGCGGCCTCGAAGCGGTGGATGTAGTCGTAGCAGCGCTCACCCCAGCCGTTGCGGGCGGCATCGGTGGCATAGCCGACTTCGAGTTCAGTGATCGACGGCTTGGTGTAGTAGACGCGGCTCATGAAACCTCCAGATGTGGGATCGCGGTCACGAACTTGGCGCCCCAGTCGCCAGCGTAAGCAAGTTGGCCTCGAACTTCGTCGCGCAGATTCCAAGGAAGAATCAGGATGTAATCCGGACGCTCGGCGCGCAGCCTGGCCTCGTCCACGATTGGTATGCGGCTCCCCGGCAGGTACTTGCCCTGCTTGGCCGGGTTGCGGTCCGCCACCCAGGGCACCAGGTCGCCGCGCACGCCGGAGAAGTTGAGCAGCGTGTTGCCCTTGGCTGCCGCGCCATAGGCACCGACCTTCTTTCCGGCGCGCTTGGCTTCGATCAGGAATGAGACCAGGTCGTCCTTGGTGCGTTCGGCCCGGGCCTGCAACCCACTGTAGTAGGCCGCGGTAGTGCCGCCAGCCTCCTCCTCGCAAGCGAGCAGCGCGGCGACGGCCGGCGTGGTCGCCTGGGCCAACGTGTCGGCGCGCTGCGCGAACAGGCGCAGGCTGCCGCCATGCGTGGAGAGTTCCTCGACATCGAAGACCGCAAGGCCGTTGTGCGCGAACAAGCGCTGCACCGCCGTCAGCGACAGATACGAAAAGTGCTCGTGATAGACGGTGTCGAACTGGCCCTCGGCCACAAGGCACATCAGGTGCGGGAACTCAAAGGTGGCCACGCCGCGCGGTTTGAGCAACCGAGCAAAGCCGGCGACGAAGTCGTTGATGTCGGGCACATGCGCCAACACGTTGTTGGCCGCTGTCAGGTCGGCGGCGCGGCCTTCGGCCACGAGCTGGCTGGCCAGCGCGACACCGAAGAATTCTTCACGAACCTCGATGCCCTTGTCTCGCGCGGCTTGCGCGGTGCTGGTGGTGGGCTCGATGCCTAAGCAGGGGATGCCCCGGGCCTTGACGTACTGCAGTAGGTAGCCATCGTTGGACGCCACCTCGACCACCAGCGACGACGGTCCCAGGTCGAAACGCTGCACCACGTCGCCGACGTAGGCCTCGGCATGCGCGAGCCAGGTCCGCGAGAACGAACTGAAATAGGCGTAGTCGCTGGAGAACAGCTCGGCGTGGTGCGCGTAGTCTTCGGTCTGCACCAGCCAGCAGTTCGTGCACGCGAACACCCGCAGCGGGTACCACTTTTCGGGCGCAGCGAGCTGTTCTTCCGTCACATAGGCGTTGGAAGGCGGAGCGGTGCCGAGGTCGATGAACGGGAGGCTCAACTCGGCTTGGCAGTGGCGGCACTTCATGTCACGTCTTCAGATTCCGTTGAACTTTTCGGTGATGCGAGCGTGCGCCGAATCGCGCGGCGAGATGTCGGTCATCGCCAGCGGCCAGGCAATGGCCAACGCCGGGTCGTTCACATTGAGCGCGCCCTCGGCTTGCGCGGCATACGGCTTCGAGTGCAGATAGATCAATTCGCAATCGTCGGCGAGCGCCTGAAAGCCGTGCGCGAAGCCCTGCGGGATGAAGAGGCTGCGCTGGTTGTCGGCGGAGAGCACCTCGGCATGCCACTTCAGGTAGGTGGGTGAGCCTCGCCGGAGGTCGACGGCCACGTCGAAGATCTCGCCGCGCAGGCAGTTGACGAACTTGTCTTCGGTGTGCGGCGGATGCTGGAAGTGCAGCCCGCGCACCGAGCCGCGTCGGCGGGTCAGCGTTTGGTTGATCTGCGCGATGGGCAGGGCAAAACCGACTGCCGAGAGCTCGTCGGCGCAGAACAGCCGGCTGAAGAAACCACGCGGGTCTTCGAGCCGCTTGCGTTGCACGAGCACGAGGCCGGGCAGAGGAGTCGCGGTGGCGGTGAACGCTGCCATGTCACGCTTCATGCCGCAGCGGCACCCTGGTGGGCCTCAATCTGCCCGAGACACATGGCGCGCATGTCTTCATTGCGACGCCACGCCAGATGCCAATCGACCGTCCTTTCCAGCGCCTGCGACAGACTCCACCGCGGCGCCCACTTCAAATCCTTGCCGGCGCGCGAGCTGTCGAGTTTGAGGATGTTGGCTTCATGCACCTGCTGCCCGCCAACATGGCGCCAGCCGGCCTCGGGCAGACGCGCGCTCAAATGGTCGAGGATCCAGCGCACCGAGCGCGCGCCTTCCTCGGCGGGGCCGAAGTTCCATGCCGAGGCAAAGGCCTGGCCTTGTGCCGCAAGCCGCTCGGCCAACAGAAGG
>JANNGZ010000469.1:0-1737 GCA_031404155.1 Burkholderiales bacterium
GCCAAGGTGGCCCGGGCCACCCCCGATGGCTATACCTTGCTGGTGCATCACATCGGCATGGCGACCGCGCCCGCCTTGTACCGCAAGCTCAGCTACAAGGTACCGGAGGACTTCGAGTTCCTCGGCCTGATCAACGAGGCGCCGTCGACGCTCATCGGCAAGCCCAGCCTGGAAGCGAAGAACTTCGCCGAACTGCGCCAGTGGATTGCCGCGAACGCAGGCAAGGTGAACCTGGCCAACGCCGGCGTGGGTTCGGCGTCGCACCTTTGCGGGCTGATGTTCCAGAGCGCTCTCAAGTCGAACATGACGACGGTTCCCTACAAGGGCACCGCACCTGCCATGACCGACCTGATCGGCGGGCAGGTCGATGTGATGTGCGAGCAAGCCACCAATGCCGTGCCGCAGATCGAAGGCGGGAAGGTCAAGGTCTACGGCGTGACCAGCCTGCAGCGGCTGCAGCTTCCGGCGCTCAAGGAGGTGCCGACCTTGTCCGAAGCCGGATTGAAGGACTTCAACGTGCAGGTCTGGCACGGCCTGTACGCGCCCCGCGGCACGCCGCCGGCCGTGCTCGCCAGGCTCAACAGCGCCCTGCGTACGGCGCTCAAGGACCCGGACCTGATCAAGCGCGAAGAGGCCCTGGGTCTGACGATCGTGAACGACGAGCGGCTCGACCCGGCCGGACACCGGAAGTTCGTCGAAGCCGAGAAAGTCCGGTGGGCGAAAGTGATCAAGGATGCGGGGGAGTACGCCGACTGATGGGGTTGAACCCCCACCAAAGCGGACAGCCGAATCCGATTTTCTTAAGCCAGATCGGCCTGCAACCCCCGGCCCGCTTGCGTAGCCAGCTATCGAACTAATAGCAGCTTCAGTCCCGAACGAACAGCGTGACCAGCGGCTGGTCGCCGATCTGCCGGCTCCAGTGGCCGTGCACGGCGGCGTCGAAGACCGCGCCTTCGGGCAGCCGGTCGTCGGAATAAAAATGCTCGCCCGGCCCGAACACGCGCGAGCTGCCATCCTGCAGGCCGATCTCCATCCGCCCCTGCTGAATGAACACCCACTGCGGCGTGACGGTGCAGTGGAACTGGCTGCGAAAACCGACCGGGCTGTGGCGCAACTGGTAGCCGCCGGAGGCGAACAGGCGCGACAGCATCGCGGCCGGCGTGCCCTCGGCAAGCTCGATGGCCTGCTCGCGAAAACGCGCGCGGCCATCGGTGTCGGTGAACAGAATGATTTGAACGAAAGCGCTCAAGTCAGCCTCGCGCCGCTATTGGCATCGAACACGTGCGCCTTGACCGGATCGATGTGCAAGCGAACGGTGTCGTCGGGTTGCGCATCGGTGCGCCCGTGCATGACCAGCGTGAGGCGCTCGCCGCCGACCTGCAGCAGCAGTTCGGTTTCGGCGCCGGTCGGTTCCACCACCACCACCTGCGCGGCGATGGCATCGTCGCCGCCGCCCAGTTCCAGGTCGCCCGGCCGAATACCGTAGCTCACGGCTTGGCCGTCGGCGACGCTGGCCAGCGTCGGCGGCAACGGCCATTGCGCGCCCTGCGCCTCGACCCATTGCCGGCCCCCGGCCTTGCGCACGGTGCCGGCCATCACGTTCATGGACGGCGAGCCGATGAACTGCGCCACGAACAGGTTGCCCGGGTGGTCGAACAGCTCGAGCGGCGTGCCGATCTGCTCGCTCATCCCGTCGTGCATCACGACGATGCGGTCGGCCATGGTCATGGCCTCGAT
>JANNGZ010000470.1:0-2302 GCA_031404155.1 Burkholderiales bacterium
GAAGAGCGGGAAAAGATCTCGCTCTTCGCCAACGTGCCCGAGTTCGGCGTGATCTCCGTGTGGGACGCCGACACGATCTACAAGGTGCCGCGCATGCTGCACTCGCAGGGCCTCGACGAGCTCATCTGCGCCAAGCTGCACCTGCACACCAAGCCGGCCAACCGGTCGCGCTGGGACAATCTGGTGCACGAGGTCGAGCACCCGCAATACGAAGTCACGATCGCGATGTGCGGCAAGTACACCGAGCTGTCGGACTCGTACAAGTCGCTCAACGAAGCGCTGCGCCACGCCGGCATCCACAACCATGCGCGGGTAACGATCGAGTACGTCGACTCCGAAGATCTGAACGCCGCCAACGTGGGCAACCTCGAGCGTTTCGATGCGATTCTGGTGCCGGGCGGCTTCGGCAAGCGCGGCGTCGAAGGCAAGATCATCGCGGCGCAGTTCGCGCGCGAGCACAAGGTGCCCTACCTCGGCATCTGCCTCGGCATGCAGGTGGCGACAATCGAGTACGCGCGCCACAAGGCCGGGCTCGCGGGCGCCAACAGCACCGAGTTCGAGCCCGCCTCGCCGCACCCGGTGATCGCACTGATCGAAGAGTGGCAGAACGCCGACGGCACGATCCAGAAGCGCAGCGCGCAGTCCGACATGGGCGGCACGATGCGCCTCGGCGCACAAAGCTCCGACGTCAAGCTAGGCACGCTGGCACATGAAATCTACGGCGACGTGGTGACCGAGCGCCATCGCCACCGCTACGAGGCGAACGTGCACTACCTTGACCAGTTGACCGCGGCCGGGCTCGTGATCTCGGCGCTGACGCAGCGCGAGAAGCTGACCGAGATCGTCGAGTTGCCGAAGAGCGTGCACCCGTGGTTCATGGGCGTGCAGTTCCACCCCGAATTCAAGTCCACCCCGTGGGGCGGGCACCCGCTGTTCAAGTCGTTCATTGCGGCGGCGTTGAAGCATCAGGCGGAGCGGACTGAAAAGGCGGCGGCGTGAAGCTGTGCGGGTTTGAAGCTGGCCTGGATCAGCCCTTCTTCCTGATTGCCGGCCCTTGCGTCGTCGAGTCGGAACAACTGCAACTTGATGTCGCCGGCACGCTGAAGGAAATCACCGCCGCGCTCGGCATCCCGCTCATCTTCAAGTCGAGCTACGACAAGGCGAATCGGTCGAGTGGCACCACCTTCCGCGGGCCCGGCATGGAGCGCGGCCTCGAGATCCTGGCCAAAGTGAAACGCGACATCGGTGTGCCGGTGTTGACCGACGTGCACAGCGAGGCCGAGATCGCCACCGTCGCCAGCGTCGTCGATGTGCTGCAAACGCCCGCCTTCCTGTGCCGCCAGACCGACTTCATTCGCGCCGTCGCGCAGTCGGGCAAGCCGGTCAACATCAAGAAGGGCCAGTTCCTCGCCCCTGGCGACATGAAGAACGTGATCGCCAAGGCGCGCGCCGCGGCGGCCGAGAAGGGCTTGCCCGAAGACAGCTTCATGGCCTGCGAACGCGGCGCGAGTTTCGGCTACAACAACCTCGTCTCCGACATGCGCTCGCTCGCGATCATGCGCGAGACCGGCGCGCCGGTTGTCTTCGACGCCACGCATTCAGTGCAATTGCCGGGCGGCCAGGGCACCTCCAGCGGCGGCCAGCGCGAGTTCGTGCCGGTGCTGGCACGTGCGGCGGTGGCGGTGGGCGTGGCGGGCCTGTTCATGGAAACGCATCCCGACCCGGCCAATGCGATGAGCGACGGGCCGAATGCGGTGCCGCTGAAACACATGCGTGCCCTGCTTGAACAACTGCTGGCGCTGGACCGTGTGATCAAGGCCCAGCCCTTGCTCGAGAATGACTTCACATGCTGAAGTCAATTTGGCGTCACGACTTCATTTGCTGAGGATCGTCCCGTGCCCGCCGCCTACCTGATCGTCGAATCGAACATCACTGACGCCGAGCAGTTCAAGGCCTACATGGCCGCGGCGCCGGCCGTGGTGCGCGAGTTCGCCGGCGATTACCTGGTGCGCGGTGGCCGCATGACCGAGCTGGAAGGCGACTGGGCGCCTCCGCGGTTGACGGTGCTGCGCTACCCCAGCTTCGAAGCCGCGCAGGCGATGTACAACAGCCCCGGCTACCGTGCCGCGCGGGCGCTGCGCGCCGGCGCCACCGCCTGCTTCAACATGGTGCTGGTCGAAGGTGTGCCCCGGCGCTTGAAGTTGAGCTTCATTTCGCAGTACACCCGCCATAGCCGGGTCTTGCCACACGGGCGTCCGGCCAGACTCAAGGTGTCATACAGGAGGCCGAAGCCATCCCGCGG
>JANNGZ010000471.1:0-1509 GCA_031404155.1 Burkholderiales bacterium
GCGGCCGCCGAGCGACTGGCCGTTCATGCCGCTGATGGCGGCCTGCGCTTCCGAATCACTGCCCATCTCGACGAAGCCGAAGCCCTTGGAGCGGCCGGTGTCGCGCTCCATCATGACCTTGGCGCTGGCCACGGCCCCGAATTGGCTGAATGCCTGCTCGAGATCGCCGTCCCGCACCGAATAAGGCAGGTTGCCGACGTACAGTTTGTTGCCCATCGAGGGACTCCTATGAACACGTGAAGAAAGCGATGGAGTCCCGAAAGCGTGGCCCGTTGGTTGCAGGCCGCGTGAAACTGACCGATCACCGAATTGCCTTTCTCAAAAGTTGAATAAAGGCCCTTGGATTATGGGTGATTTATCACGAAAGCAAGCAGGAATTGGGCTCAAGTGTCCCCGCCCTGGGGAAGCTTTTCTGGTCGCCACGGCCACCCCCGCGCCGGCCGGCTGACGGCGCTGGCGGCTTGCGTCGATATACTTCGCGACGCGCCGATTTGCTCCAGCTTGCGGGCGCTCTACAAATTCAGCTAAAGACGGATGCCGCGGACCCGGCTCGTTTTTGGCGAGGCCGGGTTTTTCTTTGATGTATTGCCCCCAAGCTCACGTCGCTCGCTGCCCCCCGAGGGGGCGCTCAGTGCCCTTCGGGCGGCCGGGCGGTCACTGATGTCCTTCGAAGTCGTTCCGCAGTCGATGGTCTTCGAAGCGCCGCTGGCCTTGCGCAGCGGCGCGTCGCTCGCCGGCTACACGCTGGCCTGGGAGAGCTATGGCACGCTCAACGCCGACAAGAGCAATGCCGTGCTGGTGTGCCATGCGCTCAATGCCTCGCACCATGTGGCTGGCAGCTACGCCGGCAAGCCGCAATCCGAGGGCTGGTGGGACAACATGATCGGCCCTGGCAAGCCGGTCGATACCCAGCGCTTTTTCGTGATCGGTGTCAACAATCTGGGCTCGTGCTTCGGCTCGACCGGGCCGATGCATGCCAACCCCGCGACCGGCCGCATCTACGGCGCCGACTTCCCGGTCGTCACCGTGGAGGACTGGGTCGACGCCCAGGCCCGGCTGCTCGACGCGCTCGGCATCCGGTCACTGGCCGCCGTGATGGGCGGCAGCTTGGGCGGCATGCAGGCGCTGTCTTGGACGCTGCAATACCCGGATCGCGTACGCCACGCGGCGGTGATCGCCAGCGCGCCCAACCTCAATGCCGAGAACATCGCCTTCAACGAGGTCGCGCGCCGCGCGATCGTGACCGACCCGGATTTCCATGGCGGCCATTTTTACCAGCACGGCGTGATCCCCAAGCGCGGCCTGCGCATCGCGCGAATGATCGGCCACATCACCTACCTGAGCGACGGCGCCATGAACGAGAAGTTTGGGCGCCAGTTGCGCGATGGGATGGTTCTGCGCTACAGCACGCAGGAGGTCGAGTTCCAGATCGAGAGCTACCTGCGCCACCAGGGCGACAAGTTCAGCGAGTATTTCGACGCCAACACCTATCTGTTGATCACGCGCGCG
>JANNGZ010000472.1:0-4760 GCA_031404155.1 Burkholderiales bacterium
CGCGCTGGTCAACAACGCCGGCATCGTCGATGTGAAGGCGCGCCTGGACGAGATGGACCTCGCCCGCTGGGAGCGCATGCTGCGCATCAACGTCATCGGCAGCCTGCTCTGCGCGCGCGAGGCGGTCAAGCGCATGAGCACCCGCCACGGCAAGGCCGGCGGCGCCATCGTCAACATGTCCAGCGTGGCCGCGCGCATCGGCGCCGGCGGCTGGTATGTGGACTACGCGGCGAGCAAGGGCGCGATCGACACCTTCACGCTCGGCCTGGCGCGCGAACTCGCCACCGAGGGGGTGCGCGTCAACGCGGTGCGCCCCGGCATCATCGACACCGATATCCACGCCTCGGGCGGCGAGCCCGGCCGCGCCTGGAGCTCCGCCGCGCTGATCCCGATGCAGCGCCCGGGCAGCGCCGACGAGATCGCCGCCGCCGTGGGCTGGCTGCTGTCGGACGCCGCGAGCTACACCACCGGCACGATCGTCGATGTGAGCGGCGGGCGCTGATCGACGCGGCCGATCGATGGCGCAGATCCGCTGTGCGGGTCGGCGCCGTGGATCGACCTTGTGATTTGCGCCGAGCGTGCGCGCTGAACCCCACAGCGCTGCAGCGACGCATCCCTGCGCTCGGCTGCGGCTCGTGGCCCGCGGGCCGACGCGCCCTGGTTTTGCGCCTGAGAACGCACCCCCCAATTCGGCGTGGTACAGAAAGCACGCCGTCCCCCGACCGAGGGATCACGGGAGCGCCAACGCGTGACCACAATGAGCTCAACAGATCGCACCCCGGGAGGCCATCATGCTGATGCAAGCCACAACCCTTGGAACCGCAGCGCCCGACCGGCCAAGAGCGGAGTGCGAAGCCCGGACCTTCTCTGTTGCCCCCACCGGGCCGATCCCCGGGCAAATTACCGACCGTGTGGCCCGACGCCCCCCCGGCGAGCGCCCGCAGACGCTTCAGGAGGAGGCGCTCAACGCGGTCAGCCACGGCATCGGCTTCGTGTTTGCGCTGGCGAGCTGGCCGGTGCTGGTGCAGTTCGCGGCCCGCCACGGCGACATCGCCAACGTGGTCGGCGCCTGTGTCTTCTCGCTCACCATGATGGCGCTGTACTTCGCCTCGGCGGTGTTCCATGCCCTGCCCGAAGGCGAGGCCAAGCGCCGCTTCCACCGCATGGACCATGCCGCGATCTACCTCTTCATGGCCGGCAGCTACACCCCCTTCGCGCTCGGGCCGCTGCAACGCGGCGAGGGCTGGACGCTGCTCGGCGCCGTGTGGGCACTCGCCCTGGTGGGCATGCTGCTCAAGCTGGCGAACCGGCTGCGCCATCGGATCTGGTCCACCGCGCTCTACATGGCGATGGGCTGGATCGCGCTGCTGGCGGCGCTGCCGATGCTGCAGCGCCTGGCCACCGAAGGGCTGGTGCTGATTGTTGCCGGTGGCGCGGCCTACACGGTGGGCGTGGTGTTTTTCCTGCTCGACGAGCGGGTGCGCTACAGCCACTTCGTGTGGCACCTGTTCGTGCTGGTCGGCAGCGCCTGTCACTTCTTCGCGGCCTTGAACCAATCGGCAGGCGTGGTGTGAGCGGCGCCGAGTAGAAGCGAGCTCAGGTCCAGGCTCAGGCTCAGGCTTAAGGCTCGGCCCGAGGCCAGCCGGCGGGCCGCGTCTTAGCGCCTCTCGATCACCGTCGGCACCAGTTGCAAGGCCTCGCGCAAGCGCTGCGCCGCCCCCTGCGCCTCCTGCCGCGACGGGTAGGGCCCGGCCTGCACCCGGTGCAGGCTGCGCTCGCTGAAGATGGCCAGCAGCGGGCTGACCCACTCAACCGCCGACGCGACCCGCTGCTGCATCTCCAGCGCGCCCTCGCGTTTGGCGAAAGCACCGAGCTGCACCCAGAAACCGCTGGCATCGCGGCGGGGTGCGCGCTCGTTGTTGGCGATGTTGTCCATGGCTGGCGGCGCGGTCTCGGTGGTGCCGGCGAGGAGCGGCACGCTGGGCATGGCGGCCGCTAGCGGCGTGCCGGTCAGCTCAGCGGGCGGCTCGACCGGGCTCGCGACGGCCGCGCTCGGCGCGCTGGCTGTCGTGGGCGGAGGTGAGGGCGCGGGCGCCGGCGTCGCTGCCGTTGCCGCGCCTGTTGGCGCAAGCGATGGCGCAGTTGCCGCGCGGGTCGTGGATGCCGGCGCGGGCGGCCCGGCTGTGGCAGCGAACGCAGTGTTGCCGGCGCGCCGCCAGGCGCCGCTGCGGATCTCGTCGTGGGTCAGCCGTACCAACTCCACCGGCGCCACGCCGCGCAGCAGGTCGAGCTTGAGCGCGGCGGTGTAGCTCAGGTCGATGATGCGGCCGCCGACAAACGGGCCGCGGTCGTTGATGCGCAGCACCACCTCGCGGCCGTTGGCCGGGTTGCGCACCCGCACATAACTCGGGATCGGCAGCGTGCGGTGCGCCGCGGTCATCGCGTACATGTCGTAGACCTCGCCGTTGGCGGTGTAGCGGCCGTGGAACTTGCGGCCGTACCAGGACGCCAGGCCGCGCTCCTCAAAAGGCCGGTCGGCGGCGACCGGGGTGTAGCTCTGGCCGAGCACTTCGTAGGGCTTGTTCGGGCCGCTCGGGCGGATCGGCTCGACACGCGGCTCGGCGTCGGGCACATCGGCCAGGTTCGGCGGCGGGTTCGCTTCGGCGCCGTCGCGGCCGGCATGGGCCGGTGTTGCCGACGGCGCCGCGCCGCCTGGAGATCCGGGGCGTGGTGTGCTGGCGCAGCCTGCGAGCAGCGCGGCCAGCAAGGCCAGCAACAAACCAAGCAGGCTCGACCGTCGCATGGCTGGCGACCTCAAGCGGTACGGTCCACCCGCAGCGCCAGCACCACCGAAGTGGTGGTCTTGCTCACCCCGTCGATCTCGCCGATCTCGTCGAGCAGTGCGTCCAGCCGCGTGGTCGACGCTGCACGCAGCAAGGCCACGTAGTCGAACTCGCCGCTCACCGAACTCAACTGGCGCAGCTCGGGCAGGCGCGAGAGCTTCTTCACCACGTCGCGCGCTGCCTTCGGCTGCACCGTGATGCCGACATGCGCCTGCACGCCGCGCTCGGCGGCCTCCAGCCCCAGGCGCACCGTGTAGCCGACGATCACGCCCTCACGCTCCAGCCGCGCCAGCCGCGCCACCACCGTGGTGCGCGCAACGCCGAGCTTGCGCGCCAGGTTGGCGGTGCTCTCGCGGGCGTTGGCTTGCAGCAGCGCGATCAGGTCACGGTCGGTCTGGTCTCGCGGCACGCCGGGGGGTGGCGCGGGAGGTTTCCGCTCGGCGGGCGGCGGCACGGGTGGATTCGGCGCCGCGGAGGGCGCGCTGGTGGCGACCGCGGCTGCGGCGACGTGGCGGGCGGGTGATGAGCACATGCGGCTTTGGGTGCTGACGGTATGTCGCGCTGATTCTGTCATTGCGGCGAAGCGCAGGCCAGTTTCGACGAACTCGTGCTTTCTTTCGTCAGCGCCGATTTTTAGACTTCCTGCATCCCTATCGACTGCCTCGGAGCCCCCATGCGCATCGCCCTTCTCGGCGCCGGCCACATCGGCCAGACCATCGCCCAACTGCTGACCCAGAGTGGTGACTACCGCGTCACCGCCATCGACCAGAACCCGCAAGCGCTCGAGCGCCTGTCTGCCGCCGGCATTTCGACGGTGCAGGTGGACACGCAGCACAGCGCCGCGCTGCTCGCCGCACTTCGCGGGCAAGACGCGGTCGTGAACGCGCTGCCCTACCACCTGGCGGTGACCACCGCCGGGCTGGCGCGCGACGCCGGCTGCGATTACTTCGACCTCACCGAAGACGTGGCCGCCACACGCGAAATCAAACGCCTGGCCGAAGGGGCACCCACCGCGTTCATGCCGCAATGTGGCTTGGCGCCCGGCTTCATCGGCATCGTGGCCCACCACCTGGCCAAGACCTTCGACACGCTGCACGAGGTGAAGATGCGTGTCGGCGCGCTGCCCGCGTTCCCGACCAACGCGCTGAAGTACAACCTGACCTGGAGCGTGGACGGCCTGATCAACGAGTACTGCCACCCCTGCGAGGCGATCCGCGACGGCGAGAACATCGACGTGCTGGCGCTCGAAGGGCTGGAGCATTTTTCGCTCGACGGCACCGAGTACGAAGCCTTCAACACCAGCGGCGGCCTCGGCACGCTGTGCGAAACCCTGCAAGGCCGGGTGCAGAACCTGGACTACAAAAGCGTGCGATACCCCGGCCACCAGGCGCTGATGAAAATGCTGCTCGAAGACCTCGGGCTCAAGAGCGACCAGCAGACGCTGAAGGACATCCTGCGCCGCTCGGTGCCGGCGACGATGCAGGACGTGGTGCTGGTGTTCGTCACGGTGAGTGGCATGCGTGGTGGGCAGCTGATGCAGGAAGTGTTTGCGCGCAAGATCTTTGCCGACCGCAACGAAGCGGCGCCGCAATCCGCGATCCAGATCACCACCGCGGCGGGCATCTGCGCCGCGCTGGACCTGTTCCGCGAGGGCCACCTGCCGCAGCGCGGCTTCATCCGCCAGGAGCAGGTGGAGTTGCCTGCGTTCCTGAACAATCGCTTCGGGCGCGCCTATCAACAATCGCGCCAGGTCGAATCCATCGGTTGAGGTCGCGCAATGAACATCAAACATAGAACCGACGAACTGCTCGCCACGCTCGGCGTGCACCCTGAGGCCTTGGCAGGCGGACCGCGGGTGGTGCGCTCGCCGATCGACGGCGTGGTGTTGGCAAACCTGCGCGAAGCCAGCGCCGACGA
>JANNGZ010000473.1:0-21744 GCA_031404155.1 Burkholderiales bacterium
TACACGCCCGAGAAGGTGGCGCTGCGCCGCGCGATCGGCCTGGCCTTCGACGGCGACGCCTACACCCGCCATGTGCAAGGCGGCTTCGGCGTGCCCGCGCAGTCCACGGTGCCGCCGTTCACCTCGGGCTACGACCCGGCCTACAAGAGCGAGATGAGCGAGTTCAACCCGGCCAAGGCGCGCGCCTTGCTCGACCTCTACGGCTACGTGGACCGCGACGGCGACGGCTGGCGTGAGCAGCCCGACGGCAAACCTTTGCTGCTGAGCAGGGCGTCGCAGTCGAGCCAGCAGGACCGCCGAGTCAACGAGCTGTGGAAACGCTCGCTCGACGCGGTGGGGCTGAAGATCGAGTTCGACATTGCCACCTGGCCCGAGCTGCTGAAAAAAAGCCGCGCCGGCAGCTTGATGATGTGGGGCTACGCCTGGAGTGCCCCCTCGCCCGATGGCGGCTTCTTTCTCGCCATTGCCTACGGGCCCAACGCCAGCGAGTCCAACGACCCGCGCTTCGTGTGGCCCGCTTTCGACCGCCTGTTCGAGCGCCAGCGTGCGCTGCCCGACGGCCCCGAGCGCGCCGCGGTGATGCGCCAGGCCAAGGACATGCTGGTGGCCTACATGCCCTTCAAGGTGCACCAGCACAGCGTTTACCTTGACGTGGTGCAGCCCTGGACAAAAGGCTTTTGGCGCCACCCGTTCATGCGCGACATTTGGCGGTTTGTCGATGTCGAACCGAGGGCATAGGATCATCTTCCGCCGGCCATGCGCCGCGCGATGGAGCCACTGAGATGAGCATCCCCCAACAAGCAACGACCGAACCCACCATCACCCGCTACCAACGCTGGCTGCAAGACCAGCGCGGCCTGAGCTTCGCCAGCTACGACGAGCTCTGGCGCTGGTCGATCACCGACCTGGCCGCCTTCTGGCGTTCGGTCTGGGATTACTTCGAGATTCAGTCGCCGACGCCTTTCACCGCGGTGCTCGCCGACGACCGCATGCCCGGCGCGGCCTGGTTCCCCGGCGCGCAGCTCAACTACGCGCAGCAGGTCTTCCGCCATGCCGACGCGGCGCACGCCGCCGGCCACCCGGCAATGCTGTTCGCCGACGAGACGATGCTCGCCCGGGGCGAACTGCAACGCATCGATTGGCCCGAGCTGCGCCAGCAGGTGGCCTCGTGTGCGCAGGCCTTCAAGGGCATGGGCGTGCAGCGCGGCGACCGCATCTGCGCGGTGATGCCCAACGTACCGCAGACCATCGTTGCCTTCCTGGCCTGCGTGAGCCTGGGCGCGATCTGGAGTTTGTGTTCGCCCGACATGGGGCCTGTGGCGGTGCTCGACCGCTTCCGCCAGATCGAGCCCAAGCTGCTGGTGGTCTGCGACGGCTATGTCTTCGGCGGCCGCGCGCACGACCGCCGCGCGGTTGTGGCCGAGTTGCTCGCATCGCTGCCGAGCGTCGAGCACGTGGCGCTTTGGCGGTCGCTGGACCGCGAAACCGAACTGGCATCTTTTGATTCGGCGAAGCGGCAGGCCCATGACTTTGCGTCCCTGCTCGAGGACAAGACGGCGCGGTTCGATCCCGAATGGCTGCCCTTCGACCACCCGCTGTGGATCGTCTACTCCAGCGGCACCACCGGCCTGCCCAAGCCGATCGTGCACGGCCATGGCGGCATCGTGCTCGAGGGGCTGAAGGGCGGGCTGCACAACAACATCGGCGCGAGCATTCACACCGGCGACCGTTTCCACTGGTACTCCAGCACCGGCTGGATCATGTGGAACGGGCAGGTGGCCGGGCTGCTCGGCGGCACCACGATCTGCGTCTTCGACGGCAGCCCGGCGGCTCCAGCGGTGTCCGCGGAGGGCAGCGCGGGCGCACCGGACTGGTCAACGCTGTGGCGCTTTGCCGGCCTGGCGCGGGTCACTTTCTTCGGTGCCGGCGCGGCGTTTTTTGCAAGCTGCCTGAAGGCCGATGTGCAGCCGATGCAGGTGGCCGACCTCTCGGCGCTGCGCCACATCGGCGCCACCGGCTCGCCGCTGTCCGACGAGTGTTATGACTGGATCTGGCAGCGTTGCCCCAAGGTGAATGGCCACGACATCTGGCTCAACCCGATCAGCGGCGGCACCGACTTCGCGGGGGCGTTTGTGGCCGGCAATATCACCTTGCCGGTGGTCAAGGGCGAGATGCAGTGCCGCTGCCTCGGCGCGGCGGTGCAGGCCTGGAGCGAGCCCGACGCCGAGGGCCTCGCGATGCCGCTGCAGGACGAGGTGGGCGAGCTGGTGTGCTTCCGGCCGATGCCGTCGATGCCCTTGTATTTCTGGGGCGACGCCGACGGCAGCCGCTACCACGACAGCTACTTCGACAAGTACCCCGGCGTCTGGCGCCATGGCGACTGGATCCGCATCACCCCGCGCGGCGGCGCGGTCATCTACGGCCGCAGCGACGCCACGATCAACCGCCACGGCGTGCGCATGGGCACGGCCGAGCTGTACCGCGCGGTGGAGGCGCTGCCCGAGGTGCTCGACAGCCTGGTGGTCGACCTCGAATACCTCGGCCGCGAAAGTTATATGCCGCTGTTCGTGGTGCTGCGCGACGGGCTCACGCTGGACGCGCCGCTGCTCGCGCGCATCAAGGCCGACATCAAGTCGGCACTCTCGCCGCGCCATGTGCCCAGCGAGGTGCTGCAGGTGAGTGCGATACCACGCACCCTCTCGGGCAAGAAGATGGAGCTGCCGGTCAAGAAGCTGCTGCTCGGCGCCGATGCCGCCAAGGTGATGAACCGCGACGCGATGGCCAACGCCGACTGCGTCGACTGGTTCATCGCGTTTGCGCGCCGGCGGCAACAGGCCGCAAACGCCGCGCCGGCCGGCGGGCCCTCCGGCGCCTGAAGCGCGCGCGGCCGGGCGTTCGACGACGGTGTCACGACTTCGCAGGCCAGGCCCTGCGCACTCAAGTGGCGCCAGATGACGAAGCCGCAGGGTCGGCCTCATTGACGACGAGCAGCGGCTGGCCGCGGCTGATGAGTTTGCGCAGCGACTTGTCCAGCGACACGAGGTCGCCGCCGACGCTGCCGATGTGCCGCACTTCGCCGTCGCGGCCGGCCTCGGCCAGCGCGATGTCGATGCTGTCTTTGTGCACGACCAGGCCGACGTACACGGCGGTGCTAGATTTACCATGGCCCGTCTCCTCGCAAGTTAACGACCCGGCCGACCATCGGCCCGGTGCATTGGTGTAGCTCGGCAGGCTTCGTGCCGGCAACCTACGGCGTCGCAGGGGGCGGGCCACTCTTGCTCACGAAGCCATCTTGTCTAGGCCACTCGAGCGGGACTCGTCCCGCAAGCATCAGCCTAGGCTTGCCCGGCAGCGTAGCCCTGGGCCTGGCACCACAAGTCTTTCACGCTGACCAAGCCTTGCGCTTGCAACCACGCGTTGAACAGTGCCTGCTGCAGCGCCGGGGTTCGTGCCATGTGCCGTTCGCAGGCGAGAGACAGTCCCCCGGACTGTTTCTCGTCCGGCTCACCTCTTGCTGCTGACGCCATGCTGGATCGCCGCTTCGGGGGTGGTCTCATCACCGCGAGATTCGGGCGACAGACTTCACGCGAAGGCGCCGGGCATCGCAGCGGGCGAGGAATAATCGCCCATGCCCATGCGTAAGCCCGGCGTGGACGCACCCCCCGCCTTCCGCCAACAACTGCTCGCGGCGGTGCCGCGCCTGCGCCGCTATGCGCGCTCACTCGCGTTCGAGAGCGCGAATGCCGACGACCTGGTGCAGACCGCGCTGGAGCGCGCGCTGGCGCATTGGCACCAGTTCGACCAGCGGCGCGACATGGCGGTGTGGCTGCTCTCGATCGCGCACAACGCGCACCTGGACCAGCGGCGGCGCGACGCGCGCATGACCATCGTCGACCCCGACGAGATCGACGAGCACTTCAAGCGCAGCCAGGTGGGCAACGGCGGCCAAGGCGGCAACGGCAACGACCCCGGGCTGCGCATCGACCTGATCGACGCCTTGAACCACCTCGGCGCCGAGCAGCGCGACGCCTTGCTTTTGGTGAGCGTCGAACAATTCACCTATGCCGAAGCCGCCGAGGTGCTGCGCATTCCGGTGGGCACCGTGATGTCGCGGGTGAGCCGCGCGCGTGCGGCGCTGCGCCGCTGGCTCGACGGCGGCGCGCGTGTCGGCGCGGGTGCCGTGGCTCGCGCCGCCGACAGCGCCCATGCGAGTGCAAGCGGGAGTGCGAGCCCTGGCGCCACCGCCAGCACAGAGGGCAACCCGTCGGCGCATCTGAAGAGAGTGGTCTGATCATGAAACCCGACCGCATCGACGACAGCCAGCTCTCGGCCTGGCTCGACGACGAGCTCGATGTCGACGCGCGCGCCGATGTCGACGCCTGGTTGCGCGAGCACCCCGAGGACGCGGCGCGGGTGCGCCTGTGGGCCGCCGACCGCGACGCGCTGCGTGCGCGCCTGGGCCCGGTGGCCGAGGAACCTTTGCCGAGTGACTTGCAGCGCCTGGTGCTCAAACACAGCAAGCACACCCCGCGCTGGGCGCTGGCCGCGAGTGCGGCCGCGCTGCTGCTTGCCGGTGGCGCCCTGGGCGCTGGGGCGATGTGGCAATGGCAGCGGGACGGCCGCGCGCTTGCGGGTGCGGCCACGGGCGCCGGCACGGGTGTCGGCACGGCGGTCGGCACCAGCGCCGGCTGGGTGCAGCGCGCCGCGCTGGCGCACAGCGTCTACACGCCCGAGCCGAGGCATGCGGTGGAAGTCAAGGCGCAGGAAGAACACCTGGCGCGCTGGCTCACCCGGCGCATCGCGATTCCGGTGAAGCTGTTCGACCTGCGCGATGAAGGTTTTGAGCTGGTCGGCGGGCGCCTGCTGCCCGATGCCGAAGGCAAGAGCGCGCAGCTGATGTACCAGAACGCGCAGAACCTCCGCGTCACGGTGTACCTGCGCAAGCCCGACACCACGACGCAAGCCGCGTTCCGCTACGAGCGGCAGGGCGAGCTCGGGATGTTCTATTGGGTCGAGGCCGGCGCGGGCTACGCCCTCGTCGGTGCCCTGCCCAAGGAGCGGCTGCTGGCCTTGTCGCAGGCGATCTACCGCCAGCTGCCGCCGCCCGACATGGTGCCGGCGGCGGCGCCCAGCGCGCCCACCGCACCCCCGGCGGCGTCGCGCTGAGTGTCGCGCTGAGTTAAGGCCTTCGTTCCTCCTTGGTGCAAGGAGGGTCGGCGTGTGAACTCGGGAGGGCTCACCCGCGCTCCCTAGAATCGCCCGATGCCGATTTCCTCGACGAGCGCCGCGCTGACCCACACCGCCCGCGCGCAGGCCCTCTGGCGCCTCGTCGTCGTCACGGTGCTCGGCTTTGCCTCCGGCCTGCCGCTGGCGCTCACCGGGCAGGCAATGCAGGCCTGGCTCACGCTGGAAGGCTTGTCGATCGCGACCATCGGCTTCCTGAGCCTGGTCGGCCTGCCCTACACCTTCAAGTTCCTGTGGGCGCCGTTGATGGACCGCTTCGACCTGCCGCTGCTCGGGCGCCGGCGCGGCTGGTTGGTGCTGACGCAATTGGCACTCGCATTCGCGCTGTTCCTGCTCTCGAACACCTCGCCGAGCAACGCCTTGCGCGCGTTCGCATTGCTCGCGGTCGCGGTGGCCTTCATCTCGGCCTCGCAGGACGTGGTGATCGACGCCTACCGCACCGACCTGCTGCCCGCGGCCGAGCGTGGCCTCGGTGCGTCGCTCAACGTGATGGGCTACCGGCTGGCGATGATCCTCTCCGGCGGCATCGCGCTGATCTGGACCGACCCGGCGAACGTCGCCCTGGGCAGCGGCTGGAGCTGGCCGCAGGTGTACCGCCTGATGGCCGGCCTGATGGTGGTGGCCGCGGCGTTCTCGGCCTTCGCCTTGCCCCGTGTGGCCGAGCCCGATGTGAAGCGAACCGTGGCGCGCAACGACGTCTTCGGCTTCCTCGCGGTGCTGGCCGCGGTGGCCCTCGGTGTGATGCTCACCGACCGCTTCGGCGGCGGCATTGCCCGCGCGCTGCTCGCCGGCTGGCTCGAAGGCGGCGCCTTGTCGGCCACGCTGCAACAGCGCTGGATCGACCTGCTCGCGTTGCTGCTCGGCATCGGATTCACCCTGCCGCTGGCGGCCTGGGCGGCGCGCCGCGCCAAGTTCGAAACCCTGCTCGGCGGCCTGGCGGACTACTTCGCGACGCCGGGCGCGGCGGCCTTCCTTCTCTTCATCGTGCTCTACAAACTCGGCGACGCGTTTGCGGGTTCGTTGATGACCCCCTTCCTGCTCAAGAGCATGGCCTATGCGTCGGCCGAGGTGGGCGTGGTGAACAAGGTCATCGGGCTGTGGCTGACCATCGGCGGCGCGCTGCTCGGCGGCTTGTTGATGCTCAAGCTCGGGCTGTGGCGCGCGCTGATGCTCTTCGGCGTGCTGCAACTGCTGAGCAACCTCGGCTTCTGGTGGCTCGCGGTCAACGGCAAGGGCGTGATGCCGGGCCTGACCATTCCCGCCTTCGATTGGGGCCTGGTGGCGCTGGCCCAGGCCACGCCGGTGGACGGCGGCCTGCTGATGGTGGTCGCGTTCGAGAACATCTCCGGCGGTATGGGCACCGCGGCGTTCGTCGCCTTCCTGATGAGCCTGTGCAACCAGCGTTTCACCGCGACCCAGTTCGCCCTCTTGTCGGCCTTTGCGTCGGTGGGCCGGGTCTGGGTCGGGCCGCTGGCCGGTGTGCTCGCCGAGTCGATCGGCTGGCCGGCGTTTTTCATCGTGTCCACCGTGCTCGCCGCACCCGCGTTGGCGATGCTCTGGTGGCTGCGCGCGGCGGTTCAAGCGCTCGAACCCGAGCCCGCGGTGGCCAGCGCCGACAACTGATTTAAGCTTTCCCTCACACGCCTTGCGGCGCAGCACCATGGACATTCGCGAGCACGACTTCCAAAACGACGGCGGCCGTTGGGGCAGCCCGGCACTGGCGGCGCGCTGTGGCTGCGCCTTGCATTCGCGCCGGCTGTTTTCGGCGGCGCTCGCCACCGGCGCCGCGGCTTCACTGCTCGTGCCCGCGTCGGTGCTGGCGCAGGACGCCGCCTTGGCCAAGATGTGCAAGCGCTCGGCCGCCGGCAAGCTGGTGCCCGCCGCGCAGGTGGAGCAGGCGGCGGCGCAGCAATACCGCCAGTTGCAGCAACAGGCGGCGCAAAAGCGCGCGCTCGCACCGGACAGCCATCCGCAGCTGATCCGGCTGCGCGAAATCGCCAAGCGCATCGTGCCCTTCAGCAGCGAGTGCAACGACGCCGCGGCCGCCTGGAAATGGGAGGTGAGCCTGCTCGGCAGCCCGGAGCTGAACGCGTTCTGCATGCCCGGCGGCAAGATCGCCTTCTACTTCGGCATCCTGCAAAAGCTGCAGCTCAACGACGACGAGGTGGCGGTGATCATGGGCCACGAGGTGGCGCATGCGCTGCTTGAACATGCCCGCGAGCGCATGGGCAAGACCACCGGGGTGCGCATCGGCGCGGCCGCGATCTCGGCGATCTTTGGCCTGGGCGGTGTCGGCGATGCCTTGGTGAACATGGGCGGCCAGTTGCTCACGCTCACCTTCAGCCGCGAAGACGAATCCGAGGCCGACCTGGTCGGGCTGGACCTCTGCGCACGCGCGGGCTACGACCCGCGTGCCGGCGTTTCGCTGTGGCAGAAGATGGCCACCGCCTCCAAGGGCTCACCGCCGCAGTGGCTGTCCACCCACCCGGCGGGCGCGACGCGCATCAAGGACATCGAGGCGCAGTTGCCGCGTGTGCTGCCGATCTACAACGCAGCGGCCAAGCCGACGCAGAGGTTCGAGCCACCGGCGAAGGCGGCGCCGAAGGAAGGCGACAGCAACAAGCCCTGAGTTCGCCGGGCGTCGGGCCGCGGTTTGCACGCCGGCACGCTCGCCGCTGAGGCGCGGCCTGGGGCCTCCGGCGCGCGTCGGTTCACCAGCGGTCCGAGCGCGCCTGCATCTCGAAGCTGCCGCCGCGGGCGCGGTAGACCGCCACCGGCGCCGAGCGCTGCTCGCCCTGGGCATCGAAGCGCATGAAGCCGGTCACGATCGAGGTCGGTGACGCCGTCTTCAGGCCCTCGGCCACCACCTTGGGGTCGACGCTGCGCTTCAGGCGCATGGTGTCGGTCAGCACATACACCGCGTCGTAGGCGTAATGCGCCGCCGCCACCGGGTCGGCCTTGAATTCCTTGCGGAAGCGGTCGCGGAAGGCTTCACCGGCCGGGAAGTCCCGGGTGTCCAGCGCTGGTGTGGCCACGAACAGGCCCTTGGCCGGCAGCTCGGCCTTGGCCACCGGGGTGGTCTTCGCGGTGCTGCTGGCCACGATGCGAACCTCGTCCAGGCCGGCCTTCTTCAGCTCCGCCATCAAGGGCAGGAGCTGGTTCTCGCGCAGGATCGCGACCACGGTGTCCACTTTGGCCGCGCCGATCTTGGCTACCAGCGGTGCAAAGTCCTTGACCTTGGCGCCGACGATCTCGGCCACCGGCACCTCCACCTTGGCCTTTTTCAGGCCGGCCACGACGTCTTCGGACAGCGGCTTGCCGTAGCCGGTGTCTTCGGCGACCACGGCCACCGTGGCCGCGCGCAGGTTGTCTTGCGCAAAGCTGCTGATCGCCTGCGCCTGCACACCGTCGCTGGCGTTGAGCCGGAACGCCGAGGCGCTGAGCTGGGTCAGGTTCTTGGCCGAGGAGGTGAACAGTTGGGGAATGCTGGCGCTGGCGTAAATCGGCGCGGTGGCTTCGGTGATGTGGGAGTGCAGGTGCCCGATCACCGCATGGACCTTGGCCTCGACCAGCTGCTGGGCCGCCGCCTTGCCGCCGTCGACTTCGCCTTTGTCGTCAGCCTCGACCAACTCCAGCGTCACCCGCTTGCCGTCGATCTTCAAGCCGCGGATGTTGATCTCGGCCACCGCCAGCTTGGCGCCGTCGAGCAGGTCCTTGCCGCGGTTGGCAGAAGGGCCGCTCAGAGGCTGGGCCACGCCGATCTTGATCACGTCGGGCACGCTGGAGCCACATCCGGCGAGTACGGTGGTGATCAGGGCGGCAAGCGCGAGACGGGCGAAGTTCGGTGAATGCATGTGAAAACTCCTGCGGGATGGCTGTTGCGCATTGTGTGCAGGCCGCACCTGACACGGCGCCTTGCGCATCCCTGCTTGAGGCCCAGCCCGTGACTTCGGAGCGTGAAGTATTTGTCTCAACGCCTCAACTGCCACGGCAACCCGCATGGCGTGGTGCCGGCGCGCCTCGCTTGCGCCGTGGCGGCTTCGGGCATAGAACCTGGCATGGCCATCGAGCTGCTGCAATTTCGCTTCTCGCCCTACAACGAGAAGCTGCGCTGGGCGCGCGTGGTGCCGCGCGCGACTTCGACGGCCCGAGCAAGTATTGACGCGCCCGGGGCCGGGTTCAACACCCCTTCAATTCCGAGGAGCGACATGGCATGAGCAAGTGGAAAAAGTCATCGCCCGAACTGGTGGCGGCCTTCGACGCTGCCTTGCCGCTGTTTCCGGCGGTTGAGCGGCGCCAGATGTTCGGCTATCCCTGCGCGTTCGTGAACGGCAACATGGCGGTCGGGCTGCACGAGGACCGGCTGATCGCCAGGCTGCCCGCGGAGGCGGCGAGCCACCCCTGTGTGATGCTCGGCCGCACGATGAGGGAGTACGCCGCGATCGACAACGCGGTTGAGCTCGATGCGCGCAGCCTCAAGGATTGGATCGACCGCGCGCTGGGGTACACGGCGACGCTGGCGCCAAAGGCGGCCAAGGCCGCGAAGCCGCCGCCGGCGCGTAAATCAAAGAAAGTCTGAAAGCGCGCCGCACTCACCACTCACCACTCACCGCTCGCCGCTCGCCGCTCGCCGCTCACCACTCGCCACTCGCCGCTCGCGCTACAGCTTGAAGTTGTAGTCGATGCTCACCGGTGCGTGGTCGGAGAAGCGCTGGTCGAGGTAGATGGCTTCGCGTTGGGCCTTGGCCGCGATGCCGGGCGTGGCGAGGTGGTAGTCCAGGCGCCAGCCGACGTTCTTGGCCCAGGCCTGGCCGCGCGCACTCCACCAGGTGTATTGCTCGGGTTGGTCGTTGAGGGTCCGGAAAACGTCGACCAGCCCGGCCTTGTCGAACAGCTTGGTGAGCCAGGCACGTTCCTCGGGCAGGAAGCCGCTGTTACCCCGGTTGCTCCGCCAGTTCCTGAGGTCGATCTCGTGGTGTGCGATGTTGATGTCGCCAACCAGGATGAACTCGCGCTCGGCCTTGAGCTTCACCAGGTGCGGGTACAGCCGGGCCAGGAAGCGGTACTTGGCGGCCTGGCGCAACTCGCCGGTGGTGCCGCTGGGGAAGTAGCAGCTGATGACGCTGAATTTTCGCTTGGGGGTGTCGAAGCGCGCCTCGACATAACGCCCCTCGACGTCGAACTCGCGCGAGCCGAAGCCGGTGAGCACTTCACTCGGGGCCTTGCGCGAGAACAGGCCCACGCCCGAGTAGCCCTTCTTGCTGCTCGCAAAGTGGAAGTGGCCGCGCATGCCCGCCAGCGTGTCCAGGCGCCCGGCCACATCGCTCGCCTGGGCCTTGACCTCCTGCACCCCAATACAATCGGCGCCCGCACCCTCGGCCCAGGCCTGCAGGCCTTTGTTCGCTGCCGAGCGGATCCCGTTCAGGTTGAGGGTGATCAGTCGAAACGCCACGCCGCATCGCTCCCTTGCATGAACACAAGCAAATCCCGCCGCCCAGACCCGATCGCCCAGGAGTTCGTGAAATTCGCGGTCGAGGCCGGTGTGCTGCGCTTCGGGGAATTCACCACCAAGGCCGGGCGCTTGAGCCCGTACTTTTTCAATGCCGGCCTCTTCGACGACGGCGCCAAGCTCGGCCGCCTCGCCGGATTTTATGCACGGCGCCTGCTGGCCTCGGAGCTGCGCTTCGATGTCATCTTCGGCCCGGCCTACAAGGGCATCACCCTGGCCGCGGCGGTGGCGATCGAACTGGCGCGGCTGGGCCGCAACCTGCCCTTCGCCTACAACCGCAAGGAAGCCAAAGATCACGGCGAGGGCGGCACCTTGGTCGGCGCCAAACTCGCCGGGCGCGTTCTGATCGTCGACGATGTGATTTCGGCCGGCACCTCGGTGCGCGAGTCGATCGCGATCATCGAGGCCGCGGGTGCCACGCCCGCTGGGGTCGCGATCGCGTTGGACCGCCAGGAAAAGGCCACGGAACAGGGTGTCGATGTGAACTACTCCGCAGTGCAGGATGTCACGCAGCGTTTCAATCTCGCGGTGAGTTCGATTGCGACCCTGGAGGACTTGTTGCACTATCTCCAGACCACCCGCGATGACGGGCTTGCCCAACACGCCGAGAGCGTGGCGGCCTACCGCAACCGATACGGCGTGTGAAGCCGGCATCCAAATGAAGCATCGTCGACCCTCTCCGGAATTCCTTCTGATCTGCGGCTGTCTCGCCGCGGGCTGGCTGTCGTCCGCAGCCGCGGCGCAAACCTCGCCCGGCGGCGCGGCTGCGTCGTCGGCCATCTTCAGTTGCAGCACGGCCGACGGCCGCAAGCTGACCTCGGACCGCCCGATCCCCGACTGCGCCGCGCGTGAGCAGCGGGTGCTCAACAAGGACGGGTCGCTGCGGCGTGTGCATCCGCCGCTGATGTCGCCCGAGGAACGCGCCGACCGCGAGGCGAACGAACGCAAGCTGGCGCTGGAGCGCTCGGCGGCGCAGGACGCGATGCGCCGCGACCGCAATCTCGCCACCCGCTTCCCCAACGCCGCCGCGCACCAGAAGGCGCGCGAAGCGGCGCTGGACACGGTGCGCAGTGCGGCGAGCACCTCCGAGTCGCGCATGCGCGAACTCGCCGCCGAGCGCAAGCCGCTGCTCAACGAAGCCGAGTTCTACAAGGGCAAGCAGCTGCCGGCCAAACTGCGGCAGCAGCTCGACGCGGTCGACGCGGCCGCCGAGGCCCAGCGGGGCGCGATCGCGAACCAGGAGATCGAGCTGGTGCGCATCAACAAGCTCTACGACCTGGAGCTCGAGCGCCTGAAGAAGCTCTGGGCCGGCACGCCGCCCGGCTCGCTCGGGCCGATGGCCCCGGTGTCTGCACCCGCCGCCGCAGCCACCCTCGCCGCGGGCGCCAAGAGCGACGGCAAACCCTGATCGGTCGCCGCGCGGCGCGCCGGCACCGGGCGCTCAGCCGAGCCGTTTTTTCAGCAGCGCGTTGGCCTGTGCCGGGTTGGCCTTGCCCTGGCTGGCTTTCATCACCTGGCCGACCAGCGCGTTGAAGGCCTTGTCCTTGCCGGCGCGGTATTCGTCCACCGACTTGGGATTGGCGGCGATGACTTCTTCGACGATGGCTTCCAGGGCGCTGCTGTCATTCATCTGAGTAAACCCGAGTGACTCGATGATCGCGGACACTGTGCCCGGCTTCACGCTCATCTGAACCCCAGTAAGCGTCGCTTCCACGTTCTCAGGCCACAGGTGATCGAAAACTATCTTGGCTTGCTTGTGATGAATCGTCCCCAATGCGATTTGCTCAATTAAGGCGCCGAGTTGCGCGGGCCGGATTGGGCATAGGTCGATCGATATGTCGCCCGCATTGAGGCGACGCGATACCTCACCCATCAGCCAGTTGGCAATTAACTTCGGCGTCTTGCAGACATCGCGCGCGGCTTCGTAGTAGCGCGCAAAACTCAGGCTCTGGGTCATCATCGCCGCGGCGTCTGCCGGCAGGCCATCGTCGCGTACGAAGCGCGCGGCCATCGCGGCGGGCCGTTCGGGCATGGCGGCGCGCACCCGCTCGACCCACGCCGGTTCGATCACCAGCGGCGGCAAGTCCGGGTCGGGGAAGTAGCGGTAATCGTGCGCGTCTTCCTTGCTGCGCATCGCGCGTGTTTCGCCGCGGCCGCTGTTGGCGTCGGGGTTGAACAGCACAGTGGCCTGCTCGATTTGCAGGCCGTCTTCGAGGCGGTCGATCTGCCATTGCACTTCGGTGTCGATCGCCTGCTGGAGGAAACGGAACGAGTTCAGGTTCTTGATCTCGCGGCGTGTGCCCAGCGGCGCGCCGGGCTTGCGCACCGAGACATTGGCGTCACAACGGAAGCTACCCTCCTGCATGTTGCCGTCGCAGACGCCGAGCCAGACCACCAGCGTATGCAGCGCCTTCGCATAGGCCACCGCTTCGGCGGCCGAGCGCATGTCCGGCTCGGTGACGATCTCCAGCAGCGGGGTGCCGGCGCGGTTCAGGTCGATGCCGGTCGCGCCCTGGTAGTCCTCGTGCAGCGACTTGCCGGCGTCCTCCTCGAGATGCGCGCGGGTCAGGTGCACCGTGCGTTGCGCGCCGTCGAGGAAAAACCCGACCGTGCCGCCTTGCACCACCGGCGTCTCGTACTGGCTGATCTGGTAGCCCTTGGGCAGGTCGGGATAGAAGTAATTCTTGCGCGCAAAGATCGACAGCGGCGCCACCTTCGCGCCTACCTCCAGGCCGAAGCGGATCGCGCGCTCCACCGCGCCGATGTTCAACACCGGCAGCGTGCCCGGCAAGGCCAGGTCCACCGCGCTGGCCTGGGTGTTGGGCGCGGCGCCGAACTGCGTGCTGGCGCCGCTGAAGATCTTGCTGCGGGTCGACAGCTGGGCATGTGTTTCCAGGCCGATCACCACCTCGTAGCCGCGGACCAGCGTGCTCGCTGGAGTACCTTCGTGCTGCGCACTCCGGTATTCGCCTTTCGGGCGGCCGGGCAGGCTCATGAGGCGAAGCCCTCGGGCGCGCGCAGGTGCCAGTCGGTTGCCCGCTGCATCGCGTGTGCCGCCTGCAAGAGCGTGCCTTCGGCGAAGTAGTTGCCGATCAGTTGCAGGCCCACCGGCATGCCGTGCTCGCCGAAGCCGGCCGGCACGCTCATGCCGGGCAGGCCGGCCAGGCTGGCGGGCAGGGTGAAGATGTCGGCGAGGTAGGCCTTGACCGGGTCGTCGCCCTGCTCGCCGATCTTCCACGCCACCGTGGGGGCGGCGGGGCCGGCGATCAGGTCGCACTGTGTGAAGCAGGCCTGGAAGTCGTCGGCGATCATGCGGCGCAGCTTCTGCGCCTGCAGGTAGTAGGCGTCGTAGTAGCCGTGGCTGAGCACATAGGTGCCGATCATGATGCGGCGCTTGACCTCGGCGCCGAAGCCCTCGGCGCGGCTTTTCTTGTACATGTCGAGCAGGTCGTCGTACTGCGCGGCGCGGTGGCCGAACTTGACGCCGTCGAAGCGCGACAGGTTCGAGCTCGCTTCGGCCGGCGCGATGATGTAGTAAACGGGAATCGAGAGTTCGGTGCGCGGCAGGCTCACGTCCTTGAGCGTGGCGCCGAGTGTCTCCAGCTCGGCCAGCGCCGCGCGCAGTACGCCGTTGACATCGGCGGCGAGTGCGGCGGGGAAGAACTCTCGCGGCAGCCCGATGCGCAGCCCGCCTAAAGGGCGCGACGCAGTCGCACCCGCTCTCGTCTCCAGCATGCGGGCGTGGAAGTCCTGCGGCGGGCGCTGTGCGCTGGTCGAGTCGCGTTCATCAAAGCCGCTCATCGCCGAGAGCAGCAAAGCGCAGTCTTCGGCCGAGCGCGCGAGCACGCCGGCCTGGTCGAGGCTGGAGGCAAACGCGATCATTCCCCAGCGCGAGCACACGCCGTAGGTGGGCTTGATGCCGGTGATGCCGCAAAAGCTCGCCGGCTGGCGGATCGAGCCGCCGGTGTCGGTGCCGGTGGCCGCGGGCAGCAAGCGCGCGGCCACCGCCGCCGCCGAGCCGCCCGAGGAGCCGCCCGGCACACGGCCCGTGTCCCAGGGGTTGTGCACCGGGCCGAAGGCGGAGTTTTCGTTCGACGAGCCCATCGCGTATTCGTCGCAGTTGAGCTTGCCCAGGCTCACCGCACCTGCCTGCGCCAGCCGCTGCACCACGGTCGCGTCGAAGGGGCTGCGATAGCCCTGGAGCATCTTCGAGCCCGCGGTGGTGGGCATCTCGCGGGTGACGAAGACGTCCTTGTGCGCGATCGGCACGCCGGTGAGCGCGCCCGCGTGGCCGGCGGCGCGGCGTGTGTCCGCGGCACGCGCCGTGGCCAGCGCGGCATCGGCATCCAGGTGCAGGAAGGCGCCCAGCCCACGGTGGGCCGCCGCACGTGCAAGCAGATGTTGTGTCGCTTCGACGCTGGACAGTTGCTTGTCGGCCAGCGCGCGCGCAAGCGCGGCCACGCCCATCTCGTGCGCTGCGGTCATTCGATGACCCTGGGTACGAGGAACAGGCCGTCCTGCACCTGCGGCGCGCTGCGCTGGCTCAACTCGCGGGTGTCGTGCTCGGTCACCGCGTCCTCGCGCAGGCGCAACGCCACCGACTGCACCGCCGACAAGGGCGTGTACAGCGGCTCGACGCCGCGGGTGTCCACCGCACTCATGCGCTCGACGATGCCGAAAAAACCGTTGAGCTGGCCGAGCATCGCGGTCTGCTCGCCAAGCGACAAATCCAGCCGCGCAAGGTGCGCGATGCGGCTCACATCCTGTGCGGTCAAGGCCATCGGCGGGTGCTTGAAACAAGGGGTTAGAAAGGGAGCCGCGGGCGCTTCCAGGAGCCAGAAACCACGGGGGGATGGGGTATTATCGCCGCCCATTGCGGGTCTGCTGGCCGTGCTTCCAACGCGAGTCTGCGAGCCAGCCAGCCAGCGCCGCCCGGCAACAAGAACAGCCGACTCGCCAACTCCTCGCGCAGCGACGCCCTCACCAACACCATCATGTTCGGATCCCTGCGCCGCTACTTCTCCACTGACCTCGCGATCGACCTCGGCACCGCCAACACGCTCATCTACGTGCGTGGAAAAGGCATCGTGCTGGACGAACCCTCGGTGGTCGCGATCCGCCATGAAGGCGGACCCAACGGAAAAAAAACCATCCAGGCGGTGGGCGCAGAAGCCAAGGCGATGCTGGGCAAGGTGCCCGGCAACATCGAAGCGATCCGCCCGATGAAGGACGGCGTGATCGCCGACTTCACCGTCACCGAGCAGATGCTCAAGCAGTTCATCAAGATGGTGCACCCGCGCTCGATGTTCAAGCCGAGCCCGAGGATCATCATCTGCGTACCCTGCGGCTCGACCCAGGTGGAGCGCCGCGCGATCCGCGAGAGCGCGCTCAACGCCGGCGCCAGCGAGGTCTACCTGATCGAAGAGCCGATGGCCGCCGCCATCGGCGCCGGCCTGCCGGTGAGCGAGGCCTCGGGCTCGATGGTGGTGGACATCGGCGGCGGCACCACCGAGGTCGGCGTCATCTCGCTCGGCGGCATGGTCTATAAGGGCAGCGTGCGTGTCGGCGGCGACAAGTTCGACGAGGCGATCGTCAACTACATCCGCCGCAACTACGGCATGCTGATCGGCGACCCAACCGCCGAGGCGATCAAAAAGAAGATCGGCTCGGCGTTCCCCGGCTCCGAAGTCAAGGAGATGGAGGTCAAGGGCCGCAACCTCTCCGAAGGCGTACCGCGCAGCTTCACGATCAGCAGCAACGAGATTCTCGAAGCCCTGACCGACCCGCTCAACCAGATCGTCTCGGCGGTGAAAAACGCGCTGGAGCAGACGCCGCCCGAACTCGGCGCCGACATCGCCGAGCGCGGCATGATGCTCACCGGCGGCGGCGCGCTGCTGCGCGACCTGGACCGCCTGCTTGCCGAGGAAACCGGCCTGCCGGTGCTGGTGGCCGAAGACCCGCTGACCTGCGTCGTGCGCGGTTGCGGAATGGCGCTCGAACGGATGGAGCGCCTCGGATCGATCTTCACCAGCGAGTGACCGCGGTGAAGCTGGCGCGCGCGCCAGAGCGCCGGGCCGTCTCGGGCCACCAAACCGCTCCTTTGGGGCTGGGCCTGGCGCGGTCCCCCGGGGGGATCGGCTGCGGTACGCCACAGGCGAGGGGCTGTCATCTGGCACTTGGCCGGCTTCGCCGCTTCTAGAGCAAAACGCCATGCAGCTGGGCACCCTCGACCGCACCCCGCCGCCCTTTTTCCGCCAGGGCTACTCGGCGCGCACCAAGCTGGTTTTTTTCGCTGCCCTGGCCCTCTTCCTGATGGTGGCCGACACCCGCTTCAAGCTGGTGGCCCCTTTGCGCGTGGTGATCGCCAACGCGCTGCACCCGGTGGAGCTCACGCTGCTCAAGCCGGTGCAGTTGCTGCGCGGTGGCAGCGAGTATTTCCAGGGCCTGCAAGAAGCGCTCGGCGCCGAAACCCAGTTGCGCAAGGCGCTCGCCGCACAATCCGAACATGCCGCGAGCGCCGACCGGCTGAGCGCGGAAAACGACAGGCTGCGCGCCTTGCTTGAACTGCGGCCGGCGCTGAAGGTGAAGTCGATACCGGCGGAGGTGCTCTATGAAGCCAGCGACCCCTATTCACGCAAGCTGTTCATCGACCGCGGCACCACCGACGGCGTGGCGCCCGGCGCGCCGGTGATCAACGACGCCGGCGTGCTCGGTCAGGTGACCCGTGTTTACCGCTGGAGCTCCGAAGTGACCTTGCTCACCGACAAGGACGCGGCGATTCCCGTGCTCAACACCCGCACCCAGCAGCGCAGCGCGGCCTTCGGCGGCGTGGCCTTGGGCACGCGCATGGAGCTGCGTTTCGTCGCCGGCAACGCCGACGTGAAGGAGGGCGACCTGCTCTCTACCTCGGGCGTCGACGGGGTCTACCCTCCGGGGCTGCCGGTGGCGAAGGTGGTCAACGTCGAGCGCCAGGCCGACGCCGGTTTTGCGCGCATCCTGCTCGCGCCGGTGGCACCGGCCGATGCGGTGCGCCATGTGCTGGTGCTCGAGCCGGTGGGCCTGCAGATGCCGGCGCGCCCGGCGCCGGAAGCCGACGGCCCGGCGCCGGTGGCCAAGGGCAAGAAGGCGAAGAAGTGATCGTCATGCCGGCCATCATCCGGGCTCGCGTGAGGCTCATGCGGTCATCGGAGTGCGCGTGATGCTCAGGCGGTCTGCGGGGTGCGCGTCACGATCATGCCGACATCGGGGTGCGGGCCATGATCATGCCGACATCGGAGTACACGCCATGATCATGCCGGCATCGGAGTACGCGCCATGATCATGCCGACATCGGAGTACGCGCCATGATCATGCCGCGTGGGTCCGACCAGCTGCTGCTGCCGGTCAACCCCCTCTTCATCCTGGTCTCGCTGCTGCTCGCGCTGGCGGTGAACCTGCTGCCGCTGGGGCGCACGCCCTGGATGCCCGACCTGTTGGCGCTCACGCTTGTGTTCTGGAACGTGAACCAGCCACGGCGGGTGGGCGTCGGGCTGGCGTTTGTGTGTGGGCTGCTGATGGACGTGCACGCCGGCGCGCTGCTCGGCCAGCATGCGCTGGCCTACACGCTGCTGAGCTACTTTGCGATCACGATGCACCGCCGCCTGCTCTGGTTCGACGTCGTGCCGCAGGCGCTGCAGGTGCTGCCCTTGCTCGCCGCGGCGCACCTCGTGTCGCTGCTGGTGCGCCTGGCCGCGGGCGACAGCTTCCCCGGCGCCTCGATCGTGATCGCGCCGCTGATCGAAGCGCTGCTCTGGATTCCGCTGTCATGGTTGCTGCTCGCGCCGCAGCGCCGCGCCCCCGACCCGGACGAAAATCGGCCTTTGTGATGGTAGGCGACGAACAACTCAACGAAGCGCGAGCCCGAGCGCCGGGCCGCCCCAAGCCGGGCTCGGCCCCTGGGCCCACGGAGGCGGGCCACTGCGTGGCCCGGGGGGGCCGGTCGCCGTACTCGGCGACCGCGGGGCTCACATGACCGAATTTCGCGACATTGAAGCCGAGCTGGACCGCTTCCGCGGCCGCTTGCTCGCGGCGGTGGCGTTTGTGCTGATCGGCTTCGGGCTGCTCGCGGCGCGGCTGCTCTACCTGCAGATCTACAAACACGAAGAGCTCGCGCTTCAGGCCGAGTCCAACCGTGTCGCGGTGTTGCCGGTGGTGCCGATCCGCGGTCTGATCGTCGACCGCAACGGCGTGGTGCTGGCCACCAACTACTCGGCCTACACGCTGGAGATCACCCCCTCGAAGTCGGGCCCGCCGGACGAGACCATCGCCAAGCTGGCCGAGTTCATCGAGATCCAGCCGCGTGACCGGCGCCGCTTCAAGCGCCTGCTCGACGAGAGCAAGAGTTTTGATTCGCTGCCGATCCGCACCAAGCTCTCCGACGAGGAAGTGGCGCGCTTCATGGCCCAGCGCTTTCGTTTCCCCGGCGTGGAGGTGCGCGCGCGGCTGTTCCGCCACTACCCGCTGGGCGAGGTGGGCAGCCACCTGGTGGGCTACATCGGGCGCATCAACCAGGCCGAGAAGAAGGCCATCGAGGAGTGGGAGGAAGAGGCGCAGGCCAACTACCGCGGCACCGAGTACATCGGCAAGCTCGGGTTGGAGCAGCGCTACGAGTCGCAGCTGCATGGCATCACCGGTTTCGAGGAGGTCGAGACCAGTGCCGGCGGCCGCGCGGTGCGGCGGCTGAAGAACCAGCCGGCCACGCCGGGGCACACGCTGAAGCTGTCGGTGGACATCAAGCTGCAGGCGCTGGTGGAAGAGCTGTTCGGCGAGCGCCGCGGCGCGATGGTGGCGCTGGACCCGCGCAACGGCGAGGTGCTTGCGCTGGTGAGCAAGCCCACCTTCGACCCCAACCTGTTCGTCGACGGCATCGACAGCGAGAGCTGGCGCGAGTTGAACGAAAGCCTGGACAAGCCGCTGCTGAACCGGGCGCTGCGCGGCACCTACCCGCCGGGCTCGACCTTCAAGCCCTTCATGGCGATGGCGGCGCTGAACACCGGCAAACGCAGCGCCACCACCATCATCCACGACGGCGGCACCTTCCAGTTCGGCAACCACACCTTCCGCAGCCATGGCGACCATGGCCTGGGCGCGGTCGACATGACGCGCTCGATCGTGAAGTCGAGCAACGTCTACTACTACTCGCTGGCCAATGAGTTGGGCGTGGACCTGATGCACGAGCAGCTTTCGCCGATGGGCTTCGGGCGCAAGACCGGCATCGACCTCGACGGCGAACTCACCGGGCTGCTGCCGTCCACCCAGTGGAAGCAGCGCGCCTACAAGAAGCCCGAGCTGCAGAAGTGGTACGCCGGCGAAACGATTTCACTGGGCATCGGCCAGGGCTACAACAGCTTCACGATGCTGCAGATGGCCTACGCCAACGCGACGCTGGTTTCCGGAGGCCGGCGCTTTGCGCCGCGCCTGGCCCGCGAAACCGTGAACACGCTGACCAACGAGCGCACCCCGGTCCCCAAGGAGGCGGTTGAGGCGCTGCCGTACAAGGCCGAGCATGTGGAGCTGATCACCCGCGCCCTCCACGGGGTGACGCAGGAAGGCACCTCGGTGCGCTCCTTCATCGGCGCGCCCTTCAAGACCGGTGGCAAGACCGGCACCGCGCAGGCGGTAGGCATCAAGGCCAACGAGAAGTACAACGCGGCCAAGATGAGCGAGTACCAGCGCGACCATTCGCTGTACACCGCGCACGCGCCGATCGAGGCGCCGACGATCGCGCTGGCGGTGATCGTCGAGAACTCCGGCTTCGGCTCCGAGGCCGCGGCGCCGATTGCGCGCCGTATCTTCGACTACTGGCTCGCGGGCGTGTGGCCGAGCGAGGAAGACATTGCCGCCACACGCGAAGGTAAATCCACCGGGCCGATCGGCAAACAGCGCCGCGCCGCGGATGTGCCGCTGCCGGGCATGGCCGGGCCCGCGGCGGGTGCGGCGTCGGCCGCCGCCGCGGCCGCCAGCGCACCGGCAACGCAGCGCGTGGCGGCTGGCGCACCGGTGCGGCGATGAACACGACGCGGCCTCGAATCGACCCCGCGAGCTTCGAAAGCGCGACCCTCTGGCAGCGCGTGCGGCCGGTGCTCACCGGCTACGACGGCCCGCTGCTGCTGTCGATCCTGCTGCTCGCCGGTGCCGGGCTGTTGACGATGTACTCGGCCGGCTTCGACCATGGCACCCGCTTCGCCGACCACGGCCGCAACATGCTGATCGCGCTCGGCCTGCTGCTGCTCGCTTCGCAGGTGCCGCCGCAGCGGCTGATGGCGCTGGCGGTGCCGCTGTACATCGTCGGGGTGCTGCTGCTGGTGGCGGTGGCGCTGCCCGGCCTGGGCATCACCAAGAAGGGCGCCACGCGCTGGCTCAACATCGGCATCGTGATCCAGCCCAGCGAGATCCTCAAGATCGCGATGCCGCTGATGCTGGCCTGGTGGTTCCAGAAGCGCGAGGGCCATGTGCGCGCCAGCGACTTCGTGGTGGCCGCGCTGATCCTGCTGCTGCCGGTGGCGCTGGTGGTCAAGCAGCCCGACCTCGGTACCGCGCTGCTGATCCTGGCCGCAGGGTTCTACGTCATTTTCTTCGCCGGGCTGTCCTGGAAGCTGATCCTGCCGGTGATGGCCGTGGGCCTCGTGGCCATCGTCGCCTTGATCGTCTCGGAGCCCACCATCTGCCAGCCCGAAGTGCAGTGGCCGATGCTGCGCGACTACCAGAAGCACCGCGTCTGCACCCTGCTCGATCCGACCACCGACCCGCTGGGCAAGGGCTTTCACATCATCCAGGGCATGATCGCGATCGGCTCGGGCGGCCTCACCGGCAAGGGCTTCATGGCCGGCACGCAGACCCACCTGGAGTTCATTCCCGAGCGCACCACCGACTTCATCTTCGCCGCCTTCAGCGAGGAGTTCGGCCTGCTCGGCACGCTCGGCCTGATCCTCGGCTTCGCCTTCCTGGTGCTG
>JANNGZ010000474.1:0-20243 GCA_031404155.1 Burkholderiales bacterium
GGCCGATGCCGAACAGCTCGGCAATCGCCTCGCGGTATTGCTCCAACCCGACCGAGTTGGTGTTGTGGTGCGAGCCGCCTTCCACCAGCACGAAGCGCTTCGGTGCACGCGCACGCTCGAACAGCGCGCGGCCGAGTTCGGGGCGGATCGTGGTGTCGTTGGCGCCATGCACCACCAGCACCGGCACGCCGACCTCGGCAATGCTGCGGCCGGCGTCAAAGCGCTGGGTGATCAGCGGCCCCACCGGCAGCCAGCCCCACTTGTAGCTGCTGACCACATCGGGTATCGAGGTGAAGCTGCCTTCGACGAGCAAGCCGCTGGCGTCCTTGACCTGCGTGGCGAGCTGCACCGCGATCGCGCCGCCGAGCGAATGGCCGAAGACGAAACGCTGGCTCTTCGGGTGCTGCTGCACCAGCCAGTCCCAGGCCGCGCGGGCGTCTTCCACCGCGAGCGTTTCCGACGGCAGCTCGTTCGTGCTCTGGCCGAAGCCACGGTAGTCGATGCCGAGCACCGCGAAGCCGAGGTCGTGCATGCGGCGCATGCGGTGGGCGCTGGCACGCACGTCCCAGCGGGCGCCGTGAAGGTAGAGCATCACCGGCGCGTCGGCCTTGCCGTCCTGCGGCACCCACAGCGCATGCAGCTTCACCGGTTGCCCGCTTTCGCGCGACGCGAATTCGATCCAGCGCTCCTGCATGCCTTGCGCCGCTTGCAGGCCGCCCCACCAGGTGCGGTCGGTGGGCGCGAAGATCCACTTGCGCTGCTGTTGGTCGAGCGTGGCGCAGCCGGCGAAAAGGCCCAAGCCGAGCAAGGCCGCGGCGGCGATTTGCCCGCTGCGGCGGCGCGGGGAAGAAGACGAAGTCGAGGTCGAGGTCAATGTCATCGGGTGTCCAGGTTCGGTTCGGCCACGGCTGCAAGGGCGGCACTGTGCTGCGGCGTCAGCGCCCGCGCAGGAACAGGGTGTCGAGTTCCTTCATCGTCAACTGCCGCCAGGTGGGCCGGCCGTGGTTGCATTGGTCGGAGCGTTCGGTGCGCTCCATGTCGCGCAGCAGCGCGTTCATCTCGTCAACGCCGAGGCGGCGGTTTGCGCGGACCGCGCCATGGCAGGCCATGGTCGAGAGGATTTCGTGCTGCGCCCGCGCGAGCAGCTGGTGGCCCGCGTCTTCGGCATGTTCGGCCAACTCGGCGAGCACGCTGCGCGCCAGCGCCACCGCGTCGCCACCGGCCAGCGCCGCCGGTGTGCTGCGCACCGCGAGCGATGTGGCCGAGATCTGGGTCACCTCCAGGCCCAGCGCTTCGAGCGTGCCGGCCTGCGCCTGTGCGGTGGCGATCTCCTGCGCGGTGGCGGCAAAGGTGGCCGGGATCAGCAGCGGCTGCGCCTGGATGCGCGAGTTGTCCAGGTGCGCCTTGAGCCGCTCGTAGACGATGCGCTCGTGTGCCGCGTGCATGTCGACGATCACCAGGCCGTGCGTGTTCTCGGCCAGGATGTAGGCGCCGCCGAGCTGGGACAGTGCGCGGCCGAGCGGCCAGGTATCCGGCGGCTCGGAGGTCGGTGCCGCTGGAGGGCCCGGCTGTTCGACGCGCGCCCACGCAGGCTGTGGTTCTTCAGCGCGAAAGGCCGCCCAGGTTTCCAGGCCGAGCCCGGCCTGGCCGGGTGACGACGCCCGCCGAACTCCGTCGAAGCCGTATCCGCTCCCTCCCCCTTGACGGGGGAGGGCTGGGGTGGGGGTGGGGAGGTGCGCATCGGCTGCCCTTGAAGCGCCACCACGCCCACCCCCATCCCAACCTTCCCCCGTCAAGGGGGCGCGCTGCGCCCCCTGCTGGGAATCATTACGCCCACCCCCATCCCAACCTTCCCCCGTCAAGGGGGAAGGGGCAAACCCAAACGCGTGTAGCGGCAAGGGCGTCGGCGTATGCGCTTGCGGCACCGCCAACGCGTTCTCCACCGCATGCCGCACGGCCTGGTGCACCTCACGCGAATCGCGGAAGCGCACTTCGATCTTGGTCGGGTGCACGTTGACGTCGACCCGCTGCGCGTCGATCGCGATGAAGAGCACATAGCTCGGCTGGCGGTGGCCGTGCAGCACGTCTTCGTAGGCGCTGCGCACACCGTGGGCGATCAGGCGGTCGCGCACGAAGCGGCCGTTGACGAACACGTACTGCTGGTCGGCGCGGGTGCGCGCGGCGTCAGGTGTGCCGGCGCGGCCCCAGACCTTCACCGCGCCGCCTTCGTGTTTCACCGTGCGGCTGGCGTCGGTGAAGGCGGCGCCGAGCACCTCGGCCAGGCGGCGCTCGATGTCGGCGGCACGCCACTGTTCAACCAGCCGCCCCTCGTGCCAGACCGCGAAGGCGACATCAGGCCGCACCAGCGCATGCCGGCGCACCGCGTCGACGCAGTGCGCCAGTTCGGTGGCGTCGGTCTTGAGGAACTTGCGCCGCGCGGGGGTGGCGAAAAAGAGTTCGCGCACCTCCACGGTGGTGCCGACGCCGCGGGCCATCGGCGCGATCTCGCCCGAGCGGGCGTCGATGCGGGTGGCGTGCGGCGCACCGGCGTCGCGGCTGGCGATGTTCAGCTCGGCCACCGACGCGATGGCCGCAAGCGCCTCGCCGCGAAAGCCCATCGTCGCCACGTTTTCCAGGTCGGCCAGCGAGCCGATCTTGCTGGTGGCGTGCCGGCGCAGCGCCAGCGGCAGCTCGGCCGCGGCAATGCCGCAGCCGTCGTCCTCGACCACGATGCGGCGCACCCCGCCGGCCTCCAGGCGCAGCACCACGCTCGTGGCGCCGGCGTCCAGCGCGTTGTCGAGCAACTCGCGCACCACCGAGCCCGGGCGCTCGATCACCTCGCCGGCGGCGATCTGGCTCACCAGCTCGTCGGGCAGGTCGCGGATCGGGCGCGCGGGCGGGCGTGCCGATGCGGGTGCCGGCGCCTGGACCGGCGCCCGCGCCGATGCCGGTCCGTCGCTCAACAGGCCGGGGGCGTCGTGGGGCGCAATCATGCCGCGATTGTCGCAGCGCCCGCAGAGGCGGCGAGCGCGGCACGGATAATCCGCCTCCATGGAAATCATCGCCTGGCTGGTCGACTTCATCCTGCATGTCGACATCCACCTCACCACCTTCGTGCAGACCTACGGTGCCTGGGTGTATTTGCTGCTGTTCGCGATCATCTTCGTCGAGACCGGCGTGGTGGTGATGCCCTTCCTGCCTGGCGACTCGCTGCTCTTCGTGGTCGGCGCCTTGTGCGGCCTGGGCTTGATGCAGTTGCCGCTCTCGATGCTGGTGCTCACCGCGGCGGCGATCCTGGGCAACCAGACCAACTACACCATCGGACGCTACTTCGGGCCCAAGGTGTTCCAGTGGGAGGACTCGCGCTTTTTCAACCGCCGGGCCTTCAACCAGGCCCATGCGTTCTACGAGCAGTACGGCGGCATCACCATCGTGCTGGCGCGCTTCATGCCCTTCCTGCGCACCTTCGCCCCCTTCGTCGCCGGCGTGGCCGAGATGACGCGCGCCAAGTTCACGTTCTACGACGTCAGCGGCGGCGCGCTGTGGGTCGGCAGCCTGACGCTCGCCGGCTACCTGTTCGGCAACATCCCATTCGTGAAGGAACATCTGGACAAGATCATCTGGGCGATGATTTTGATTCCGGGTTTGATCGCGCTCTTCGGCGCCTGGAAGGCGCGGCGGGCCGAGGCCGCGAAGGCGGCGAGCTCGGCGGCGAGTTCGGTGGCGCGCTGAGCGGCAGGCGGTCGGCTCGTCGCAGCGGCGGCTCACCCCATGTCGCGCTCGCGCTCGATGCTCGCTTACACGATCGCCGCAGCCGATCGATCGCCTGTTACGCAGCGTCCCCCTAACAGGCAGGGTTGCCTGCGTTGCCGAGACTCCTGACCATGAAAGCTCACGATCCCAATCAGGAGGTGTGACATGGCGAACATCCACTCGCGAGTACGAGGCACTGCTCAAGCGCTCGCGCTGTTTGCAACCCTGTGGTCGGCGGCAACACCCGCGGGCGCCGTGGTGGTGCGATACGACCTCGACAACGGCACGCTGTCGGTCAACGCCGGCGGCGGTGTGCTGGACTCGTTTGAGTCCGACGCGTTCGGCATCGGCGATCAAACCTTTTCGCCGACCGTGCCGAACACTTTCCGGCCGCTTCAGTTGGACATTCAGTTCTGGGACCTGCAGACCAACATGCCGCAGACGCTGTCGCTGGCGACACTCGGGCTCGGCGGTGCGCAGAACGCGCCCACGACGTTCGGCGGCCTGAGCACGCCGGTGGGCGGCCACAGCTTCGGGCCGAGCATGATCGTCTCGAACTCCATGGTGGACCTGGACGTCTTCACGGTGGCCAATTCCACCATCGTGCCTTGGGTGGCGGCGGGTGCGCTGGCGGTTGACTTCAATGCCACGGGTGGTTCGGTATGCGGGCATGGTGCCGACAATGACTGCGACTTCGGCGCCCGCCTGCCCGACATGCTCGACGGCGCCGGCACGCTCAGCTTGTCGGGTTTCACGGTCAACTTCGATTTCGGCGTGGTCGAGCCGACGACCTTCAACACCTTCCAGTTCAGCCTGATCAGCCCGTCGCTGTCTTACGTGACGACGCCGATTCCCGAGCCCGGTACCGTGGCGTTGATGCTGGGCGGGTTGGCCGCTGTCTCAGCATGGGCTCGGCGCCGCAACAAGGCATTGCCCCAGGCCCACGGCGCCGGCTAGCCCGTTCGAGCAGGCAGCCGCTGGGTGTACCCGGCGCCCAACCCCGGCGCCGGGCCACAAGCCGAGCCGCTAACGCCGCCGCGGCGCGATACGCGACTCCAGCGGCGCCACTTTGTACGAAGGCAGGAAGCGGCAGCCGCGGCCATCGGTGTCGTGGGCCTCGCAGCGCTCGGCCACCGACGCAGGCGTGGGCTTGTCGGCACGCTCGACCCAGTCGAGCAGGGCGGCCATCGCGGCGAGGTATTGGGCGTCGCTCAGGTAGCTGTGTTCGGCGTCTGCGGTGAACACCTGCACCAGGCGCTCGGCGCTCCCGCCTTGGGCCATGGTGTCGCGGAACTGCGATTGCAGTTCGACAAACGCGGTCGGGTCGTCCACCGCATGCAGGCTGAGCACCGGCACCGGGATGCGGCCCTGCGGGTCGGTGTCGGCGGCGAACGCGGCCACGGCCGCGGGGTCGGCGGCGTAACGTGCCACACGGGCGTTCAGCGCCTCGTCGTCGTTCGAGCCGACGTAGCGCGCGCCGATGTTGCCGAACGGGTTGCGCCCGCCGAGGCGCTTGAACACGATGTCCTGGAAGTGCCAGGTGGCCCAGTTCAAGTGGCCGAGCAGCGAGCGCTCGGGGATGCGCACCGTCTTGAGCAGCGCGTCGAGCTTCTGTTGTTGTTCGGCACTGCGCTGTTCGGGCTTGAGACGGATTCCGGTGCAGTCGTTGACACGCGTCGCCAGTTCATTGCGGCTGAGCTTGCTCTCAAGCGGCAGGCCCTGCCAGAGCGGGTACTGCGGCTCGTCAGCACGCGGGTGGTTGGCGCACAGGGCCTGGTAGATCACGCGCAGGTCGAGCCGGAAGTCGTAGGAGCGGGTGCCGCCGCCAAGCACGCCGCTGGTGAGCAGCAGCGCGTCATACGGCGGTTTGCCCGCGGCGTCCTGGGTCGCGAACATCTCGCCGGCTCTGGCCGCGACGCCTGCGCCCCAGCTCTGGCCGTGCAGCACGGTGCGGCGCGGCGGGCCGAACTCGGCCGCAAATTCGGCGATGAACAGCTTGCGCAGGCGCTCGGTGTCTTCCGCCGCCGAGCGCACCGCCACACCACCCTGGCGGAAGCCCGAGCCGGCATAGGCGAAGCCGGCGCGCGGCCAGACCGACCAGCGCTTCAAGTCCTCCAGCGCACGCTCGGCCTTGGGCTCGCCCAGCTCGGGCCCGCCGTGCGCATGCATCACGAGCACGCCGTTCCACTTTGGCGGCATCGCGACCCAGGCAAACGCGCCGGCTTCGTCCTGGCCGGCGAAGCAGCGGGTGAGCGCGGGCAAGTTGTCGGGACAGGGGCTGTTCGCAAGCTGCGGGCTGGCCTGAGACATGAGCGGCAGCAGGGGCAGGACGCACAGCGCGAGCCGGAGGGTTGCGGTGGTTTTCATTTGAGCAGTGTCGAGCGAAGGAACTGGATCGTGGCGTAGAACTGGAAGTCGGCGTTTTCCTTGCGCGCAAAACCATGGCCTTCGTTCTCGGCGCGCAGGTACCACACCGGCGTGCCGTTCGCGCGCGCCTTGGCCACGATCTGCTCGGCCTCGCCAACCGGAACGCGCGGGTCGTTCTTGCCCTGCACCACGAACAGCGGCTTGCGGATGCGGTGGGCGTTGGCCAGCGGCGAGATGCGGTCGAGAAAGGCGCGCATCGCCGGGTCGCGCTCGTCGCCGTATTCCACGCGGCGCAGGTCGCGCCGGTAGCTCTCGGTGGCTTCGAGGAAGGTGACGAAGTGCGAGATGCCGACGATGTCCAACGCGCCGGCAATGCGGTCGGCATAGTGGGTCGACACGGCCAGGCTCATGTAGCCGCCGTAACTCCCGCCCATCACCACCACGCGCTGTGGGTCGAGGTCGGGCTGACCCGCGATCCAGTCGAGCAGGGCGCCGATGTCCTTGACCGAGTCTTCGCGCCGCATGCCGTCGTCGAGCTTCAGGAAGCTCTTGCCGTACCCCGAGGAGCCGCGCACGTTGGGCTGGATCAGCACCGCGCCGAGCTCCTGCACGTAGTACTGGTTGCGCCCGAGAAAGCCGGTCTGTGCTTGCGCCTCGGGGCCGCCGTGGATGCTGATCAGCACCGGCCGCTTGCCGCTGAAGCGGGCCGGCGGCCGGCTGATCAGGCCCGAGATCGAGCGGCCGTCGAAGCTGGGCCAGCGCACGATGCCCTGGTCGGCGAAGCGGCTGGTGTCAATGCCCGGCGCGGCTTCGGCGCGGGTCCACTGCTGCACCTGCCCGCTCACTGGGTCCATCGAGAAGACCTGGCTCGGCCCCTGGGCGCTGTTGATTGCCAGCGAAATTTGATTGAGGCGACGATGGAACTGCACGCTGCGCACGCTGCCGTTGGGCAGGTTCCTCAGGCCCGGCGCCGCCTTCTCGGCGAGGCTGCGGCCGTCGAACAGGCACAGCGCCTCGGTGCCGTCCACGTTGACACGCAGCGCGATCAGGCTGCCGTCCACCGCGACACTGCCGCCGTTCACGTCCCACGGAATATGCGCGGTGACACGGGTGATGCGCCGGCTGGCGAGCTCATAGCGCATGAACTCGCTGAACTCACCCTCGCGGTCGCTCACCACATACAGCGCCGCGCCGTCGGCACTGAAGTCGCCGGGGTAGTGGGTGGACTTGGCTGTGTTGCCCGGCTCGGGCAGCAGCTGCCGGCGCTGGCCGCTTTCCAGGTCGAGCAGCCAGACCTGCGACTCGGCTGCCGAGATGTAGCGGCCGAGTGCGAGCGTGCGGTCGTCCTTCGACGCCGAGGCGACAAACCATCCGGGGCCGGGCAGCTCGGCGAGCTTGCGCTTGGCTTCGGGCAACATCGGGTCGAGCAGCCACAGCGTGGTGGTGATTTCGCTGCGCCGGCCGCCCTGCGCGGTTCGGTCCAGCGGCACGGTGCTGACCACGGCACGGCTGCTGCGGTGCAGCCAGGTGTTGAGCTCGGCGCGCTCGTCGCGGGAGGTGAGCAGCGTCACGGCTCGCGTGTCGAGGTCGAGCCGGTAGAGCTGCGAGGCCTCGTTGCCGCCGACATCACGTTCGAACACGATGTAGCGCCCCTGGATCGGCTCGAAGCTGCCGCTGGTGACCGGCTCGCTGCCCTCGGTGAGCGGCTCCAGCACGCCCATGGGGCTGCGCAGCCGGAACAGCTGCGGCGTGTTGCTGCCCTGCTTGCGGTGCGCCACCAGCATCTCGCGCTGCGTGGGGTGCCAGTCGACAAAACTGTGGCCGCGGAAGTCGGTGTACTTCTCCACCTCGGCCACCAGCGACATCGGAATCGGCGGTATGCCTTCGACCACCAGGTTGGCGTTCGGAGCCAGGTTTCCGCCCGCGCTCGACGCGGTCGCCGCCGTGGGTGCTGGAGGTGCTGCGCAGGCCGCGGCCAGCAAGAGGGCGGGGATGGTGAAGCACGGTGATCTGCGCATGCGGCTCCTGATGACCCAAGGTGTTGTTCAGGCTTGTGTCGGCTGCGCCACGGCTCGGCGTGGTGACGCTCGCCCGCTATGCCGCGAGCGCACGCCGCAGTTCGGCCGCACAAAGCGCCACCGCGGTGTTGGCCTCGTCGATCACACGGCCCATGGTGATGAAGCCGTGGATCTGGCGCTCGAAGCAGATGTGCGTGGCACGGTTGCCGGCCAGCGTGAGCGCCTGCGAGTACTGCAAGCCTTCGTCGCGCAGCGGGTCGAAGCCGGCGGTGAGCACGAAGGCGTCGGGCAGGCGCGAAAGATCCTGGTGCAACAGCGGCGAGGCCCGCCAATCCAGGTCGTGATTCGTGTCGTCGATGTAGTGGTCGTGAAAGTAGCTCATCGTGTCGCGGGTGAGCATGTAGCCCTCGCCGAGACTGGCATGCGAAGGCGCGACGCGGCGCATGTCGGTGGCCGGGTAGATCAGAAGCTGGAACCGCAAGGGCGGGCTATCGGAAGACGCGGCATCCCGCTCGGCGATCGACACCACCGCCGCCAGGTTGCCCCCGGCGCTGTCGCCGCCCACCGCGATGCGTTTTGCATCGATGCCGAGCGACGCCGCGTTGGCGCGCACCCAGCGGGTGGCGGCAATGCTGTCGTCCACCGCGGCGGGGAAGCGGTGCTCGGGCCCCATGCGGTAGTCGACCGCGACGACCACGCAGCCCGAGAGGTTGGCGAGTTCGCGGCAGAGCGTGTCGTGGGTGTCCAGGTCGCCGATGACCCAGCCACCGCCGTGGAAGTAGACCAGGCCAGGCAGCGTGCCCATCAGGCCACCTTCGTGCTGCGCACTCCGGTCTTCGCCTTTCGGGCGGCCGGGCAGGCTCAGGCCCGCGCCGCCGACGGGGCGGACCAGCCGCAGCGGGATGCCTCCCGCGGCACCGGGCGCGCTCAGATCGCGCACCTCGGCCACCGGCGGTGGCGCCGGTTGCGTCACGTTGCGGCGGTCGCGGTAGAAGCTGCGCGCGTCGGCGGGTGAGAGCGTGTGGGTCGGCGGGATGCCCTTGGCGATCATCAAATCGAGCAGGGCGCGGGCCTGGGGGTGCAGCATGTTCGTCGTCTCCTCGGAGGTCTACATCGTTCGCTGGCGCGCCAGCGGCGGGTTCTTCGCAAAGTATCGGGCAATGCCGGTGGCCAGCGCGTCGACCAGCTCGCGCCGGTAGCCGGGGTCGCGCAGCTTGGTTTCTTCTTCGGGGTTGGAGATGAACGCGGTCTCCACCAGGATGCTCGGAATATCGGGCGCCTTGAGCACCGCGAAGCCGGCCTGCTCCACCTGCGCCTTGTGCAGGCGGCCCACCTTGCCGATCTGGCCGAGCACTTCGCTGCCCAGGCGCAGGCTGTCGCGGATTTGCGCGCTGGTGCTCATGTCGAGCACCGCGCGCAGCACCTGCGTGTCGGTGGATTTGATGTTCACCCCGCCCACCGCGTCGGAGGCGTTTTCGCGCTGCGCCATCCAGCGCGCCGCCGCGCTCGTGGCCGCGCCCTGCGAGAGCGCAAACACGCTCGCGCCGCGCGCGTTCGGCTTGAAGAACGCGTCGGCATGGATCGAGACGAAGAGGTCGGCCTGCACCCGCCGCGCCTTGCGCACCCGGTCTTGCAGCGGCACGAAGAAGTCGGCGTCGCGGGTGAGAAAGGCGCGCATGCCGGGCCGCGCGTTGAGCCGGTCGCGCAGCTGCAAGGCCACCGAAAGCACGACGTCCTTTTCCTTGAGCCCGCTCGGGCCGACGGCGCCGGGGTCCTCGCCGCCGTGGCCGGGGTCCAGGGCGACGATGATCAGGCGGTCGACCTTGGCTTGCGCCTCGGCCGCAGTGGCTGTGCTGGTGGCTGTCGCAGGCCGCGGCGCCGAGGCAGCCGAGCTCACGGGGGGTGTCGCACCCGGCGTCGCACCCGGCGGCCCACTCGCCGCGCTGCCGCGGTCGCCGATCTTGCCGATCAACTCACCGAGCGCGTCGCGCACTTCTTTGGCCGCGGTGGCCGAAGAACCCGCCGCCGCACGTTGGTCGGCCACTTCCTTCTCGCGCACCAGCGCCAGCAGCGGGTCGGGCCGCACCGTGGGGTAGAGGTCGAACACCAGGCGGTGCCGGTACGCAGCCACCGGTTCGAGCGTGAACACCTGCGGCGCGATCGCCTGCTTCAAGTCGAGCACCAGGCGTACCACCCGCGGCTGGTTCTGGCCGACCCGCACCCCGGCGATGAAGGGGTCGTCGCTGCCGACCTTGCCGACGATCTCGCGCAATGTGGGGCTGAGTTCGAGCCCGTCGACATCGATCACCAGCCGCTCGGGTGCGTTCACCAACCGGTGGCTCGCCTTCAGCGGCGCGTCGGACTCGATCGTCACCCGGGTGTAGTCGGCCGCCGGCCAGACGCGCACCGCGACGATGCTGGCGCCGTGGGCGATGTGGCGGGCATTCAGCAGCAGTACCAGGCTGCCGAGGGAACGCAGGGCCTGGCGACGGGACGATGAACTCATCGTGATGCCAACGTCGGCGCATCGGTTGTGGCCGACTCGGCCGACACATTCGACGACAGCGACTGCAGCAGTGCCACGCCGGCCTCGCTGAACGCCTGCACCTGCACCTCGCGCTGCTCGCCGTCGTCGTCGACCCGGATCGACAGGCGCAGGTCCGGGCCCGGCAGGTGTGGTCCGGCCTTCTCGGCCCATTCGGTGAGCTTCAAGCCGGTGCCCGCGAAGACATCGCGAAAGCCGGCGTCGTCCCATTCGCGCGGGTCGGCGAAGCGGTAGAAATCGAAGTGCGAAATCGTCAGGCCGCCGGCCACCTCGTAGGGCTCGAGCACGGTGAAGGTCGGGCTCTTGACGCGCCCGCTGACACCCAGGGCGCGCAGCAGGTGGCGCGCGAAGGTGGTCTTGCCGGCACCGAGATCACCGTGCAGGTCGATGAAGGCGTTGCGCAGGCTCGGCGATCTGGCCAGGCGCGCGGCGCAGGCTTGTGCGTCGGCCTCGGTGCGCCAGCGCAGGGTGATGCTCAAGGGCGGGCTCAAGGGCGGGCACAAGTCCGTGCCCAAGCCCGGCGTTCCTAGAATAGGGGTGTGCAGCTCAGGCAAAGTGATCACCTCGAAGGGCAGGCGCTGGTGCAGCGCCTGCGCGAATGGGCGAGTGAGCTCGGATTTTCACAGATCGGTGTCAGCGGCGTCGACCTGCACAGTGCCGAGCCGGGTTTGACGGCCTGGCTCGACGCCGGCTTTCAGGGTTCGATGGCCTACATGGTGCGCCACGGCCTGAAGCGCGCGCGGCCGGCCGAGCTGGTGCCGGGCACGGTGAGCGTGATCAGCCTGCGCATGAACTACCTGCCGCGCGGCACCGCGCCGGGCTGGCAGGCGCTGGAGTGGGCGCGCCTGGCCGAGCCCGCCGCGGCGGTGGTGTCCAGCTACGCGCGGGGCCGCGACTATCACAAGGTGCTGCGCGCGCGTTTGCAGCAGCTCGCCGACCGGCTGGCCGATGAGATCGGCCCTTTCGGCCACCGTGTCTTCACCGACACCGCACCGGTGCTCGAGGTGGAACTCGCCGCGCGCGCCGGCCTGGCCTGGCGCGGCAAACACACGCTGGCCCTGTCGCGCGACGCGGGCTCGATGTTCTTTCTCGGCGAACTGTTCGTCGATCTCGCGCTGCCGGAAAGCGAAGCGGCCGACGCGCACTGTGGCTCCTGTTCCGCCTGCATTCACATCTGCCCGACGCAGGCGATCGTCGCCCCCTACCGGCTCGACGCGCGGCGCTGCATCTCCTACCTGACGATCGAGCACGTTGGCGCGATCCCCGAGGAATTCCGCGCCGCGATCGGCAACCGGGTCTATGGCTGCGACGACTGCCAGCTCATCTGCCCGTGGAACAAGTACGCGCAGGTGTCGAGGCTGCCGGACTTTGATGAGCGCGAGGGGCTCGGCCATGCCACGCTGCTCGAACTCTGGGCCTGGAGCGAAGCGGAGTTCCTTCAGCACACCGAGGGCAGCGCGATCCGCCGCCTTGGCTATGAACGCTGGCGGCGCAACCTGGCGGTGGCGTTGGGCAACGCATTGCGGGCCAGCGGCGACGAGGCCGTCGTGCAGGCGCTGTCGGCCGCACTTTTGACTGCCCGCGAGGCCGCGCCGGCGCTGGTGCGCGAGCACATCGACTGGGCGCTGGCGCAGCGAGGGGCGGGCAGTCTCACGGGGGAATTCACGAGCAACATCGCAAGCGATCCCACGGGCGAGGCCACAAGCGATGTCACCAACGATCTCCCGGGCGATGGCCGCAACCTCTGACCGCGCGGCCTTGCGCGCCAAAGGGTCTGCGTCATCGCCACCACACGCCCTGTCGGCGCCTGCGGCAGGATGCGCGTTGAGTTTGCCGCTCACTCAGCCTGCTCTCACCCCATCCATGACCCCTTCGCCCCTTCGCCGCAGCTTGGTCGCCTTGTCGCTGCTGGCCGCGCTCGCTGTGGCCACGCTCCCGGCGCAGGCCTTCAAGCTCGACGGCATCGACTTCGCCGACACGCTGCGACTGGGCGGCGGTGAGCTGCGGCTGAACGGGGCCGGATTTCGCGTGGTGGCCACGTTCAAGGGTTATGCCGCGGGCCTTTATCTCATCGAGCGCGCGAGCACACCGGCGCAGGTGAACCAGACCCGCGGCCCGAAACGCTTGCAGATGCGCATGTTGCTCGACGTCAACACGGTCGAGTTCGTCAAGGCCTTCAACAAGGGCGTGCAGCGCAACACCGCGGCGGCCGAGTTGCCGGCGCTGCAAGCGCGCATGAAGCAGTTCGACGCGCAGGTCAATGGCCTGGGCAAGGTGCGCAAGGGCGACGTGATCGACCTCGACTTCGTGCCCGGCAGCGGCCTCACGCTGGTGGTTAACGGCAAGCCGCGGGGCGCGCCGATTCCGGGCGACGACCTCTACGCGGCGCTGCTCGGCGTCTTCCTCGGCGAGCGGCCGGTGGATCTCGAACTGAAAAAGGGTTTGCTCGGCGCCCGCGCGCCACTTTGAAGCGCTCGGCCGAACAGGGCCGCGCTACCGATCTGGACTTTCATCGTCAAACTGGAGTTCTCTCGCATGAAGAAGCTGTTGCTGGCCAAGGCGCTCACCGTTTGCGCCACGCTGTGGGTGCTGCCCTTCGCACACGCCCAGAACTACCCCAACAAGCCGGTGCGCCTGGTGGTGCCTTTCGCACCCGGTGGCACCACCGACATCGTGGCCCGCGTGGTGGCCGAACGTGCCGGCGCCGCGCTCGGGCAGACCCTGGTGGTCGAGAACAAGGCCGGCGGCGGCGGCTCGATCGGCGCGCTCGAAGTCATCAAGGCCGCGGCCGACGGTTATGTGCTCGGCATGGCGACGGTGTCCACCACCGCGGCCAACCCGGCGATCAACGCGAAGATCGGCTACAACCCGACGACCGACTTCACTCCGATCGTGAACATCGCGGCCACGCCGAACGTGATTGCGGTGCACCCCTCGTTCCCGGCGCGCGACTACAAGACTTTTCTCGCCGTGCTGAAGGCCAGCCCAGGCAAGTTCTCGTTCGCGAGTTCGGGCACCGGCGGCATCGGGCATTTGCAGATGGAGCTGTTCAAGAGCCTGTCGGGCACCTTCGTCACGCACATCCCGTACCGCGGCGCCGGCCCGGCGCTCAACGACACGGTGGCCGGCCAGGTGCCGATCATTTTCGACAATTTGCCTTCGGCGCTGCCCTTCATCAAGGACGGCCGGCTGATTCCGATCGTGGTGGCCGCGCCGGCGCGGCTGGCGCAACTGCCCAACGTGCCGACCTTCAAGGAAGTGGGCCTGGAGCCGGTGAACCGGATGGCCTATTACGGCGTGCTCGGGCCCAAGGGGCTGCCCAAGGACGTGGTCGACAAGGTGCATGCCGCGGTCAAGAAAACGGCCGAGTTGCCCGAGGTGAAGAAGCGCATCGAGGACACCGGTTCGATCCTGGTGCTGAACACGCCGGAGCAGTTCACGGCGCAGATCGCGGCGGAGTTCGAGGTCTACAAGATAGTTGTCGCGCAACAGAAGTTGACGCTGGATTGAACACGACGGCGCGCGAATCCAGCCAGGCCGCGATCGACGCCTTTCTCGACGCGCTCTGGCTTGAAGACGGTTTGTCGCGCAACACGCTGGCGGCGTACCGGCGCGACCTTCAGATGCTCGCCGAGTGGCTGGCGCGCGAGGCCGGCCGCGCGCTCGACGCGGCGCATGAGTCCGACCTGCTCGGCTACGCTGCGCACCGCCACGCCGGCTCACGCGCCACCAGCAGCAATCGGCGGCTCACCGTGTTCAAGCGTTACTTCCGCTGGGCCCTGCGCGAGCGGCGCTGCGAGGCCGACCCCACCTTGCGCCTGGCCAGTGCCAAGCAGCCCTTGCGGGTGCCGAAGTCGCTGAGCGAGGCGCAGGTGGATGCGCTGCTCGATGCGCCCGATGTCACCACGCCGCTCGGCCTGCGCGACCGCGCGATGCTGGAGTTGATGTACGCCAGCGGCCTGCGGGTGAGCGAGCTGGTCACCTTGGCTACGGTGCAGGTCGGCCTGTCGGAGGGCGTGTTGCGTGTCACCGGCAAGGGCGACAAGGAGCGCCTGGTGCCCTTCGGCGAGGAGGCGCTGGCCTGGCTGAAGCGCTACCTGCACGAGTCGCGCGCGGCGATCCTCGGCGGCCAGCAGACCGGCGCGCTCTTCGCCACCGCGCGCGGCGCCGGCATGACACGCCAGATGTTCTGGAAGCTGGCCAAGAAGTACGCGCGCCGTGCCGGTATCGACGCACCCCTCTCGCCCCACACGCTGCGCCACGCTTTCGCGACCCACCTGCTCAACCATGGCGCCGACCTGCGTGCGGTGCAGTTGCTGCTCGGCCATGCCGACATCTCAACGACCACGATTTACACCCATGTGGCGCGTGAACGGCTGAAGGCGCTGCACGCGCAACATCACCCGCGCGGGTGATGGCGGGGAGCGCGGGAGCGAAGCCGGCAGCGGCGCTGCACTCCGCTCATGTCCTCCGATGCCGGCCTGCGGCCAGCATCTCCCCCTCTACTTCGCTGCGCACAGCGCCGCAGCCGGCTTCGCTCCTGGGCGTTCTCAGAGCAAGTAGTGTTCAGAGCAAGTCGTGCAGCCGCGATTCCAGGTGGGCCATCAGCGCCTCGCCGCGCGAGGCCAGGCGCTCGGCCATGCGGTGTTCCTGGCTTTCGGGCCTTGCGTCGATGTTGGTCTCTTCTTCGAGCAGGGCCGCGGCGATCAAGGCGTTGAGTTCGAGGAACAGGTTCTTCAGTTCGTCGGGAACATGGATCGCGTTGCGCTCGATAAAACTCAAGGCATGCAGCCGCGCGTCTTCGGCGCGCTGGTGCGAGAGCAGGCGGCGCGCGCGCCGGTAGTACGCGCTGCGCTCGTTGGCGCTGCCGAGCAGGAGCAGCTCGTCCTTCTGCCAGCCGGCCAGGCGGCTGCGGCGGATGAAATCGTCCTGCTGCACCAGGCCCATGCGGGAGAATTCGTGTTGGGCGTGCAGCCGGCTTACCGTGCCGCGGGCACGCCAGTACGCGTCGTAGACACGGTCCCAGGACTGCGCGGCCACATCCGAAGTGCGGCGCTGCATGCGCAGCACCCGGTCGAGCTCGCGGTCCAGCGTGATCTGGGTGTGGCGGCGCTGCTGTTCGTCGGCTTCGCGCATCGCCTGCAGTCGGCCCTCGAAGCGGCCCTCGAGCCAGCGGTCGACATGTTGTCGCAGCAGCTGGAACATCGGTACGCCCAGAAGCAGTAGCGCGATGAAGAGGTAGCCCGCAAGCCGCGGCAGGTCGTCCAGCACAAATGCGATCAGGGGCGATGCGCTCAACCGGTCTCCAGAATCTCAAGTTCCTCCGCGCTGAACCCGGCCGCGCGGCGAGCCTCGAGATTGAATGGCCGGCGCAGGCGGGGAGCCCGATAGCGGCGTGCCATCTCTCGATAGGTGGCGATTGAATCGACGCTGTCTCGGGCACACAACCACCGGAACCAGTGGTTCCCCGCGAACACGTGGGTCACCTCGTCGCGCAGGATCACGCCGAGAATTTCCGCGGCGCGGTGGTCGCCCGCTTGCGCAAAACGCGCCCGCATCGGCGGCGTGGCATCCAGGCCGCGCGCCTCGAGCGTGCGCGGCACCAGTGCCATGCGCGCAACGATGTCGTGGCGCGTGGCGTGTGTCATCGCCCACAGGCCGTCATGCGCATCGAAGTCGCCGTAAGCGTGCTTGAGGCTGCTCAGATGCTCGCGCAGCAGCGTGAAGTGCAGCGCTTCTTCCGCGGCGATGCGCAGCCAGTCGAGGTAGTACTCGCGCGGCATCGCGGCAAACCGCCACACCGCGTCGAGTGCCAGGTTGATCGCGTTGAACTCGATATGCGCCACCGCGTGCAGCAGCGCCGCACGGCCTTCGAGCGTGAACGGGGTGCGGCGCGCCAGCTGCCGCGGCGCGACCAGCAGCGGCCGCGCAGGGCGCCCCGGCACGCCCTCGGGCTCCGCAATTTCGCGCAGCGTGTCCAGCGCCGCGCCCGCCAGCGCCCGGGCCTGGAGTTCGCGCGTCGCGGCCGCCTTGAGCACAGGGTCTGACAGGCACAACAGCGTGAGGGCGTGGGCGCGCAGTTCCATTCCTACAATTGTGCCCTTCAGCTTTTAGGACGAACGTCATGGCGCTCTACGAGATCGACGGCCACCAGCCCCAGGTAGCCGACTCCGCCTGGGTGGCCGACAACGCCAGCGTCATCGGCCGGGTGCGGCTCGGCGAAGGCGCGAGTGTGTGGTTCGGCGCCACGCTGCGCGGCGACAACGAACCGATCACGCTCGGCGCGCGCTGCAATGTGCAGGAAGGTGCAGTGCTGCATGTCGACCCCGGCTACCCGCTCACGCTGGGCGAGGGTGTCACCGTGGGCCACCAGGCGATGCTGCACGGCTGCACCGTGGGCGACGGTTCCCTGATCGGCATCCAGGCCGTGGTGCTCAACGGCAGCACGATCGGCCGCAACTGCCTCGTCGGCGCGGGTGCGGTGGTGACCGAAGGCAAACACTTTCCCGACGGCTCGATGATCCTCGGCGCCCCGGCGAAGGTGGTGCGCCAGCTCACGCCCGAGCAGATCGAAGGCCTGGCGCGCGCCGCGGCGCAGTACGTCGAGAAGTCGCACAAGTACAAGACCGGGTTGCATCGCGTCGGATGAGTGAACTCCACAAGTTCATTTTCGAAGGCCTGCCGGTGCGCGGCATGCTGGTGCGGCTTACTGAGAGCTGGCGCGAAGTGCTTTCACGCCGCGAGCCGGAACAAACTTTCGACGCACCGGTGCGCGCGCTGCTCGGCGAGATGTCGGCCGCGGCCTTGCTGATGCAGGCCAGCATCAAGTTCGACGGCGCACTGGTGTTGCAGGTGTTCGGCGACGGGCCGGTGAAGCTGGCAGTGGCCGAGGCGCAGCCCAGCTTGAGCTTTCGCAGCACCGCCAAGGTGATGGGCCATGTGCCGGCGGGCGGCACGCTGGACCGCCTGGTGAACCTGCATGGCAAGGGCCGCTGCGCGATCACGCTCGACCCGCAGGACAAGTCCGGCGGCAGGCAGCCCTACCAGGGTGTGGTGGCACTGCACGGCGACCGCGGCGAGCCGCTGAGCAAGCTCTCCGAAGTGCTCGAGCACTACATGCTGCAAAGCGAGCAGCTCGACACGCGGCTGATTCTGGCGGCCGACGACCAGGTGGCGGCCGGCCTGTTGATCCAGCGCCTGCCGGTTGAGGGTGCGGGTAACCTGGGTGCCCAGCAGCGCAACGAGGACCTGATTGGCCTGAGCGAGGGCTTCAACCGCATCGCCCTGCTCGCCGCCACGCTGACGCGCGAGGAACTGCTGGCGCTGGACGGCGACACGCTGTTGCGGCGCCTGTTCTGGGAAGAAGACTTGCGCCGTTTCGAGCCGTTGACGCCGCGCTTCGGGTGCACCTGTTCGCGCGAGCGGGTGCGCCGCATGTTGGCGAGCCTGGGGCAGCCGGAGATCGACGGCATCGTGGCCGAACGGGGTGAGGTGGAAATCGGCTGCGAGTTTTGCGGCCGCCAGTACCGTTTCGACGCGGTGGATGCGAGCGAGCTGTTCGTGCCGGGAAGCGAGTTGCCACCGGGCTCGTCGGTGGTGCAGTAGCGGGGCCAAGGCCGCAGTCAATTCCCGCGCGACGCCCGCAGCGACGCGTGTTCACATTCCGCCGAGTCGCAGGTCTCGCAAACCCAGTTCCATTGCGGTTGTGCGTCCTGACGTTCCTGCAAGCGGGTGAAGAGGCCGGGGCGTGGCGCGGTTGATTGCGCGGGCGATTGCGCGGACGATTGCGCGGACGATTGCGCGAGCCTTCGCAAGAGCAGCGGCGTGACCGCGTCGAGCGCGGCGTCCACCCGCGCGGCGCCGCTGCCGCCCACCACCGACCAGGCGATGCGGTGCGCCGCCATCAGCTCGCGCAGGGCGGTGTCCACCGGCACGCGCACATGCGCGCCGTCGCGCTGGTGGCCGTCGGGCACCCAGGGCAGGTCGAGCGCAGTGAGCAGGGTGGCGTCGTATTCGCGTTGCAGCTGCATCGCAGGGTCGACGAGGCTGCTGTCCTGGAACAACAGCAGGCTGTAGACCGCGGTCATCAGCGGCGTGGTGTCGGCCACCACCACCGCGTGCGTTTGCGCCGCCGCCTGGATGCGCGCGGCCTGCTCGGCGGCGATTGCGGCCTGCTCGTCGCGCCGCGGGGTGCGGCCCTCGCGGTCGCACCATTCACGCAGGAATTCGCCGATCGCGGTGCACTCAAGCCCTGTCTCGTGCGCGAGCCGCGCCGCCAGTTCCATCGCCAGCGTGGACTTGCCGGTGCTCTCGGCGCCGACGATCGCGATCACCAGGCCGCGCGCGCTTGCACGCTCCACACGCTCACTCACCCGCTCACTCACCCGCTCACTCATCGCGCCAGCCTCGCCCAGGCACGCCAGCCCAGCAGTGCCATCACCGCGAACAAGGTGTATAGCGCCACGGTGAGCCACAGGCCCTTGCTGGCAAACAGCGCCACGCTGACGATGTTCACCAGCACCCAGATCGGCCAGTTCTCCACGTACTTGCGCCCGAGCAGCCACTGCCCGGCGACGCTGAACGCGGTGGGGAAGGCGTCGAAGTAGGGCACGTCGCTGTCGGTGAAGCGGTCCAGGAACAAACCCAGCAAGGGCCAGGCGGCAAAGGTCAGCGCGGTGAGCGTGGCCCGCGCCGGCCAGTCGAGGTGGCGCACCTTGAGCGGCGCGCTGCCGCCCTGCGTGCCGGCTTGCGTCCCATACAGCCACTGCCACCAACCCCAGACCGATACCGCCACGAACAGCAGTTGCAAGCCGGCCTCGCCATAGAGCCTGCTTTGCGCGAAGAGCAGGCCGTAGAGCAGCGAGCTGATGATTGCGAGCGGCCAGGCCAGCGGCTTGACCCGCATGTTGCACACCACCATCCAGACCGAGAGCCCGAAGGCCACGATCTCGAGCCAGGTGACCGGGCTGCCGAGCAGATTGAACGCGGCGGCGAAGGCGAGGGCGGGAACCTGCGCCAGCGCGGCGTCGAGCCAGCTCATTGCGCGAGCGCCGAAGGGATCAGCGCGGGGCCGTCACCTGGACGAGGATCTCGTCGGGCTTGACCATGCCGAGTTCGGCGCGTGCTTTCTCCTCGACCATCTCGAGGCCTTCGCGCAGGTCCGACACCTCGGCGCCGAGGCGCTCGTTGCGCGCGCGCGCAGCGTCGTTGGCGGCCTTCTGGTTGCCGAGTTGCGACTGCAGGCGCACCACGTCGGGCAGGCCGCCGTCGCCGAACCAGAGCTGCGCCTGCACCACTGCCAGCAGGGCGACGAGGCCGAGGGTGATCCAGCGCATGGTGGGCGGTGCTGAGAAAGGGCGGCGTGCCGGGCCCGAGCGTCAGCGGATGTTGTAGAAGGCCGAGCGGCCGGGGTAGCTGGCCACGTCGCCGAGGTCTTCCTCGATGCGCAGCAACTGGTTGTACTTGGCCATGCGGTCCGATCGGCTCATCGAGCCGGTCTTGATCTGGCCGGCGTTGGTGCCCACCGCGATGTCGGCGATGGTCGAGTCTTCGGTTTCGCC
>JANNGZ010000475.1:0-8607 GCA_031404155.1 Burkholderiales bacterium
CGAGTTTGTCTGCATGCCTCGCGGCAGGTGGTGCCCGGTGCGGGCTTACTGGGGGGCGGCGAGGAACGCAGCCCTGGGGTCGGCGCGCGCAGCGCGCTTCGTAAACTGACTCGCCGCGGCTGTCCGAGTGCAGCGAACGAAGTGAGCGTAGCGAGTTCGGCGGCGCGACCCCAGGGTGAGTACCGCAGCGAAGTCGGCGCGAAGCGCTGACCGACTCCGAGTGAGCCCGCAGCGGGCACCGCCTGCCGCGACGCGCGCACGCGCAGGGGCCGCAGCGGAGTCCGCGCACAGCGCTAACCAACCCAGCATGAGCCCGCACCGGGCACCGCCTGCCGCGACGCGCGCACGCGCAGGGCCGCAGCGGAGTCGGCGCGCAGCGCTGACCGACCCAGCATGAGCCCCGCCGGGCACCGCCTGCCGCGACGCGCATCGGCCCGCTGGAGCGGCCTGATAGTTCACGCTGCCGCCGCCGGCCGCGCCGCCGCCGCGCGCCCGTAGGTGAGCACGCGCCACAGGTACTCCATCGGCCCGAACTCGAAGCGCTTGAGCCACCAGACCGACAGCGGTACCTGCAGCGCGAAGAAGATGAACACCGCCAGCAGCAACTCCGCCGCCGGCCCCACCTGGCCCCAGTAACCCAGGCCCCAGCCGTAGAAGATGAAGGTGCCGATCAGCGACTGCATCAGGTAGTTGGTGAGCGGCATTCGGCCCGCCGCGGCCATGCCGCTGAAGCGCTGCTGCCAGGCCGGCTGCTGCGCCAGGCGCACGATGGTGAGCACATAGAACAGCATCAGCCCGAGGCGCGAAAAAATGTAGGCCAGGCCGACCAGGATCTTCAACGGGTGCGGGCCTGGGAAGCGGGTGTACTCGCCGACGATGCCGAAGACGAGCGAACAGCCGATGCCGATGCCGAGCAGCCACCATTGCAGGCGCTTGACCAGCGGCATCAGCTCGGGGATGCGCCGCACATAGCCGTTGCGGCCGATGTAGAAGCCGATCAACATCGTGGTGGTCATCTGCACCCAGAAGCCGAACATGCCCCAGGCGCGCCACAGCGCGTCGTAGAAGTGCACGAACTCGCGTGCGTGTTCGCGCGCCGCCACCAGGAACGAGCCCTTGCCATAGGCCAGGTTGTTCGAGGCTTCCCAGAGCTTGGCGTCGGCCACCATCGCGGCCACGATGTCCGGGCTCTGAAAGAGGATGCGCAGCGTGCCCGAGAGCGGCGTCCAGAGCAGCGTGGCCACCATCATCGCCACGATCACCCGGTTGGACACCTTGTGCAGCAGCAGCAGGCCCAGGCCGAGCAGTGCGTAGATGTGCAGCACGTCGCCGGTCCAGAACACGCAGGCGTGCAGCAGCGCGAAGGCGAGCAACGCGAGCAGGCGGCGCAGGTACAGGCTGGCGGCGTGCGCGCGGTCGCGCTCGAGCATGCGGCCGAGCTGGATCGTGAAGCCGATGCCGAAGAGCAGGCTGAACATGCTGTTGAACTTGCCCGAGAACAGCATGTCGCGCACGATCTCGGCGTACTTGTTCAGCGGGTCGTTCCACAGCCGCGAGCCGTCGGCCTCGGCGAAGAACGAGGTCGAGAAGCCGGGCATGTTCATGATGAAGATGCCGAGCAGCGCGAAGCCGCGCACGATGTCCAGCGTGAGGATGCGTTCGCTGCCGGCCAGCGGGCCGGCCAGAGGTGTCGACATGGGCTCTCCCTAAAGCGCTGCCGCGGCATGCCGCGAGCGGCGAGGAACCATGAGAAACAGGAAGCGGGCGCGATGTTTTGCGACGGGCGGTGAAGCTAGCAGCCCGAGGGGGCCAACACAATCCCTCGGCGTGTGGAGAGAGCGCCGCCGCGGCCCGGCACCGGCTACGCCGAGCGCAGGCCGCGCAGCGTCTCGGTGGCGCGCAGGCGGCCGACGTCGATGCCGTTCCAGTTCTTCAGCACCAGGTCGCTCAAACCCCGTAGCAGCCTGCGGTCGGCATCGTCGTGCAGCGGCAGCAGCGCTTCGATCGTGGCGGCCATCGCCACCTCGCAGGCGCGCGCGGTGTTGCCGTCGTCGACCTTGATCGCAATGCCCAGGCCGAGTTCGGGCAGCGCCGCGCAGTGCACCGCTTCTGCACCCACCTTGCAGAACACCCGTTCGCCGAAGTGCTGCATCACCAGCGTGTCGAAACGGCCCGTGCCGCCGACCATGAACGGCGCGCGGGCCACCGCGGCACGCAGGCGTTTGGCCGCACTGGCCTGGCCGGGGCGCAGGCCGACGCCGCTGCCGACGCGGGCGAATGCCAGCGCCAGCGCGCGCAGCGGAATCGCATGGGTGGGGATAGAGCAGCCGTCGGTACCGCGCGCGCTGCTCGAGAGGTCGAAGCCGGTGGTGCTTTGAAGCGCCGCGCTCACCTCGCGCATCACCGGATGCTCGGGGGTGATGTAGCCGCGCAGGAAGGCGCGCCGGTCGCCGCCCTCGGCGAGCATGCAGCCCAGGCAGACGAAGCCGGCGTGTTTGCCCGAGCAGTTGTTGTGCAGCGCAGTGGGTGTTTCGCCGCGCGCCAGCATCTCGCGCAGGGCCGCGTCGCGGACAGGCCAATGCGCGCCACATTCGAGCGCGCTCTCATCCAGGCCGGCCTTGGCCAGAGCCGATGCGGCGGTGCGCAGGTGCGCGGGCTCGCCGTTGTGCGAAGCGCAGGCGAGTGCGAGTTCTTCGTCGCTCAAGCCGAAGCGTTCGGCCGCACCGCTTTCCACCAGCGGCAGCGCCTGCAAAACCTTGACCGCGGAGCGCGGGAAGATCGGGCGCTGAATGTCGCCGAGCGCGGCCACCAGGGCGCCGTCGGCGTCCACCACCGCGACCGCGCCACGGTGCATCGACTCGACGATGCCGCCTCTGCACGCTTGCACCAGCACCGGGTTCATCGGAAGAGTTCCTTGGCGGAGTGATGCCTCCGCGACAGGCCGATTATCGGACGCTGGCGTAGGCTCGCCGGCCGGGCGGCCGGCGAGCTGGCCGGGCAGGTAGCCTGTTGCCGCCAACTCAGCCCGCCGACCGACCCCGCCCGCCGCCGGTATGCCTGCAAATCGACCAGGCACGGCCCGCTCACCCGCATGTCCCCCCTCGCACTCACCCTCGTCCTGATCGCCGCGCTGCTGCACGCCACCTGGAACATCGCGGCCAAGAAGGCCGGCGGCGGCGGGCACTTCGTGTTCGTGTGTGCGGTGATGACGACCGTGTTGTGGGCGCCAGTGGCGCTGTGGTTTGGCGTCGCGCAGGTGGGCCGCTGGGGCGAGCTCCAATGGGGCCTGGTGTTCGCAAGCGGCATGGTGCACCTGCTCTACTTCAACACCCTGCTGCGCGGTTATCGGGAGGCCGACCTGACCGTGGTCTACCCGGTGGCACGCGGCAGCGGCCCGCTGCTGTCGGTGGCGCTGGCGGTGCTGCTGCTCGGCGAAACGCTGTCGCTGGTGGGTTTTGCCGGCGTGCTCGCGGTGTGCGGCGGGGTGTTCCTGATCGCCGGCGGGCCCGCACTCTGGCGCCAGGCCCATGACCCGGAAAAACGCGCGCGGGTGTGCCAGGGTTTGAAGTGGGGCGCGCTCACCGGCGGCTTGATCGCGGCCTACACCGTGATCGACGGCTATGCGGTCAAAGTGCTGCTGATGGCGCCGATCCTGGTCGAGTGGTTCAGCAACCTGCTGCGCATTCCCTTCATGTTGCCCAACGCGCTGCGCGACCCCGCGGGCCAGAGGGCGGCCTGGCGCACCCAGTGGCGCCATGCCTTGGTGGTGGCTGTGCTCGGGCCGCTGGGTTATCTGCTGGTGCTCTATGCGGTGACGATGGCGCCGCTGTCGCATGTGGCGCCGGCACGCGAGGTCTCGATGCTCTTCGCCGCGCTGCTCGGCGGCCGCCTGCTCGGCGAAGGCGACCGCGGCGCGCGTGTCGCGGGCGCGGCGTGCATTGCGCTCGGGGTGGCGGCACTGGCGCTGGGTTGAGTGCCGGGTTTCTTGCACCTCCACAATCCCCGCATGACATCGCCCGCCGGCATGCCGCTCGTCGGCGTTGATTTTTCAAGTGCGCCCACGCGCCGCAAGCCGGTGCTGGTGGCCTCGGGCCGCATCGAGCGCGGCGCCTTGCGCCTCGCTGGCCTGCACACGCACAACACGCTGGAAGCCTTCGGCGCCTGGCTGCAAACCAGCGGCCCCTGGCTCGGCGGCTTCGACTTTCCCTTCGGCCTGCCGCGCGAGTTGACCGAAGCGCTGGGCTGGCCGCGTGAGTGGCTGCCGCTGATGCGCCGCTACGCCGCACTGCCGCGCGACCAGGTGCGCGCCACCTTCGCCGCGTTCTGTGCCGCCCGGCCCGCGGGCCACAAGTTTGCGCACCGTGCCTGCGACGGCCCGGCGGGTTCGAGCCCGTCGATGAAGTGGGTGAACCCGCCGGTGGCGCTGATGCTGCACGCGGGGGTGCCGCTGTTGATCGACGCCGGCGTGCACCTGCCGGGGCTGCATGCCGGCGACATGCAACGCGTGGCGCTCGAGGCCTACCCCGGCCTGGTGGCGCACGAGCTGATCGGCCGGCGCTCGTACAAGAGCGACACGCGTGCGATGCAAAACCATGAACGCCTGATCGCACGCAAGGATTTGCTCGACGCGCTGGACTTCGGTGCCTGGCGTGGGCTGCGCGTGAAGCTCACCCATGCGCAGCGCGACGCGCTGGTGGATGACGCGAGCGGCGACCGGCTCGACGCGCTGCTCTGTCTGGCGCTCGCGGCGTGGGCGAGCACGCGCGAAAACTGGGGGCTGCCGGCGGTGATCGACCCGCTGGAAGGCTGGATCGTCGGGGCTTGACGTGGCCGACCCGAACGACGCCGACGCGCAGCCGCGGCTCGACTCGAAAGCTGGTTCTGACAGCCGTTCGATTACCAGCGCGAGGTGTGGGCTGCGATGCACGCCGGCCGCCCCGAGTTGCTGCACGCCACCACCCGCAGCAGCAAAACCTAAGCGGTGTGGTTCGGCGCGCTGCTGCGGCGGCCTCACTCGGCGTGCCGTTGCGAGGGCGGACCGCGCCGCCGCTCACCGTGTTGTGGCTGACCCCGATGCGTGCACTGGCGGCCGACACCACACGCGCGTTGCAGTTGCCGCTGCCCGACGTGTCGCCCGCTTGGACCGTGGACCAGCGCACCGGCGACACCACGGGTGCGAAGCGAGCACGGCAGGCCCGGCGCAGGCCCAGCGCGCTGGTGACGGCGCCGGAATCGGTGAGCCTGATGCTGACCCAGGAGCGCGCGCGCGAGGTGCTGGCCGGTGTGCAGGTGGTGATCGTCGACGAGTGGCATGAATTGATCGGCAACAAGCGCGGGGTGCAGGTGCAGCTGGCCGTGGCGCGCTTGCGGCGCTTCAATCCGTCCCACACCCACACCCACACCCACACCCACAACCACACCCACAACCACAACCACAACCACAACCACAACCACACCCACGCCCCTGCTCGTGCGCGGCCGCGTCGAAAAAAACCTGGTCATCGATACGTTGCTGCCCGCCGACCCCGGCCGCTTCTCCTGGAGCGGCCACCTCGGCGCGCAGATGCAGCTGCCGGTGCCTGCCGCTGATGGTGGAGCGGTTCCGCGAGGAGCTGTCCACCGAGAAGCTGGTGGATCGGTTGACGCGGATTCTGGCCGAGGCCGGCGCCGTGCTGGACGCGCAGGCTGTGCCACCGGCCGCGGGCATGGCGGCGCCCTCGACGGGCTCGCGGCGGCGGCCTAAAATACCTACCGAGTAAAACTTCCAGGGGAAGTGCATGAGCACCGTATTGATTTCCACCAAGGGGCAAATCGTCTTGCCGGTTGCTGTGCGTAAGGCCTTGGGGCTCAAGCCGGGCATGCGGGTCACGGTGAAGCTGGACGGCAAGCACGCACGCCTCACGCCGGCGCCGGCAAAAGCCGCAGCGACGCTGCAAGAGATTCAGGCGCTTCTGAAATACGTCGGCCCGGCGGTGCCGGTAGGCGCCCTGCGCGTCACCGACTACAAGGGCTGACGCATGCGCGCGGTAGACACCAATGTGCTGGTCCGCGCGCTGGTGGGCGATGACGCCGCGCAGGCCGCGCGGGCCGAAACATTGATGCGCGAGCACGAAATATTCGTGCCCGTCACCGTGATGCTCGAACTGGAATGGGTGCTGCGCTCGCGCTATGCCTTTCCTCCCAAGACCATCGCGCTGGCGTTTGCCAAGCTCGCCGCGCTCGGCAACGTGGTGGTGGGCGAGCGGGAGGCCGTGCTCCGCGCCGCGGCCCGGGCTGCGCAGGGCTGGGACTTTGCCGATGCCTTGCACCACGCGCTGAGCGAGGGCTGCGACGATTTCGTCACGCTCGATGCCGACCTTGCCCGTCGCGCTCGGCGCGACTCGAAGCTTGTGCCGGTAGTCACGAAAATTTGAGCCCGAACAGTGGGTCTGCGCGATGACCCGTCGTCGAACCGACGCCGCTCTCACTCCGGATAGCTACCATTGCCGCAAGCATCTCGCCCAGCACGGGACGCGTCGATTGCAATCGAAAGGGAGCTGACGATGAACTATTCGATAGGAGACGTTTGGCGTAGGCGCCTTTCCGCCGTCGTGCCGAGTAGCCAAGGGCGCGTAAGCCTTCCGGGGTGGCAGGGAACCTGTGCGGCTGGGAAACCCTATGTAGAGGCGGGACTCAGTCTCCGGGATGGCAGCGGCACCTTGGATCAAGGCGATTGGCTTGTGGCGGCACCCGGAGCAGTCGGGAAGTCAACTCTTGGTTGGATGAGGCACGTCTTCGCGTTACGCAGTCGTCCTTTGAAGACTTCCTGTTGGACGCTGCGCACCGCGGTGCAAGCGTCGTGAGCTTGCCGCGCGTCGAGCTGTTCCGCCAGCGCTTCGGCTGACGGCTTCGTTCAGAGCTTCGATCGCCAATGGGCCGCATCACCAAGCTCCTCAAAACCACCGGCAGTGCGCGCTTTGCGACACAACTGCTTGCGCTGTGGAAGCTTTTCAAACACCGCGACACGCCGTGGGCGCCGAAACTGGTGGCGATTGTGGTGCTGGCTTACGCGGTGAGCCCGATCGACCTGATCCCCGACTTCATCCCGGTGCTCGGCATGCTCGACGATTTGATTTTGTTGCCGCTGGGCATTGCGCTGGCGGTGAAGCTCACGCCGGCGCATTTGTGGCAGGCGCGGCTGGCCGAAGCCGCGGCCGGTGCCGACAAGCTGCCGCGGCTGTTGTGGGGCGCGGCGTTCATCGTGGTGCTGTGGCTGCTGTTGTTGGCTTTGTTCGTTTGGTGGCTCAGTACCTTGACCCTCGGAGGTTCGGCATGAAGTTCGGCGAGAGCGCAGGCTCGGCGGGCAGCCCGTGGCGCAACATGGTGTTGGCGTTGCTCGCGGCGACATGCCTGGGCCTGGCCAGCGCCGGCGCTTGCGCGCAGGCCTCGAAGCGAAACCAGCCCACGAGCAAGGCCGCCGCACCCGATGTCACCGGCCTTGTGTCACGCGTGGTCGACGGCGACACCCTGGTGCTGACGCCGGGCGAGGGTGGCGCGCCGGTCACGGTGCGCATCGAGGGCATCGACGCGCCCGAGAGCTGCCAGCCCGGCGGGCGCGAGGCCACCGACGCGCTGAAAGAACTGGTGCGCGGCAAGACGCTCACCCTGCGCTCGGTGGCGCGCGACGAACATGCCCGCACCGTGGGCAAACTCTTCGACGGCACGCTGGACGTCGGCGACCGCCTGGTGCGCGACGGCCATGCCTGGAGCATGCGGTTCCGCAACGACAAGGGCCCCTACATGGCCTCCGAGCGCATGGCGCGTGCGCTCAACCGCGGCCTGCATGTGGGTGGCGCGGCGGTGCTGCCGCGTGAGTTCCGGCGTTCGCATGGGCCCTGTACCGACCCCTCGCCGCCCACACCTGCAACCGCGCCTGCGCCTTCACAAAGCTTGGCGGCGGCAGCGCAGCGCTGCGACGGGCGCACCCAGTGTTCGCAGATGACCTCCTGCGCCGAGGCGCGCTGGTTCCTGGCCAACTGCCCCGGCGTGAAGATGGACGGCAACCGCGACGGTGTGCCCTGCGAGCGCCAGTGGTGCAGCCGATAGTCGCGCGCGCGACGGTTGCGCGGTCACGCCGAACGCAACGTTGGTGCTGTTTCAATCCACGCGCGCCTCGTGAGCGACGCGCGACTCCTCGGCCGCAGCGGCGCGTGTCGGTGGTCACGCCGGGCTGGTCCACCTGCGCGTGCACAGCCTGGCCGCGGAGCGTGTACAGGTTGTCGTCGAAGGCCTGCTCGAGGTGGATCAGCCCGCACTGGCGCGGGCAGTAGGCCCAGTGCTGGAGGGCCGACAGGGGGATCGGCTCGGCGTCGTCCATGTCCCAGTCATCTCGTGGGGTCAGAACGGGCGGCGGCGAAGGCCCTGCTCGGACGCGACAACGAAGCCGCCGTCCACGGTCTCCGCGAGCACGCGCAACGCCAGCGCCAAAGCGGCTTCGGGCTCGATGGGGTCCAGGCGCAGCAACAACACGGCCGGCGGTGGCAATTCACCATGATGAAAGATCAGCTCGCCAAAGTCGGTGTCGAAGGAGACCAACACGCGCTGCTCGCGCCGCGCCCAGGCGAGGAT
>JANNGZ010000476.1:0-2761 GCA_031404155.1 Burkholderiales bacterium
ATGATCGAAGGCATGGCGCAGATCGGCTTCGACCTCACCCATGTGTACGGCCTCACCGAGGTGTATGGCCCGGCCGCGGTGGCGGCCAAGCGCGACGCGTGGGCCACGCAGAGCCTGTCGGAGCAGGCCCGGCTGAACGGCCGTCAGGGTGTGCGCTACGCCTTGCAGGAGGGCATGACGGTGCTCGACGCCGAGACCCTGGCCGAGGTGCCCGCCGACGGCCAGACGATGGGCGAGATCATGTTCCGCGGCAACATCGTGATGAAGGGCTACCTGAAGAACCCTTCGGCCACCGCGAATAGTTTTGAGGGCGGCTGGTTCCACACCGGCGACTTAGGCGTGCTGGAGCCCGACCGCTACCTGAAGATCAAGGACCGCAGCAAGGACATCATCATCTCGGGTGGCGAGAACATCTCTTCGCTCGAAGTGGAGGACGCGCTCTACCGCCACCCCGCGGTGCTGGCCTGCGCGGTGGTGGCCAAGCCCGATGCGAAATGGGGCGAGACGCCGCTCGCGTTTGTCGAAACCAAGGCCGACGCCACCGTGACCGCGGCCGAGCTGGTGGCCCATTGCAAGAACCTGCTCGCGGGCTACAAGGTGCCGCGCGAAATCCGCTTCGAGCCGATTCCCAAAACCTCGACCGGCAAGATCCAGAAATTCCAGCTGCGCGAACTGGCGAAGAGTTCGTCCGCAATCGAGTGACCGCCATCTTTTGGCGACCCAGGACTGCACATGCTCACGCCAACCCAATCCCCGCTCACCTACAGCGTCGACCCTCGCGGCGTCGCCACGCTCAGCCTCAACCGCCCGGCCCAGTTCAACGCGCTCAGCGAGGCCATGCTCGATGCGCTGCAAGGCCGGCTCGATGCCATTGCCGCCGACGACAGCGTGCGCGTGTTGATCCTCGCCGCCGCCGGCAAGGCCTTCTGCGCCGGGCATGACTTGAAGGAGATGCGCAGCGCACCTTCGCTGGCCTACTACCAGCAGCTCTTTGCGCGCTGCACGCGGGTGATGCTGGCGCTGCAGCGCCTGCCGGTGCCGGTGATCGCGCGGGTGCACGGCATTGCCACCGCGGCCGGCTGCCAGCTGGTGGCGACGTGCGACCTGGCCGTGGCCTCCACCGACGCGAGGTTCGCGGTCAGCGGCATCAACTTCGGCCTGTTCTGCTCGACGCCGAGCGTGGCGCTGGCGCGCAACCTCAACCGCAAGCAGGCGATGGAGATGCTGCTCACCGGCGACTTCATCGACGCCGATACGGCGCTCCAGCGCGGGCTGGTCAACCGCGTCGCCGCGCCGGACCAGCTCGACGCCGAGATCGAAAAACTGGCCTCCGCCATCTGCGCCAAGCCGCGCGTGGCCGTTGCGCTCGGCAAGGCGCAGTTCTATCAACAGGTGGAGTCCGGCATCGAAGAGGCCTACGCCATCGCGGGCCAGGCGATGGCCTGCAACATGATGGAGGCCTGCGCGCTCGACGGGGTGCAGGCCTTCATCGACGAACGCGCGCCCGTGTCGCGCGCGAAGGAGTAGCGAGATGAGTAGCGGCATGAGAGGCGACACAAGCAGCAATACAAGCAGCAATACAAGCGGCGGCACGGAGCTCAAGGCGCGCGCGGCACACTTCGCCGCCTTGCACCAGGGGCCCGGCGCTTTCGTGATCGCCAATGCGTGGGACGCGGGCTCGGCGCGCCTGCTCGCCGGCATGGGCTTTGCAGCGCTGGCCACGTCCAGCGGCGCCGCGGCCGGTGTGCTCGGCCGGCGCGACGGCCAGGTCACGCGCGACGAGGCGCTGGCGCAGGCGCGCGTGATGGTCGAGGCCACCGACCTGCCGCTCTCGGCCGACCTCGAGAACGGCTTCGCCGACGCGCCGGCCGCGGTGGCCGAGACGATCCGCCTGGCCGCCGACACCGGCCTCGTCGGCGGCTCGATCGAAGACGCCAGCGGCCGCAGCGAGGCGCCGATCTACGACTTCGGCCTCGCCGTGGAACGGGTGGCGGCCGCCGCCGAAGCGGCGCGGGCGCTGCCCTTCAAGTTCACGCTCACCGCGCGTGCGGAGAACTTCGTGCGCGGCCGCAACGACCTCGACGACACGATCCGCCGCCTGCAAGCCTACGAGCGCGCCGGCGCCGACGTGCTCTTCGCGCCGCTGCTGCCCGACCTGGCCGCGGTGCGTGAGGTTTGTGCGGCCCTGAACAAACCCTTCAACTTCATGGCCGGGGTGCGCGGCAAGTCGTTCAGCGTCGCCGAGCTGGGAGCGGTGGGCGTGCGCCGGATCAGCTTGGCGACTTCGCTCTATCGCGCCGCGATGGGCGCGCTGCACCGGGCCGCGAGTGAGGTGCGCGAGAGCGGCACTTTCGGCTACCTCGATGAGGCGCTCACCACGCCGGAGCTCAACACCTTCATGCGCGGCCGCTAGTGCGGTGCTGCGTCACACAGTTCTGCACTCAGGTGGCGACACCTGCGGAACCCTGCGCTCATCACGGTCGATCTCCTCGGAGTGAACGGCGGCGAACAAGGCCGCGGTGCACCCGGACAGAGGACGACCGGGTGGGTGTCGGCTTTCGGGGGTCAAGTTGAACGGCTGTTCACGACCCGTTGTTGCCATTCGTCCGATGAGAGTGCACGACAGCAATGCAGCGATGGACTAAACCGCTCGCGCGGTAGGCGCTCCGGCTACGCCTGAGGTGTTCCGCCGAGCCTGCGGCTCTGCGATGTTGGTGATCGAGGCAATCCGCCTCGCTCATCGACTGGAGCCCCACCATGG
>JANNGZ010000477.1:0-1874 GCA_031404155.1 Burkholderiales bacterium
GCTATCGCGTCACCTATGTGCGCAACATCACCGACATCGATGACAAGATCATTCGCCGGTCTCTGGAGCGCGGGATCCCGATCCGCCAACTGACCACCGAGATGGTCGCGGCGATGCATGAGGACACGGCCGCCCTCGGCATCGAGGCGCCAACCTTCGAACCGCGGGCCACCGAACACGTGGCGGGCATGCTCACGATGATCGGCACACTCGAAGCCCGGGGGCTCGCTTACCGGGCACCTGACGGCGATGTGAATTTCGCGGTGCGCAAGTTTCCGGGTTACGGCAAGTTGTCGGGCAAGTCGCTCGACCAGTTGCGCGCCGGTGAGCGCGTGGCCGTGCTCGGCGGCAAGCAGGACCCGCTCGACTTCGTGTTGTGGAAGGCCGCCAAGGAAACCGAGCCCGAAGACGCGAAGTGGGACAGCCCCTTCGGCCGCGGCCGGCCAGGTTGGCACATCGAGTGCTCGGCCATGTGCAAAGCACTCCTCGGCGAGCAGTTCGACATTCACGGCGGCGGCATGGACCTGACATTCCCGCACCACGAAAATGAAATCGCGCAAAGCGAGGGTGCCAGCGAGAGCGGTGGTTTTGCCAAGGTGTGGCTGCACAACGGGCTGCTCAATCTCGACAACGAGAAGATGTCCAAGTCGCTGGGCAACTTCTTCACCATCCGCGACGTGCTGAAGCGCTATGACGGGGAGACGCTGCGCTTCTACTTTTTGCGTGCTCACTACCGAAGCGCGCTGAACTTTTCCGATGCGAGCCTCGACGACGCGCGTAACGCGTTGCGGCGCCTCTACACCGCGCTGGAGAGCGCCCCAAGGCCGGCCGAGCCGGCCGTCCCCCACGGGGATCTGAATAGCCCGGCGAAGCCGGATCTACTCAAGAGCGTGCCCGTGCAGGCTGATCATGCGATCGACTGGTCGCAGCCGCAGGCGGCCGCCTTCCGGGCTGCGATGAACGAAGACTTCAGCACGCCCGAGGCCGTGGCGGTGCTGTTCGAACTCGCTGGCGAACTCAACCGCACCCGATCGACCGAAACCGCAGCGTTGCTCAAAGGCCTGGGTGCGACGCTCGGCCTCCTGGGCCAGCCGCCACAAGTTTTCCTTCAAGCCGGTGCCGGGCTCGACGAGACGGCCATCGCCGCACGCATCGAAGCCCGCGCCGCGGCGAAACTCGCGCGCAACTTCGCCCTCGCCGACGCGATCCGCGCCGAACTGGCCGCCAGTGGTGTCGAGCTGAAAGACTCGGTCCAGGGCACGACATGGGTCAAGGCCTAGGATGAAACTGCCCCAAGCTCACTTCGTTCGCTGCCCCCAAGGGGCGCGTCAGCGCCTTCGGGCGGCCAGGCGGCACTGACATGACGCGGCTGTTACGCATGCAGAGTTCCGCGCGGGGCGCAGTCGGCCACGACGCACTCGTCGCGGCTGCCTGCTGCGCGCACTGAGCATGCCGCGGACGGCGACCCCCGACTATTGGGACGAGGCTTGCAAGCACCTCGCCCGGCGTGACCGCGTGATGCGCAAGCTGATGCCGCGCTTTCCGGAGGGCAGGCTGCAAAGCCGCGGCGACGCCTTCACCACGCTAGCGCGTTCGGTCGTCGGGCAACAGATTTCGGTGAAGGCGGCGCAGACCGTGTGGGAGCGCTTTAATGACCTCGTCAACGGCGGTTCGCCTTCGCTGCGCCCTGCAGCGGTGCTTTCGGCAGACACACCGAGCCTGCGTGCGGCAGGCCTGTCCGGACGCAAGGTCGAATACCTGACCGACCTGGCCCGGCACTTCGAATCCGGCGCGGTGCACATAAACCAGTGGCAGCAGATGGACGACGAGGCCATCGTCGACGAACTCATTGCCATCCGTGGCATCGGCCGCTG
>JANNGZ010000478.1:0-1862 GCA_031404155.1 Burkholderiales bacterium
CTCGTGTGAGCGCCCGGCAAGTCGTGCCCGTCGTCTTCCTGAAACCACCACCTTCGCCCGATGCCCGACTCTCCTGACCGCAACAAAAATGGCCTGCTCGCGGCGCTGCCGGCAACGGAGTTGGCGCGCTGGCTGCCCCAGCTCGAAGCGGTCGCGATGCCGCTGGGCGAGGTGATCTACGAATCGGGCAGCAGGCTGAGCCATGTGTACTTTCCCACCACGTCGATCGTCTCCTTGTTGTACGTGATGGAAAACGGCGCTTCGGCCGAGATCGCGGTGGTCGGCAACGAGGGCCTGGTCGGCATCTCGCTCTTCATGGGTGGTGAATCCACGCCCAGCCGGGCGGTGGTGCAAAGCGCCGGCGGGGGCGTTCGGCTGCCGGCCCAGTTCATGAAAGCCGAGTTCGAAAAGGGCGGCCCGGTGCTTCACCTGCTGCTGCGCTACACCCAGGCACTCATCACGCAGATGGCGCAGACCGCGGTGTGCAACCGCCACCATGCGCTGGACCAGCAACTCTGCCGCTGGCTGCTGCTCAGCCTGGACCGGCTCGAGGGCAGCGAGCTGGTGATGACGCAGGAACTCATCGCCAACATGCTCGGGGTGCGCCGCGAGGGCGTCACCGAAGGCGCGCTCAAGCTGCAGACGGCGGGGCTGATCCGCTACGCCCGGGGCCGCATTTCGGTGCTCGACCGCCCTGGCCTGGAGAAGCGCACCTGCGAGTGTTATGCGGTGGTCAAGAAGGAGTACGACCGGCTGCTGCCGGCGAGGCCGGCGGTTTAGGCCCAGTCCACTCGCGGGCCCCTGACCGCGGGCTTGGCTACGGCCGAGCCAGACCGTTCAGTGGCTCACCCGACGGCGGCGCGCTGCGCACCAGGCTCTGCACCCAGAGCCGCTCGGGGAACGTCAGCGCGGCATGCGCGGCGCTGATCCTGAACAACGGCTCGGTACGGCCTTCGTGGCAGAAGTCCTGGATCGGGTAGGCGCAGAAGACGGCCGCGGAATACTCCGCGGCGAGGCCGTCCACCAGCTGCTCCAGCGCGATGGCGTCCTCTTGCTTGCCGGCCGCAAACATCGCCGCGGCCGGGTCGCCAACCAGGCGAACCCGCATGGCTTGGCCCTGCGGGGGCGGTGCCAGCAACTCCGTCATGGCCTGGGCCGCCAGTTGCAGGTCCAGGCGGCCGCCGACGACGAACTGCGACAGGGCGTCATCGCGGTCGACCGCTCTGTAGGCGCCTGAATCGCGTCTTGCGTCCGGGTCGGTGTCGATGCCACGCGCGCTGAGCTCCCGCTCGACCGCGGCGCGGTCGCGGGCCGACAGCATCACGACACATTTTTCCCCGGCGCGCTGCCCGCTGGCGATGAAGTCGCAGGCGGCGTCGACGGGATACACCTCGTCGTAGAAATGAACCAGGTGCCCGCAGCCCCGGCCGCCGACGCCGGGAGACACCGCTGAACTCTGCATGCTGCGTACCCCTTTTGCTCACCCCGGCGACCGCTCGGTACTTCACCTCGAGGCCTCGACCCTGCGCCCAGTGTGGCGGCCCTTCGCCCTTGCGGTCTGTGCGGCATCGAACAGTTCGAACGCGCTAGGCCGGGCTTACCGCACCGCCTCAGCCCAGTGAGCGGGTGCCCACGGGGGGCGTGGTGTAGGACCGGGCCGACAGCAGCAACCGGCCGCGGCCGATGGTGTGCGCCATCGCTCGTACGGATCATGGCTGCTCCCAACAGATCAACCGGAGTCCCACGAAGATGTCCGAATTCCTGATGAAACCCGAGCTGCGGCACAACCAGCTGCTCGCGGCGCTGCCGCCGGCCGACTTGGCGCACTGGCAGCCCAGCCTTGAACCGGTGGACCTGCACTA
>JANNGZ010000479.1:0-1861 GCA_031404155.1 Burkholderiales bacterium
CCATGGTGGATGCTCGGGCTGAAGGTCTCGTCCCAGCTCGCCTGGCCGTCGTAGTGGGTGTGGATGTCGATGAAGCCGGGCGTGACCCAGGCGCCGCCGGCGTCCACACGCTCGCGCGCGGCCGAGGTGATGCAGCCCAGCTCGACGATGCGACCGTCCTTCACGCCGACATCGGCGCTGAACGGCTCGCCGCCGCTGCCGTCGACCACCAGGCCGCCTTCAATCAGCAGATCGAGCATCGCTATGCCTCCAGACCGCCACCAGCGTGAGCCCGGACACGATGTGCCAGATGCCCCACAGGCTGGCGATGATGACCATGCCGAGGTCGGCATTGAACTGCACCGCGATGATGCCCAGGGCCAGGCCCGAGTTCTGCATCCCGCCTTCGATCGTGATCGCACGCCGGTCGCGCTCGGCGACATGGAACGCGGTTGCGCACAACCAGCCGAGCAGCAGGCCGGCGGCGTTGTGGGCCACCACCACCCCCAGTTGCGGCAGCAGCTGCGCGGTGAGCAGATGCCGCTCGCGCAAAAGCCCGAACGCGATGAAGACCAGCAGCGCAGCGACGCTGAAGCGCCCGAGTGGTTTGCGGATCTTCCCGGTCTGCGCCGGCCAGCGTTGAGCAACGAACAAGCCGAGCGTCATCGGCAGCGCCAGCAGCACCAAGAGGCTGAACCAGATGTCCGAGGCGTCGATCGCCAGCGTGCGCAGCCAGCCCGCAGTGACCGGGTTGGCCGACACCATCCAGGTGAAGTTCAGCGGCGTGAGCACCAGCGCCAGCACACTCGCCACCGCCGAGATGCTCACCGACAGCGCGGTGTTGCCGCGCCCCAGGTGCGTGACCACGTTGGAGAGCGCACCGCCGGGGCAGCAGGCCACCAGGATCATCGCGGCCTCGGTGTTCGCCGGCAGGTCCAGCAGCATCGTTGCGGCCCAGGTGGCGCCGGGCAGCAGCACAAACTGCGGCAGCAGCCCGGCCACCACCGCACGCGGTGCGTCGGCCACGCGGCGGAAATCCTCGAGCTTCAGTTCCAGCGCCACCGAGAACACCATGGTCGCCAGCACCAGGCTGAGCACGAGTTGTTGGGTCGTCATCGCGCGAAGACTATCGAGCGGAGTGCTCCGTAGAATCCGGGGTTTACGCCGACCGACATCGATCCATCACGCACCCCATGCCGACCCTGAGCTTCCAGCAGATCATCCTCAAGCTTCAGGACTATTGGGACCGCCAGGGCTGCGCGCTGCTCCAGCCCTACGACATGGAGGTGGGTGCGGGCACCAGCCACACCGCCACCTTCCTGCGCTCGCTCGGGCCCGAGCCGTGGAAGGCCGCGTATGTGCAGCCGAGCCGCCGGCCCAAGGACGGCCGCTACGGCCAGAACCCGAACCGCCTGCAGCATTACTACCAGTACCAGGTGGTGCTCAAACCCGCGCCGGCCAACATCCTGGAGCTGTACCTCGGCAGCCTCGAAACACTCGGCTTCGACCTGAAGAAGAACGACGTGCGCTTCGTCGAAGACGATTGGGAGAACCCCACGCTCGGCGCCTGGGGCCTCGGCTGGGAGGTGTGGCTCAACGGCATGGAGGTGACCCAGTTCACCTACTTCCAGCAGGTCGGCGGCATCGACTGCAAGCCGATCACCGGCGAGATCACCTACGGCCTGGAGCGCCTGGCGATGTACCTGCAGGGCGTGGAGAGCGTGTACGACCTGGAGTACACCAAGGGGCAAAACGGAGCGCCCGGCCTGAAATACGGCGACGTGTTCCACCAGAACGAGGTCGAGCAAAGCACCTACAACTTCGAGCACAGCGACGTGGCGTTTTTGCTCGGCGCCTTCGGCGCGCATGAGCGTCAGGCCCA
>JANNGZ010000480.1:0-12686 GCA_031404155.1 Burkholderiales bacterium
ACTCAAAGGCCGGCGCAAAGGCAGGTGCAGGTGCAGGTGCAGGTGCAGGTGCAAGCACAGCGGGCAACTCGGCCGGACCGCGCAGCGAGCACACCCCGCCCCCCGGCGCCCGCACCTCGGAGCGCGAGGAACGCGAGGAACCCACAAACGCGGCGGCACCCACCAGGCGCGGCGCCAGGGCGGCGGTGGCGGCCAGAATGTCAGCGGGCATGGGGTCCATTTGATAACTGTATTTTCATACAGCACTCTTGGCAAGCCCAGTTTGTAAGCGCGGTTTCGGCCTGTGCCGGGTGGCAGCCCGGCCCCGGCACGAGGCCGCCACAATGTGCAGCCGCGGCCGGCAGGCGGCCGAACATCGAGTGGCCGCAGCGCCAAAAAACCGCATGTGCTCAGGCCCAGAAACCCACGCCGATGAGACCGGCGCCTCGCGCCCGTTGGCGCCCAAGGTCCCGCACGCCTGGCCGCCGGGTACCGAGTTGCGTGCGCCACGCCCCGGCGACATCGGCTGGGTGGTGGCGCGCCACGGCCGGCTCTATGCGCAGGAGTACGGCTGGGACTGGCGCTTCGAGGCCATGGTGGCACACATCGCAGCCGACTTCGTCGAGCGTTTCGACACCGCGCGCGAGGCCTGCTGGATTGCCGAGCGCGCCGGCCACCGCATCGGCTGTGTCTTCCTGGTGCAGGCACGCAGCAAAGCCGGCGGCGCGGTGGAGCCGGGCGTGGCGCAGTTGCGCATGTTGCTGGTGGAGCCCGACGCACGCGGCCTCGGCCTGGGCCATGCGCTGGTGGCCGAGTGCGAGCGCTTTGCGCGCGCGGCGGGGTACCGCCAGATCCGCCTCTGGACCAACAGCCTGTTGCTCGCGGCGCGTGCGATCTACCTCCAGGCCGGCTACCGCCTGGTGAGCAGCGAGCCGCACCACAGTTTCGGCCACGAGATGGTGGGTGAAGAGTGGGAACTCGACCTGGTCCCGCGGAGCGAGGCTTGAACCGCCGGATCGGCGATGCGCCCTGCCGATGGCCCGCCCGCCAGCCGGCGCAACGCCGGCGGCGCCAAGCGCAGGTCAAGAGAAAAAGTCGTCGAATGGATCCTCGCGCAGTTGCTGCGGCTGCCGTTTGAGCCAGCGTTTGGCGGCTGGTTTGTCGAGCAGCGCTTTGCGGTCGCGCTCGATCGTCGACAGGGCCATGCGTATTTGGCGCAGCTCGCCTTCGAGGACGTGGGCGAGCTTCAGCGGGTCGAGCCGGCGCTCTTCGAGGAGGCCGTACTCGGCACAGAAGCGCAGCTCGTGGTCGTCGATTTCCCGCTCCAGCTCGTCGAGCTGTTCGGACAACACCTTGTTGAAGTACCGCACCCGCTTGGCCGAGGCGTTGGCGATGTGGCTGCTGTCCACCTGCTCGATCTCGAGTTGCAGCTCCAGCAAAGCGAGCAGGTCGCTCGCTTCGTAGGCGCGGTTCACGCGCTTCATCATCGCTGTTCTGGCATCGTGGTCCGCGGCATCGGTGGCACGGTCGGGGTGCAGCGCGCTGGCCAGTTTGCGGAACACTTCGCGCACGGTCTGTGTGATCTGGCGTGCCTCTTCCTCGCGCCGCCGCTGCGCCGCGCTGGGGCGCACCGGCCGCTTTCTGGCGCCCGCATGGGCGTGTTCCTCGGCCTGCATTGAAGCCTGCGCCCGTGCCCTCATGCCGGCGTGGGCTCGCTCCAGCAGTTCGTCGGCGGAGGCCAGGTCGTCGTCGCCCAGCTCCACGCCACCCACGGTCTCCAGCAGGCTCCTCATGCTCTGGAGTTCCTGCTTCGCCTGCGTGTCGAAATCGATTGGCGAATGTTTGTTGAACAGGGACTTGACCGCGTCGGCCTGTTCGTCCTCGTCGGCGCTGTCGATCAGCGCTCCGGCCAGCTCGCAGAGGGTTTCGCGCAGGGTGTCTCGCTCCGCGAGAGTCCAGCCCGGCCGCTCCAGCGCAGCGTCCAGATCGTCCAGCCACGCGCGCTGCGCAAGCGCCAAGGCGTCAAGCTCGGGCCGCGCCTGCTGCGCATAGGATTGGGTGAACAGCGGAACCTGCTCCTGCCAGGCCGCGAGCCGCGCCCGCGCTTTTTCGATCTTGGCCAGAAGTTGGTTGAAGCGCTTCTTATCAGGCGTCAGCGGCACGGCGCCGCTCGACGAGATTTGAAGTCCAAGGGATCGAGTCATGGCACAAGTGGCGTCGATTGGGCCGTCATTATTGACATCCGCCGGACGATCCAGCCAGTCCATGTCGACCGCGACTTGCGCAGAGCGCGAACGCGTGGTCTGCCCAAGGCCGGCCCGCGAAACTAGCGCTCGCGCCCCTGCACCCGCTGGCGCCAGCCCGTCATGCGCCGCTCCATCGCGGCGGCAATCGCGTCGCTGCGGGCGGCGCGGAACTGGGTGGCGCTCAAGGCGCCGGGCACCGCGCTGCCGGCCGCTCGCGCGCGGTGCGTGCCGCCCACCGCCAACGGCTGCTCTCGCCCCGCGGCGATGCCGTCCAGGCGCGGCGCGTACACGTCGGTGCGGTTGCTGGTGTCGATGGACGAGAGCACCAGCAGCGGCAGGAAGCTGGTGCCGGCGCTGACCAGGCCGTGGTAGTCGCCGAGGAAGAGGCCGCCGGCGTCGGGCGCGGCCGCCATGTCGAAGGGGCCGTGCACCCGCGTTTCGCTCCAGGTGATGCCGTCGCGTGAGCTGAGCAGCCAGGCGTCGGCGAGCAGCGTGCTCACGTCGTCGCTGTTGCTGCGCAGGTCGTAGTGCATCAGGCCCACCAGGCCGTCGGCGCGCACATGCAGCGTGGGGGTGAAGGCGTGCACCGCCGAGATCTTGTTGACCGCCACCGGCGCGCTCCAGCTGCGGCCGCCATCGCCCGAGCGCGAGAGTGCAATCGCGTCCACCTGCCCGGCGGAAAAACGGGCGTCCTGCCAGGCCAGCCAGAGCGCCCCGTCGGGGCCGGCGGCGGCCACCGGGATCACCGAGCCGTCGCGGATGCGCTGGCCGGTGGCCGGGTCGCGCGCGCCCACCGCGCGCAGCTCGCTCACATACACCGGGGCGCTCCAGGTCAGGCCCTTGTCCGCCGAACGCATCACGGCCACGCGGGAGGTGGAGATGCCGTTCAGGCTGTCGATCTGGTTGAACACGTTGACCAGGGTGCCGCGCTCGGGGCCGGCCGTGATGACCACGATGCGGTTGCCTATGGTTTGGCTGACCGTGGTGCCGGCACCGGCCACGCTCGGCGTATAGAACGCCCGCGCCGGCTCCCACGTGGCGCCGCTGTCGCTGGACCTCGCGATCAGCGCCGGGCCGTGGCCCGCGGCGTCGAGCCGGTCCCACACCGCATAGACCAGGCGTGCATCGGTGGGGTCCGCGGTGATCGTGTTCTTGTCGTTGAACAAGGTGCTGCCGTCGCGCACCAGCACGGTGGGCGCGCTCCAGGTGAGCCCGCCGTCCACCGAGCGGCTGGCGAGCATCGCGCTGGTGGACCCAGGCAAAAGGGCGCCACCGTTGAAGGCCAGGCCCATTGCATAGGCGGTGCCGTCGGGGCCGATGTCCACCCAGGGGTCGGTGGCACGCTCGAAGTCGCCGGCGCTGCCCGCCGCAGCGCCGCCGCAGCGCGACATCGGGTGCAGCGTGCGGGCCCAGGTGGCGCCGCCGTCCAGGCTCACCGCACTCACCAGCGCACGCGCGCCGCCATTGCTCCAGCGGTCTTGCTGCCAGGCGCCGAGCAGGTGGTTGGGGTTGCCTGGATGCGCCGCAACGAAGGGCTCGACCTCGGCATTGGCGTAGACGCTGCCGGTGACGCTGCCACCGGTACAGCCCGCCGCCACCGGCGTCGCGGCGCTGGCCTTGCGCGCGGGCAGGTCGGGCAGTGCCGAGGCCGGTGGCACGTCACCGCCGCCACCGCCACACGCCACCAGCAACCCGGTAAGCAGAAACGCCAACGCGGCACCAACGGCGCCGCGCGCAAACAAAAACGCGGCGCCGAAGGCGCCGCGTTGGGGGCGAAACTTCGCGTCGCGGTTCAGGCGAACTCTTGCCGAACCGAAGGCGACATCAGGCGGCGGATGATCCATCCGAGCAGCATACAAGCCGCCAGCGTCATCGCCACGCCGAGCGAGCGCGCGGCGGTGACGAAGCCACCGAACACGTCGGCGGCCTGCGGCGGCAGCGGCGCGCGGGTGAGCGTGGACTGCACCACCGACTGCACCATCTCCTGCTGCAGCCAGATGCCGAGCAGGTTGGCCACGATCGCCATCACCAGCAGGCCGATGAAGACGCGGCGGGCCCACTCCAGGCGCATCAGGGTGCCAATGGCGCTGCACAGGAAGGCCACCGAGACCACCAGGCCGGCGCCCACCACCCACGGCAGGTAGCCCATCAGCAGGCCGCTGAGCAGCGGCAGCGGCTGCGCGCTGCCGGCCAGGTGCAGGCCGGGAGCGAAGGACGCCACCATCGCGTTTTGCACCAGCGCCGAGGCGGTGGCCAGGCCACCGAGAACGATGAACACCCAGGCCGTGATCGACACGAAGAGTGAGCGGGCTCCGACGTTGTAGGTCTGCGGCACGGTGGCCTCTCCTTCTCGGACCTTCGTTGGTGGGCCCGGCACCCATCGCGGCAATGTTGCCGTGCTTGTATGACACTAATTTTTCTCCTCTGGCAAGCCCCTGTCTCTCCCTCGCATGGGGGTGCCTCCCATGTTCTTGGGATAAGACGTGCACAACGCACAACGGCGCGCGGCACTGTCAGCGATTCGACACGATGGTTTTCACTCGCCGCGCTGCGAGGCCGGGAGCGCTGGCCTCGCGCGGGGCTTCGCGGGGACTTGCGAGCGGGGGTTTGATCGCGCCTCAGCCGAAGCGCAGCGCGTGGATCGGCGGCAGGTGCTGCGACACCGCCTGCCAGCTGTCGCCCGCGTCGGCGCTGGCCCACAGCCCGCCGGTGGTGCTGCCCATCAGCAGGCTCTGGCCGTCCTCGGCCACCACCAGGCTGTGGCGGTAGACCAGTTCGAAGCAGCCCTGCTGCGGCAGCCCTTCGCGCAGGGTTTCGAAGCTCTTGCCGCCGTCGCGGCTGCGGTTGACCACCAGCGCGCCGTCCACCGGCACCCGGCATTGGTCGGCCTTGGCGGGTGCGTACCAGGCGGTGAGCGGGTCGCGCGGATGCACCGCCACCGGGAAGCCGAAGCTGGCCACCGGCGCGCCGACGATCTCCTGCCAGCTCTGCGCGTTGTCCGTCGACCGCCAGATGCCGCAATGGTGCTGGCACCAGAGTACGTCGGGCTGCGCGGCGCAGCGTTGCAGCAGGTGCACGTCCTGGATGTTCGGGTTGCCGCCTTGTTCCGGCGGCATGAAGTCCGCCCGCATGCCGTGCGAGGCGAGCGACCAGGTGGCACCGTCGTCGGTGGTGCGCCAGGCGCCGCCACAGGAGATGCCGACCAGCAGTTCGCCGGCGCGGGTGGGGTGGGGCGCCAGCGAATGGATGCCGGGCACGTCGTAGCCACCGCCGAACCATTCCAGCCGCTCGGGGCGCGACCAGAGCGCTTCGACCAGTTGCCACGAGCGGCCGAAGTCCTGCGAGCGGAACAAGCCGCCCGGCAGCGTGCCGGCCCACACCGTGCCATGGGCGTGCTCGAGCGACCAGATCTGCACCAGCTTCCACGGCGCCGCGGCTTCGGGCAAGTTGTCGGGCTGGGTCGGGTAAGTGGGCGTGGCCACCTCGGTCCAGGTGGCGCCGGCATCGTCCGAGGCATGCACCTTGACCCCGAAGTGGCCGAGGTTGAGCGCGGCGAGCATCCGGTTGTCGCCCGCGCTCGGCGCCAGCAGCATGCTCACCGGGTCGCCGAGAAAACTCACCCGCTCGATGCGCCATTGTTGGCCGCTGCGGCGCAGCTCCATCAGGCCTTTGCGGGTGGCGGCCCAGGCGCGGTCGTTGGCTTGAGGGCTCGCTTGCGGGTTCGCTTGCGGGTTCGCTCGCTCGTTCAGACGGTCGGTCATGGTGGTCATCCTCCTGACAGGGCTTGCAGCACGTACACGCGGCTGTGCGGCAACAGGGTTTGGGTGAGCTTGGTGCGGTCGGTGCAACGCTGGTTGTCGATGAACACCACCACGTTGGCACGCAGGTGGCCCTGGTCGTCGAGCACGTAGCCGCGCAGCCGCGGGTTGATTGCAAAAGCGTCCTCGAGTGCCGCGCGCAAGGTGCTCGCGGGGCTGTCGACCGAGGGGGTTTCGGTGAAGCGGCGCAACTGGGGCGTGAACTCGACGCGGGCCATGGCGCCATGATGCCCGCGGCGCGCGGCGGCGACAATGCCGCCCTGCCCCCATCCTCCCTTCCCCACCCCGCGCCGCGCCCCGCCCCGCCTACGCCCCTCGATGCATTCCGGAGTTGCCTTCGCCGCCCTCGCCTATGTGATCTGGGGCCTGTTCCCGCTGTACTTCAGCCACCTGGCCGCGGTGGCGGCGGTGGAGGTGCTGGTGCACCGCGTGGTCTGGTCGCTGGTCTTCGTGCTCGCGGTGTTGGCATGGCGCCGGCAGTGGCAATGGCTCGGCCCGGCGCTGCGGCAGCCGCGTGTCGTCGGTGCGTTCATCGCCAGCGCGCTGCTGCTGTCGTGCAACTGGCTCACCTACATCTGGGCGGTGAACAACGGCCATGTGCTCGACGCCAGCCTGGGCTACTTCATCACCCCGCTGGTGAACGTGATGCTCGGCTACACCGTGCTGCACGAGCGGCCGCGGCGCCTGCAATGGGCTGCGCTCGCGCTCGCCACCAGCGGCGTGCTGTGGCTGGCCTTGCAGGCGGGCCAGCTTCCGTGGATTGCGCTGGTGCTCGCCGCGAGCTTCGGGGCCTACGGCCTGATGCGCAAGATCGCGGTGCTCGGGCCGCTGGAGGGCTTGACGATGGAGACGCTGCTGCTCGCGCCGCCGGCCTTCGTGGCGCTGGCCTGGTGGTGGGGCCGCGGGCCGGCGAGCTTCCCGGCGCCGGACATGGCGGTGAACCTGTGGCTGATCGGCGTGGGGCCCTTGACCGCGATTCCGCTGCTGCTGTTTGCTGCCGGCGCCAGGCGCATCTCGATGACCACGCTCGGCCTGCTGCAGTACATCGGCCCCTCGATCCAGTTCGCGCTCGGCTTGTGGATTTTCAACGAACCCTTCGGCAGCGCGCGCGGGGTGGGGTTCGGCCTGATCTGGTCGGCGCTGCTGCTCTACAGCGCCGACGGCTGGCGGGTGGCGCGGCGGCAGGCCGCGGCCACCGCCTGATGCCGCTCGACTTGAAGCGCGTCAAGCGGATGCCGAGCGATCCGAGGCACCTCAGGCCGCGATGACCTGCGCGGCCGCGCGCCCGGCACCGGCACCGGCACCGGCACCGGCACCGGCACCGGCACCGGCACCGAAGGCCGCTACTTCAGGTCGCCCGCCAGGCTGGCCAGCGTCTCCGGCGCAATCTGCATATGCGCCGGGTAATGCGTGTGGTCGCAGCCGAGCTGCACGCTTGCACCGGCACGCACCGCGTCCTTGGCGGCTGCCGGGAACTCAAACCGCACGAAGTGCACCGCCGAGGTCTTCTCGTCGTTCTCGCGGTCGAGGTCTTCGTCGGCAATCGCGTAGATGCGCGTTTGCCCTTCCACCTCGACGAACATGCGGTCCTCGACGCCGATCAGCCGCGCCAGTTCACGCTTGCGCTCGTTCGGGTCGGGGTACTCGATCAGCAGCGTCGCCTTCCAGTTGGCGCCCTCGGGCACCAGGGCTGCGTAGGTGTCGATCTCGCTCTGGATGCCGTCGGCGTCGAAGATTTTTTCGATGTAGAGCATCTCCTGGATCTGGCGGCGGATCGTCTGCTCGTCCTCGAACTGCAAGGTGATGTGCTCGCCCAGGTGCACGCTGCGCAGCCGGCGGTGCGCTATCACCTCCGGCTTGCTGGTCTTGCGGATCTTCGAATACGCCTCGAGCGTGAGGAGGCTGTCGCGGGTGATCGTCATGGCTTCTCTACTCCAGGCCGTAGGCCAGTCGAACCAGGCTCAAGGGGTGCTGCAGCGCCTTGGCCGGCGTGCCGGCCTGCGCCATGCCCTGCGCGATATGGTGCCCTGCGAGCGCGCAGTCGCTGCTGATGAAATCGGGCTCGCCCTTGGCCATCAACTTGAACACCGGCTTGCCGATCTTCATCGCCACCGGGTGGGTGGGCGTCTTCACGCCATACGTGCCGGCATGCCCCGAGCAGCGCTCGACGGTGTTGAGCTGCACCGTCACCGTCTTGCCGACCGCTTGAACATCTCCTCGGTTTTTTTGCCGATGTTCTGCACCCGGCCGTGGCAGGGGATGTGGTAGCTCACCCGGCCTAGCGCGGTCTTGAAGTCGGTCTTGAGCAGCCCGTCCTTGTGGCGCGAGACCAGGTACTCGAAGGGGTCGAACATCGCCTCCTTCACCGCTTGCGTCTCGGCGCATTCGGGGAACATCAGCGGCAGCTCCTGCTTGAACATCAGGGTGCAGCTCGGTATCGCGCTGAGGATCGCGTAGCCCTCACCCGCATAACGCGCCAGCATCGGCATGTTCGCGGCCTTGTGCTCGGCCACCGCGTCGAGGTCGCCGAGTTCGAGCTTGGGCATGCCGCAGCACTTTTCCTTCTCGACGATGACGTAGGGAATCTCGTTGTGCGCCAGCACCTTCAACAGGTCGTGCCCGATGCCAGGCTCGTTGTAGTTCACATAGCAGGTGGAGAAGATCGCCACCTTGCCCGGCGTGCGCTGGCCATTCGTCACCACCGTGGCCGCACTCTTTGCCGCGCTCCAACGAAACCGTTTGGTGGCCAGCTCGGGCATCCAGGCGTCGGGGTGGACACCCAGCGCGCTGTCCATCAGCTTGCGCGCGGTTCTTGTCCTGTTGATCGCGTTGACCGTCTGCACCACGATCGGTATGCCCGCGAACTGGCCGTGCACATCGGTGGAGGCGAGGAACTTCTCGCCACCCTTGACATGGCCGGCCTTGAACTTGATCGCCTTGGCGCGCAGCATCAGGTGCGGGAAGTCCAGGTTCCACGGGTGCGGCGGTGTGTACGGGCACTTGGTCATGTAGCACAGGTCGCACAGGAAACACTGGTCGACCACGCTCCAGTACGCCTCCTTCTTGATGCCGTGCACCTCGCCGTCCTCGGTGGCGTCCACCAGGTCGAACAGGGTCGGGAAACTCTGGCACAGGCTCACGCAGCGGCGGCAGCCATGGCAGATGTCGAACACCCGCTCCATCTCCTTGAGCGCCGAGCCTTCGTCATAAAAGTCGGCGCCCTTCCAGTCGAGCGGGTGCCGGGTCGGCGCTTGCAGGTTGCCTTCGCTCATGGGATCTCAGGATGAAAACAAGGGGCATGAAGCCCCTTGTCCGGTTGATGTGCGGCTTGATCAGTCGACCAGGGCGTCGAGCGCCTTCACATAGCGGTTGGCATGCGAGCGCTCGGCCTTGGCCAGCGTCTCGAACCAGTCGGCGATTTCGTCGAAGCCTTCGGCGCGCGCCTGCTTGGCCATGCCCGGGTACATGTCGGTGTACTCGTGCGTCTCGCCGGCCACGGCAGCGGCCAGGTTCTGGCGGCTCGAGCCGATCGGCAGGCCGGTGGCGGGGTCACCCACCGCTTCGAGGAATTCGAGGTGGCCGTGGGCATGGCCAGTCTCGCCTTCGGCAGTGGAGCGGAACAGCGCGGCGACGTCGTTCTGGCCTTCGATGTCGGCCTTGTTGGCGAAATACAGGTAGCGGCGGTTGGCCTGGGACTCACCCGAAAAGGCGTCCTTCAGGTTCTGTTCGGTCTTCGTTCCTTTCAAGCCCATCTTCGTCTCCAGTGATTGCAAAGGGGTCGCGGCCGCATCGGCAAGTGAGAGTGCGCGCGGCAACCGCCTACGTTAACCCAGAGCGCAGGCCCTCGCCCATGCAAAGCAGCTGTTCACGCGGTAACCGAGGCTGCGCGCGCCAGGACCGCCGCGCAGACAGGCCCGCCGGGCTCAGCGCAGGCCGAGCAGCCCAAGCGCATGTGCATGCAGCGCACTGGTCGGGTCCGCAAACTCACTCAGGATGTTGAAGTGGTTGCGCTGCGGCACCGCCTCGCACACCGGCACCACCGCGGCGCCCCAGCGTTCGCGGATCAGCGTGTTCTGGCGCAGGAACTCTTCGCTCTCGTCGCCGCCCACACAGGCGTAGAGCGTGCGCCCGGCCGGGGCGGCCCAGCCTGCCGGGCTGAGCCGCGGCACCGAGGCGGCGGTGAGCCGCAGGTCCGCACTCAGGAACGGCGTGTGGCGCAGCGGTTCCAGGTCGAACAAGCCGGAAATCGACAGCGCCCGCTGCACCAGCCCGGCGGGCAAATCGCGGCCCACCTGCTGCCAGTCGCAGCAGAGCAGCATCGCCGCCAGGTGCCCACCCGCCGAATGCCCGGCCACGACAATGTTCGACGGGTCGCCGCCATAGGCCGCGGCATGCCGCCAGGTCCAGGCCAAGGCCTGGCTGAGTTGCAGCGCGATCGTCTCGACCGTCACTGCCGGGCAGAGTGCGTAGTTGGGCACCACCACCAGCGCGCCTTCCGCAGTGAACGGCGGCACGACAAAGGACACATCGGACTTGTCCAGCGAGCGCCAATAACCGCCGTGAATGAAGAAGAGCACCGGCGCGTTGGCCCGGGGCGTTGTGAAAACGTCGAGCGTTTCGGCATCGCCCGCGCCGTAGCGCAGGTCGGCATGGTGCAGCGCCTGCCGCCGCGCCAGCGCGGAGTCGGCGCTCCAGTTTTGCAACTGCGCCATCGCGTCGGCCACGCGGGCGCGGTTGTTGTATTGCGCGTCCAGCCACAGCGGGTTCGGGGTTGCCATTTCTCGGGCTCCAGGCAGGGTGTGGCACGGGGTTCTACACGGGTCGGCGCAAGGGCGCCAGCGTGAATCCGCTCACCTTGCTGCTGCTAGAATCCGCCCCGTGTCGTGGGGGGGTAGCTCAGCTGGGAGAGCGCCGCGTTCGCAATGCGGAGGTCGGGAGTTCGATCCTCCTCCTCTCCACCAAAACGATGTTCAAGGGCTTGGCTTCGGCCAGGCCCTTTTGTTTTTTCAAGCGAAGAACGCCATGGCTGAAATCTTCGGGCTCGACGCCTATACCCCCAGGGAAATTGCCGCCCGCGTCAGCGAGGTCGGCGTGGTCAAGGCGCGGCTGCCGCTGCTCACCCTGAGCCTGCTCGGTGTGCTCGCCGGCGCCTTCATCGGCCTGGGCGCGTTCATGTTCACGCTGGTGGCCAGCGACGCCGGGCTCGGGTTCGCGGCGTCTCGCCTGCTCGGCGGCCTGAGCTTCTCGCTCGGGCTGATCCTGGTCACGGTGGCGGGCGCGGAGCTGTTCACCGGCAACAACCTGATCGCAATGGCCTGGGCCAGCGGCCGCGTCAGTACGTTTGAATTGCTGCGCAACTGGCTGGTGGCTTGCGCCAGCAACTTCGTGGGTGCGGCAGGGTTGGCACTTCTGGTGTGGCTGTCCGGCCGCGGCGCGCTCAATGGCGGGACGGTGGCCGAGGCGGCGATGCGCATCGCCGACGCCAAGGCCCGCATGCCGATCAGCGAAGCCTTCTTCAGCGGCGTGTTGTGCAACCTGCTGGTGTGCATGGCGGTGTGGATGGCGCTGGCCGGGCGCAGCGTCACCGACAAGGTGCTGGCGATCGTGTTCCCGATCACGGCCTTCGTCGCCGCGGGCTTCGAGCATTCCGTCGCCAACCTGTTCTTCTTCCCGCTCGCGATCCTCCTCGGCGCGCCGCTGGGCCTGGGCGACGTGCTCGGCAACCTGCTGCCGGTGATTGCCGGCAACATCGTCGGCGGCAGCGTGCTGGTGGCGGGCGTTTATTGGGTCATCTACCTGCGGCCCGGCGCTTGAGACGCCGCTACCTGCCGATCGAGAACAAGACGGCGTTGTTGATGGCGTAGACCGCCCCGTCGGCGCCGATTGCCGTGGGCGTGTAGGACTCGGCGATGCCGCTGGTCAGCTGGATCCGCTGCGTGAAAGTGTTCGTCGTCAGATCCCAGCGGTAGAGATAGCCGTCTTCGCTGTTGGCGAGAATCGATTTCGTCGCCGGGTCCACGGCGGCGGTGTTGATGCACCACTCCTTCACCGCCACGCTGCTGCCGGGCTCGAAGGTCGGGCCGGCTTTGCTGAGCACCTCGCGCATGATCGGCAGGCCCGAGATCGCATCGGCTTGCGACGCGCCGGGGTCGATGACGGCGATCTTGTTGGCGCCGTCGCCCCCGGCGCCGAGGTAGTTGTTGTACTTGACCATCAACAAGTAGCTCGACGGCCCGTTGTACGAGGCCACCATCGAGGCCGGCACGATCGAAGCGGTGGTGTCCCAGCCGAAGCCGCCCGGCGCGCCGCCGAACCCGAGCACGGCGTTGAATTGCAACAACCAGCCGCGCCCGTTGTGGCTGCCGAACACGTTCTCCAACACACCGAAATAGACCTTGCCGTCGGGCCCGACCGTCGGTGAGGCCGTGCTGTCGTCGCTGATCCGCGCCCGCGCCGTGCCGCCGGCGCTGCCGGGGTCGAGCAGGGCCACGCGCGCGCGCACGGCCAGCGTGGCGGCATCGAGCGCGACCAGGTAGCCGCTCTGAACCTGGCCCGCCGCGCGCGCCGCATTCACGGCCACATACAGGGTGCTGCGATCGGGCGAGAGCGCCGGCGCGCTATTGGTCGCGAGCTTGGTGATGGC
>JANNGZ010000481.1:0-1974 GCA_031404155.1 Burkholderiales bacterium
CTGGTGCACGAGGTCACCAGCCCGCAGGCCTTCGAGGGCCTGCGCCTGGCCGCTCGCAAGGTCTGGCGCGTCAGCAGCATCGTCGCCACCGCCGACCACAACACGCCCACCACCGGCTGGGCCGACGGCTACGACGGCATCGCCGACCCGATCAGCAAGCTGCAGATCACGACGCTGGACGCCAACATTCGCGAGAGCGGCGCGGCGGCCTACTTCCCCTTCCTCGACAAGCGCCAGGGCATCGTGCACGTCATCGGGCCCGAAAACGGCGCCACGCTGCCGGGCATGACGGTGGTCTGCGGCGACAGCCACACCAGCACGCACGGTGCCTTCGGCGCGCTGGCGCAGGGCATCGGCACCAGCGAGGTCGAACACGTGATGGCCACGCAGACGCTGCTGGCCAAGAAGGCGAAGAACCTGCTGGTCCGCGTCGAAGGCGCGCTGGGCGCGGGCGTCACGGCCAAGGACGTGGTGCTGGCCATCATCGGCAAGATCGGCACCGCCGGCGGCACCGGCTACACCATCGAATTTGGCGGCAGCGCCATCCGCAGCCTGAGCATGGAAGGCCGCATGACGGTGTGCAACATGGCCATCGAGGCCGGTGCACGCGCCGGGCTGGTGGCGGTGGACGACAAGACCATCCACTACTGCAAGGGCCGCCTGTTTTCGCCCACCGGCGTGGCCTGGGACCAGGCGGTCGCGCACTGGCGCACGCTGCAGTCCGACCCCGGCGCCGTCTTCGACAAGGTGGTCGAGCTGGATGGCGCGCAGATCCAACCCCAGGTGACCTGGGGCACCAGTCCCGAGATGGTGGTGGCGGTGGACGGCCGCGTGCCCGACCCCGACAAGGAAAAAGATCCGATCAAGCGCGGCGCCATCGAACGCGCGCTGGCCTACATGGGCCTGGCGCCCAACAAGGCCATCACCGACATCCGCATCGACAAGGTCTTCATCGGCAGCTGCACCAACAGCCGCATCGAAGACCTGCGCGAGGCCGCCGCCGTGGTCAAACGCGCCGGCCAGCGCGTGGCCTCCAACGTCAAGCTGGCGATGGTCGTGCCCGGCTCGGGCCCGGTGAAAGCGCAGGCCGAAGCCGAAGGCCTGCACACCATCTTCACCGCCGCCGGCTTTGAGTGGCGCGAACCCGGTTGCAGCATGTGCCTGGCCATGAACGCCGACCGGCTGGAGCCGGGCGAGCGCTGCGCCAGCACCAGCAACCGCAACTTCGAAGGCCGCCAGGGCGCCGGTGGCCGTACCCACCTGGTGAGCCCGGCGATGGCGGCCGCGGCGGCGATCGCCGGCCACTTCGTCGACGTGCGCCGTTTCAGCTGACCCGCTGCCAGAAGGAGACCGAGACCATGCAAGCCTTCACCGTGCACCAGGGCCTGGCGGCGCCGATGGACCGCGACAACGTCGACACCGACGCCATCATCCCCAAGCAGTTCCTGAAGTGCCGCTCGGCAACAAGACCGGCATGACCGGTGAGGAGCGGGCCAAACTCGGCGCCTGGATCGCCAGGCGATGATGACGCTTACCTCCGTCAACGCCATGACCGCCGACGAATTCACTGGGGCTTTCGGCGATGTCGCCGAGCACTCGCCCTGGGTGGCGCGCATCGTGGCATCGCTCCGCCCCTTCGCCAGCCGCGAGGACATGGTCGAAGCCTTCACCGCAACCGTGCGCGGTGCGGCGCGCGAGGCCCAGCTTGCTCTGATCCGCGCCCACCCCGATCTCGCCACCAAGGCGAAGCTCACCGAGGATTCGACCCGCGAGCAGGCGGGTGCCGGCCTCGATACGCTCTCGCCCGGGGAATTCACCCGCTTCACCGGTCTCAACGACCGCTACAAGGTGAAATTCGGCTTTCCCTTTATCTTCGCGGTCAAGGGAGCGACGAAGCATCAGATTCTCGCAAACTTCGCGGAGCGCCTGAACCATGACACTGAAGAGGAATTTGCCACGGCACTCGAACAGGTC
>JANNGZ010000482.1:0-1928 GCA_031404155.1 Burkholderiales bacterium
CCCTCTTGCTCCAACACCGCCGCCAAGGTATCGAGCATCGTCGGCCCGATGTTCCCCGCGCTCGCCACGCGCCTGCCGCAGCGCTCGACGAGCAAGGCGGTCAGCGCGGTCGTGGTCGTCTTGCCGTTCGTCCCGGTGATCGCGATGACTTTCGGCTCATAGCCGCGCTCGTCGCGCAAATCGGCCAGCGCGCGGGCGAAGAGGTCGAGTTCGCCGAGCACCGCCACGCCGCTGGCCCTTGCCGCGTCGATCAAGACGCGGATGCGCTCGTCGTGTGGCGCCAGGCCGGGGCTCTTGAGCACCAGCTGCACACCGGCCAGCGCACCGGCGTCCAGGGCGTCGTTGAACAGCGTGGCCTGCTGCAATTCGCGCTTCAGCGTCTCGGCATGCGGCGGCGCTTCGCGCGAGTCCCACACATGCACCTTGGCGCCGCAGCGCACGCACCAGCGCGCCATGGCCAGGCCACTCTCGCCGAGGCCGAGCACGAGCACGTTGAGGCCGTCGAGGAATCTCATCGGTCGGTCACCGCAGTTTCAGGCTGGCCAGCCCGATCAGGCAGAGCAGCATGGTGATGATCCAGAAGCGCACCACCACCTGCGTCTCGGTCCAGCCCTTCTTCTCGAAGTGGTGGTGCAGCGGCGCCATCAAAAAGATGCGGCGGCCCTGGCCGGTGATGCGTTTGGTGTACTTGAACCAGATCACCTGCACGATCACGCTCAAGGCTTCGGCGACGAAGATGCCGCCCATGATCGCGAGCACGATTTCCTGGCGCGTGATGACCGCGATGGTGCCCAGAGCGCCGCCGAGCGAGAGCGCGCCCACGTCGCCCATGAACACCTGCGCCGGGTTGGCGTTGAACCACAGGAAGGCCAGGCCCGCGCCGGCCATCGCGGCGCAGAACACCAGCAGCTCGCCAGAGCCGGGGATGTAGGGAAAGAGCAGGTAGCGCGAATACACCGAGCTGCCGGTGACGTAAGCAAAGACACCGAGTGCGGAGCCGACCATCACCACCGGCATGATCGCCAGGCCGTCCAGGCCGTCGGTGAAGTTCACCGCGTTGCTGGTGCCGACGATCACGAACCAGGTGAGCAGGATGAAGCCGAAGACACCGAGCGGGTAGCTGATCGTCTTGAAGAACGGGACCATCAGGTCGGCTTTGGGCGGCAGGTCGTTGGAGAAGCCGCTGGTGACCCAGCGGACGAAGAGTTCGAACACCCGCAGGTTGGAGGTTTCCGACACGCTGAAGGCCAGGTAGAGCGCGGCCAGGATGCCGATCACCGACTGCCACATGAACTTCTCGCCCGAGGGCATGCCTTCGGGGTCCTTGCGCACCACCTTGCGCCAGTCGTCGACCCAGCCGATGGCGCCGTAGCTCATCGTCACCACCATCACGATCCAGACGAAGCGGTTGCTCCAGTCGAACCACATCAGGGTGGAGATGCCGATGCCGATCAGCACCAGCACGCCGCCCATGGTCGGCGTGCCGCCCTTGACCAGATGGGTTTGAACGCCGTAGCCGCGAACCGGTTGGCCGATCTTCAACTCGGTAAGGCGGCGGATCACCCAGGGCCCGAAGGCCAGGCCGATCAGCAGCGAGGTCATCGCGGCCAGCACCGCACGGAAGGTGAGGAACTGGAACACACGCAGGAAGCCGAGTTGCTCGGGGTACAGGCCATGCAGCCACTGGGTGAGGGTGAGCAGCATGTCAGTGGCTCCACCGCGCAGCGGGCAAACCGGGTCGCATGAATCGCTCACAGAACGAGGCCAGGTGCAGCGTTGGCGCGGCGAAGCCGCACCCGGGCAGGCCACGGCGTGCGACTGCGGCGGTCGGCCTGCGGCCGACTGCCCTGTGGTCGCCGAACTCGCTACGTTCACTTCGTTCACTGCGCTCGGACAGCCGCGGCGAGTCAGATGACGAAGCGCGCTGC
>JANNGZ010000483.1:0-2533 GCA_031404155.1 Burkholderiales bacterium
CCAGCGCATGACCTGGCGCATGACCTGGCGCATGACCCAGCGCTGGCCACGGCGCACAAGGGCTGATCCGGCCCCAAGCCCAAGCCTCGACCCGGATCGATTCATCGGCAACCCGCCACCGGCACCACACCAAGGAGCACCCACCATGCAACTCACCCGCGAACAACTCGAGCGTTTCGACCGCGAGGGTTACCTCTTTTTCCCCGGCCACTTCAGCGCCGAAGAAATGAAATCGCTGAACGACGAGGTGCCGCGCCTGTACGCGATGCAGCGGCCCGAGAACGTGCGTGAAAAAGGCGGCGACGCGGTGCGCACCAACTTCGCGGCGCACATGTACAGCGCACCGTTTGCACGCCTGGCGCGTCACCCGCGGATGGTGAAACCTGTGGAGCAGCTGTTCGGCGAACAGCTGTACATGCACCAGTTCAAGATCAACGGCAAGCAAGCCTTTGACGGTGATGTGTGGCAGTGGCACCAGGACTACGGCACCTGGCTCAACGACGACCTGATGCCGACGCCGCGCGCGATGAACATCGCGATTTTTCTCGACGAGGTGAACGAGTTCAACGGCCCGCTGATGTTCATCCCCGGCAGCCACAAACTCGGCGCGCTGCCGGCTGGCCATGACCTGACGACCACGAGCTACCCGCTGTGGACCATCGACCACCCGGCGATCGAGACGCTGGTGGAACAGGCCGGCGGGCGCCACGGTGGCATCGTCGCACCCAAGGGCCCGGCGGGCTCGCTGATCCTTTTCCACTCCTGCCTGGTGCATGCCAGCTCACCGAACCTGAGCCCGTGGAATCGCGTGGCGGTGTACCTGAGCCTGTGCGCGGTGTCCAACCACATTCGCCGCCACAAGCGGGTGGAGTACATCGCGCACCGCGACTTCACCCCGATCGAATGCCTGCCCGACGACTGCTTGTTGAAGGACTACCCGGTGGACCTGCCGTGGCAGGACGGCACGCCCGCGTCGGCACTGCAAACCTCGCTTGAAGTCATCGCCGAGGAGGCCACCGCATGAACCTGCATTCGATGTTGAAGCAGCGTGCCGCCGACGGCAAACCGCTGCGCGTCGCGCTCATCGGCGCCGGCAAGTTCGGCTCGATGTATTTGAGCCAGGCGCGGCGCACGCCGGGCGTCCACCTGGTGGCGGTGTGCGACCTCGACCCCGCGCGTGCGAAGGCGGCGTTGATCTCGGTTGGCTGGCAGGCTGAACAACTCAGCGCACGAACGCTCGCCGAAGCTGCAAGCGCCGGCACCACGCTGATTACCGACGACACACCCGCGGTGCTGGCGAGCAGCGCGGTCGAGATCGTGATCGACGCCACCGGCTCGCCGGCGGCCGGCATCGCGCATGTGCTGGCCTGCTGCCAGCATGGCAAGCACATCGTGATGGTCAACGTGGAGGCCGACGCCTTGGCCGGCCCGCTGCTCGCGAAGAAGGCGCGCGAAGCCGGCATCGTCTACTCGCTGGCCTACGGCGACCAGCCGGCGCTGATCAGCGAAATGGTCGACTGGGCACGCGCCGCGGGCTTCGAGGTGGTGGCCGCGGGCAAGGGCACCAAGTACCTGCCGGCCTACCACCAGAGCACGCCCGACACGGTGTGGCCGCACTACGGCCTGAGCGCCGATGACGCAAAAGCCGGCGGCATGAACGCGCAGATGTTTAACAGCTTTCTGGACGGCACCAAGAGCGCGATAGAGATGGCCGCGGTGAGCAACGCCTGCGGCCTGACCCCCGCGGCCGGCGGCCTGGAGTTCCCGGCCTGCGGCGTTGATGACCTGGCGCGTTTGCTGAAGCCGCGTGTGGACGGCGGCGTGCTCGAACACCGCGGCCAGGTGGAGGTGATCTCGTCCGTGGAACGCGACGGCCGCCCGGTGTTCCGCGACCTGCGCTGGGGCGTGTACGTGACGTTCGCGGCGGACAGCGACTATGTGCGGCGCTGCTTCCACGAGTACGGCCTGGTCACCGACGCCAGCGGCAACTACTCGTCGATGTACAAGCCCTTCCACCTGATCGGCCTGGAACTCGGCATCAGCGTGGCCAGCGTCGGCCTGCGCCGCGAAGCCACCGGAGTGGCCACCGAATGGCGCGGCGACGTGGTGGCCACCGCCAAGCGCGACCTGGCAGAAGGCGAGATGCTCGACGGCGAAGGCGGCTTCACCGTGTTCGGCAAGTTAATGCCGGCGAAGGCGTCGCTGGCGGGCGGCTACTTGCCGCTCGGCCTCGCGCACAAGGTGAGGTTGAAGCGCAACGTGGCCGCGATGCAGCCGGTGCGCTGGGCCGATGTGGCCTTTGATGCAGGCAGTGACGCGGTGAAGTTTCGGCGTGAGATGGAAAGCACCTTCGCCACTTGACTTGTTCCCTCCCCCTCGCCCGGGGTGGCGCCTTCTTGTTCCCTCCCCCTTGACGGGGGTGGGCTTGGGGGGGGGTGAGGTGAAGCGCCGACCCACCCCAAGCGCACAACAACCCAACCACCCCCGTCCCAACCTCCCCCCGTCAAGGGGGCGCGCTGCGCCCCTCCGGGAG
>JANNGZ010000484.1:0-3482 GCA_031404155.1 Burkholderiales bacterium
GCCCCCGAGCTCGGCAGCTACAACAACGTCAGCGCCGCGGTCATGTCGAGCAACGGCGGCGCCGGCAACGCCGCGAGTGCGACCCTGGTGGTACCGGTGCCCCCCGCGGTAGCCAAGAGTTTTTCGCCGGCCAGCGTGTCGGCAGGCGCAAGCTCGGTGCTCACCCTGGTCGTCTCCAACCCCAACCCGACCGCGGCCATCCTCGGTGTGGCGGTGGCGGACAGCTATCCCGCCGGCCTGGTGAACACCGCGACGCCGAACGCGACGCTCAGCTGCACCGCCGGCAGCAGCGCCACGCTCACCGGCGGCGCTGCCGGTGGCAGCAGCATTGGCCTCGGTGGCGGCACCCTGTTGGCCAGCGGCAGCTGCACGATCACGGTGAATGTGTCCGCGGCGGCGGCCGGCGCCTACCTCAACACCACCGGCAATGTGAGTTCGAGCAACGGCGGCACCGGCAACTTCGCCAGCGCCACGCTCACCGTGTCCTCGAGCGGCGTCGATGTCTCGGGATCCGCCTACGCCGATGTGAACCACAGCGGCGTGTTCGATGCCGGCGAGAACGGAACGGGCCTCACGCTCTACGTCAAGCTGGTGGCGCGCAGTGGCGGCACTTGCACCGGCCCGGCCAGCGCCGCAGTGGCGGTCACGCCGGCCAGCGGCGCCTACACCTTGCCCGCCGTGGCCGCGGGCGACTATTGCCTGGTGCTGGACGACAACAACAGCCTGGCCGACATCACCTCAACACTTCCCGCGGGTTGGCTGCGCACCGAGGCGGCCACCGGGGTGCGCCAGATCACCGTGGCCGCCACGCCGCTCTCGAACCAGAACTTCGGCCTCTACAACGGCTCGGTGTTGACCGGCCGCGTCTTCCGCGACACCGGCGTGGGCGGCGGTGTCGCCAACAACGCGGTGCAGGACGGCACCGAACTCGGCATTGCCGGCGTGAGCGTGCGAGCCACCGACAGCGGCGGCGGCACCACTTTCGACAGCAGCTTCACCGACGGCGCGGGCAGCTACACGCTATGGATTGCGGCGAGCGCCGGGGCCAACCCGGTCCGGGTGGTGCAAGCCAACGCCGGCGGCTTTGTCTCCACCGGCGGGCAGGCCGGGACGACGGCCGGCAGCTACGTTCGTGCCAGCGACACCACCACCTTCAGCAACCTGGTGGGCACAAGCTACAGCGGCGTGAACTTCGCCGACGTGCCCGACAACGCGCTCACCACCGACGGGGCGCAGAGTGCGCTGCCCGGCGCCACCCTGAACTACGCGCACAGCTTCACCGCGGGCTCGGGCGGCAGCGTGAGCTTTGCCACGAGCGCGGTTGCGAGCCCCGCGCTCGCCGGCTGGAGCGAAGTGCTCTACCGCGACGCCAACTGCAACGGCGTGCTCGACGGCGCCGAAGGCGCGAGTGCACTGAGCGGCTCGGTCAGCGTGAGCGCGGGCGAGCTGGTGTGCGTGCTGCTCAAGGAGTTCGTGCCGGCGACGGCACCCAATGGCGCGCAGAACCAGGTGACGCTGACCGCCTCCTTCAGCTACACCAACGCCAGCCCGGCACTGGGCTCGACCCACACACGCGGCGACCTCACCACCGTGGGTGCACCGGGCAGTGCCGGCCTGACGCTGCTGAAGAGCGTGGACAAGGCCACTGCCCTGCCCGGCGAGGTGCTGACCTACACCATCGTCTACACCAACAACGCCAGCGGTGCGCTGTCCATATTGCGCATCAACGACAGCACGCCCGCGTTCACCACCTTCGCCAGCGCCGCCTGCATCGGCGCGCTTCCAGCGAACCTGAGCAGTTGCAGCGTGAGCAGCGCACCCGCCGCGGGCGCCAGCGGGAACATCGAGTGGAGCTTTGTCGGAACACTGGCGCCCGGCGGATCGGGTACGGTGCGCTTTACGGTGACCGTCAACCCCTGAGCAGCGCCTGACGCAGCGCTGCGCCATGACGAGGCCATGCGCGAAGGACTTCAGCGCAACGGCTCGCGGCCCCAACCCGCTTGGCCGCCGGCGCCGTTCGTCACTCAGGCGGAATTCTCCGACTTGTTCCTGGCGATGCGCTCGTCCAGCCGAATGCTCTCGTGCTGCAGGGGCGCCCACGAAGACGACACGCGCTGCCAGTCGCCGGCCTGGGCCGCTTCCTCCAGCCGCGCCGCCGCATTCGCCAACCTCGCCGCGCCCACCATGCGAGCCGCACCCTTGATGCGGTGCGCGGCGCGGCGCACACCGTCGATCGAGACCGTGTCCACCGCACGCGCTGCGGCCTTCAGGTCGTCGGCGTTGGCTTTGCGGAAGTCGTCAAGCAGGTCGCGTTGCAGTTCGGCGTCGCCTTGGGCCAGGTCTTCCAGCGCGGCGAAGTCGGTCTCGATCGGCGCCGGCGGTGCCTCCTCGGCCTCGATCACCATTGCGGCCGGCAACCAGCGGTCGAGCACCTGCTTGAGGGTCGCGAGTTCCACCGGTTTGGTGATCGCATCGTCCATGCCCACCGAGCGGCATTCGTCGAGCGACTCATGCGAGACATTGGCGGTGCAGGCGACGATCGGCAGCCGCAACTCAGCGCCGGCTTCGGCGCGCCGAATCGCTGACGCGAGCTGGTAGCCATCCATCACCGGCATCTGGCAGTCGGTGATCACCAGGCCGAAACCACCACGGCGCAGTTGTTCGAGCGCCTCGCGGCCGTCCTCCGCGGTTTGCACCGCGTAACCCAGCGCGTTCATCTGCCGGGCCAGCATGCGGCGGTTGATCGGGTGGTCGTCCACCACCAGGACCAGGCGGCCATCGGCACGCGCCGCGTCCACCGTGGGCGCGCCGCGCCCCTGCACCGCGCGGGCGATCGATTCGATCGCCATCGGCTGCACCAGCCGCAACTCGGTGTCGTCGGCGCGGCGAAGGGTGAGCGTCAGTCCGAAGGTGGTGCCGGCCCCGGGCGCGCTCTGCACCTCGATCGGCGCGCCCATCAGCGCGGCCAGCCGTTTGCAGATCGCCAGCCCCAGACCGGTGCCGCCGTAGCGGCGCTCGATCGCGGCGTCGGCCTGGCTGAAGGGCTCGAACAGGCGCTCCAGCGCCCGCGCGTCGATGCCGACGCCGGTATCGCGCACGCTGATGCGCACGCGGTCGCAATGCTCGTGTCGGTCGAGCAGGTCGGCCCTCAACTCGACCCGGCCGCGATCGGCGGTGAACTTGATCGCGTTGCTCAGGAAGTTGTTGACGATCTGGCGCAGGCGCAGGCGGTCGAGCACCAGCGCGTTCGCAATCAGCGGGTCGACACGCTGCTCGAGCAGCACGCCTTTCTGGCTCGCGACGCCGCTGAAGGTCTGGTAGGCGCTTTCGAACATCTGCGCCAGCGACGCCGGCTCTTCCATCAGTTCGAGCTTGCCGGCCTCGATCTTGGAGAAGTCGAGCACGTCGTCGATCAGGCGCAGCAGCGACTTGCTCGACTCGCGCACCGTGTCCACCGTCTCCTGCTGCTCGGCGTCCAGCGG
>JANNGZ010000485.1:0-5979 GCA_031404155.1 Burkholderiales bacterium
GCCTTGCGCGGGATCTCGTCGTAGTCGCTCTCGTCGGGCTGGCCGAGGTGGGCTGTGTAGGCGCAAGGGATCGCGCCCTTGGCGCGCATCCAATGCACCGCGGCGCTGGTATCGAGGCCGCCGGAGAAGGCGATGCCGACACGTTCGCCGGCGGGCACGGATTGCAGGATGTTCTGGCTCATGGTCGCGGGGGGCGTGGGGGGCGGGCGCGATTGTCGCAAGGTTCGTCGCCCAGGTCCGTCACCCCCGCCCGCGCCGCCTCAGCGGCTGAGAGTTTTTCGAGCGTGTCCGAGCGGCGCGCCAAAAGGCGTCCGATCTAGCCCACAGCAGGTGTAGCCTGCGCTTCGCTTGGCTTTGGCACAGCCATAGCTCGGGCTATGGCGCGCATTTGCAACGACGAGCGGACGCCTTTTGGCGTGATGAGCGGGCATGATCGAAAGCCTCTCAGCCTCTCAGGTCTTGCTGGCGCAGTTGAACATCCACATCACGCCGAACTTGTCGGTCAGGCTGCCGAAGTAGTCGCCCCAGAACATCTCCTGCAAGGCCATCTCCACCTTGCCGCCTTCGGCCAGCGCGGCGAAGAGCCGGTCGGTGTCGGCGCGGGTATCGGGCTCGAGGTTGATGTAGACGTTGTTGCCCGGCGCCACCTTGAAGCCCATCGACTCCGGCGCGTCGGTGCCCATCAGCACATGGCCGCCGAGGATCGGCAGCGCGACGTGCATGACGAGGTTCTTGTCGGCCTCGGCGGTCGGCGGCTGGCCCGGCGTGGCAGGCACTTCGGAGAAACGGTGGATGCCGCCGGCGAAGTCGCCGCCGAAGACCGACTTGTAGAACGTGAAAGCCTGTTCAGTGGAGCGGGGGAAGTTGAGGTAGGTGCTGACGCGTGCCATCGTGGCATCTCCAGGTTGAATGCCCGGTGGCCGGGCGGGGGCTGGCGGCGCAAGTTGCTTGCTGTGCCGCCATCGGAGTCCATGCGGTGCCGGGCCCGCCTGCGCGGCGAAGGCAGAGCTCAAGGGTTCGGCGGGCATGGGGCGATCGGCTTGGGCTCGCGGCCAAGTTTGCACCCAACCGCAACCGCCCGCACCTCGCTCAAGCGCCGCTCAAGGTAAGCCCGCTCCGCCGGGTTGCGCACCTGCTCCAGCGCCGCGCGGTAGGCCAGCGCCGCGTCGGCATTGCGGCCGCAGCGGCGCAGCAGGTCGGCGCGCGCGGCGGCCACCAGGTGGTAGTCGCTCAGTTCTCCGCGCTGCGCGATTGCATCCACCCATTGCAGGCCGACCTCGATGCCCTCGGCCATCGCGGTGGCCACGGCCGCGTTCAACTCCACCACCGCGGTGGGCTGCAAGCGGTGCAAGGCGCCGTAGAGCGCGGCGATCTGCTTCCAGTCGGTGTCCGATGCGCTTGCCGCGCGCACATGCAAGGCGGCAATCGCGGCCTGGAGCTGGAAGGCGCCGGGCTCGCGCCGCGCCAGCGCCTCGTCCAGCCAGGCCAGGCCCTCGCGGATGCGCGCGGCGTGCCACAGGCTGCGGTCCTGTTCCTCCAGCGGCACCAGCATGCCTTGAGCGTTGCTGCGCGCGTCGTGCCGCGCGTCGTGCAGCAGCATCAGCGCGAGCAGCCCTTCGGCTTCGGCACGGCCGGGCAACAGCTCGTTGACCAGGCGGCCCAGGCGGATGCCCTCGGCACACAGGTCGGGCCGCAGCAGGCCGGGTGAATCAGTGCCGAGATAACCTTCGTTGAACACCAGGTAGACCACGCCGAGCACGGCCGCCAGGCGCTCACCGAGCAGCTCGCGCGGCGGCACTTCATAGGGAATGTGCGCCTCGGCAATCTTGCGTTTGGCGCGCACCAGGCGCTGCGCGGTGGTGGCCTCGGGCTCGACATGCGCACGTGCGATCTCGGCCGTGGACAAGCCGCACAGCGTGCGCAGCGCCAGCGCCACCTGCGCGCCATGGCCGAGCGCCGGGTGGCAGCAGGTGAAGAGCAGGCGCAGGCGGTCGTCGTCGACGCTGGGGTTGTCCGCTGAGTCCTCGGCCGCGGAGTCCTCGGCCGCGGCCGCATCGACCGCTTCCGCCGCCAGCTCGGGCAGTTCGTCCAGCGGCAGCTCCGCGCCGCGCCGGCGCCGCAACTGGTCGAGCGCGCGGCGTTGCGCCACCGTGGTGAGCCAGGCCGCCGGCCGCTCGGGCAGGCCTTCCCGCGGCCAGACTTCGATGGCCTTCGCGCAGGCGTCCTGCAACGCGTCCTCGGCCAGCTCGAAGCTGCCGAAGCGCCGGATCAACCCGGCAAGCACCCGCGCGCCTTCCAGGCGAAACACCTGCTCGATCGCGGCGCCGAACATCGCGGCCTGCTCCTCTGTTGGTCCGTGGGCGATGAACCGCGCCGCGCCGCGGCCTACATGTCGGGCGTGATGCCCTGCGGCCGCACTTCGACCGAGCCGCTGAACGCACCCGGGCAGCGCGCCGCCCACTTCAGCGCTTCGTCCAGGTTGGGCACGTCGATGACGTAGTAGCCGCCGAGCTGCTCCTTGGTTTCGGCGAAGGGCCCGTCGACCACCTGCGTCTTGCCGCTGCGCACCCGCACCGTGGTTGCGGTGGAGGTGGGTTTCAACTCGGCGCCGCCGCGCATCACGCCGGCGCCAATCAGGTCCTTGGTGTACTGCATGAACTGCGCGTACATCTGCTGCGCGGCCTCGCTGCTGGCCATCTGCGTACTGCTTTTCGTCGCCGTAGATCAGGATCAGGTATTGCATGGTGGTGTCCCGGTTGGAGCGCCTGCGGATCGAGGCACCTGTACGACGCGGGAGTTTGCGCGGATCGACAGGTGGGGGCAAAAAATGTCCTGATGCGTCGGCGCGGGCTTGGGTTCGACGGCCAACGCTGGAGGTCGGGAGGGAGATCGATGCGGGCAGCCGGGCGGGCGGGACGGCTCGCGACCGAGGCTGCGTATGGACGATTGAGCGTGATGCTGCAATGGCGGTGCACCGCGCGCCCGCCCTCGAGCACCAGCATCTTGTCGGGTGCTGCACCGGCGCCGGCAGGGCGAGTTCCGCTCGGGGGCGCGAGTGGCGCGGCCCCGAGCCCGCCTGCGCCAGCTTGGCCGACACCAAAGCCCGGCCCCATCCCGCATCCAGCCAGAGCAGAACAAGCCGGTGGTGGCCGCCTCAAGCCACCATCGTCGGCGCCGCCCTCACCTCCACCCTCACCTGCTCGGTCAACTCAGCCTTGAGTTCGGTGAACGCCGGCGTGGTCTTCACCGAGCACACGGCGGATGTCGCCCACCGCCTGCACCAGCGAGTCCTCGGTCACCACCAGGTCCGGCCAGACATGGCGCAGCAACTCGTCCTTGCCCACCACCTGGCCGGCGCGCTCGCCCAGCAGCAGCAGCACCTTGAGCGCCTGCGCGCGCAGGTCGGTCGGCCGGCCGGCGGCATCGAGCAACTCGCCGCGCGCCAGGTCGAGCACGAAGCCGGGCCAGACCAAGCGGTCCGGGGCAGCGAGTTCGGTGCTGGGTTCGCGTTGCATCGGCGGTGGTGGCTTCCGGCGGCGCTGGGCGGCAGCGATTTCGGGACAGTTTCGCGGCGATTTGCAGTCCGCTCCCCAACGCTTCCTGATCGAGCGCGACATGCCTGGCGCCAGCAAGACCAGCCCCGAGGAGTTCCGCAACGGTGCCGCCAAGTCCAACGCCGTGCTGCGCGAACTCGGCCCCGACATCCAGTGGGTGCACAGCTATGTCGCCGGCGACAAGGTCTATTGCGTCTACCAGGCGCCGAGCGAGGCGCTGATCCGCGAGCACGCGGCCAAGTCGGGTTTCCCGGCGACGAAGATCACGCCGATCACCGTGGTGCTCGACCCGACAACGGCCAGCCGGCGCTGATGGCCATGAACGCCCTTTCACGCCGTCTGCTCCTTGCCGCCTTGGCGTTCGGCCCCTTGGTGGCCGGAGCAGCCCCCGACGAAGCCGCACTGCGCGAAGCCATCGCCCGCTACGAGCGCATCTGGAACGAGCGCGATGTCGCCGCCTGGAAAGATGCGGTCACGGCCGACCTGCACTATCAGGAAACCTACCTGCACACCGACCCAGAGCGCCAGATGACGACACGCGAGCGTTCGCTGCGCGCATTCGAAAGTGCGATCACCGGCTTCGACTTCAAGTGGGAGCCGCTGCGCATTCACATGAAACCCGACGGCAGCGCCACGGTGGTGATGCGCGTGGTACAGCTCGCGTTGCCGCGCACCGGCGGCAAGTACGCCGCCACCTTCGAGACGAACCCCGCCATCGCGCGCTGGCGCGTCGACGAGGGGCGCTGGAAGCTGTACCACTATGTGACCTACGCGCCGTATGCACGCGAGATCGTCAACACCGAGAAGCTGATGAACTGACCTGGCTCAAGGCTCAAGGCTCTGTGGCACTGCGCATCGACGCGCGCTGATGCTGCCGGAGCCGGCACGGTGCGCGCACCGCCCGCTCGGAGCGGCTCAGGTCGCGACTTCACGCGTGTGCACCTCTTGCCCAGCACCCACACCGTGGGTCGGCTCTTTCGTCTCGCGGCGCCTCAGCGGCTCTTGCGCATGTCCTGGTGGATGCAGAGGATATTGCCCTCGGTGTCGCTGAACCAGGCCGCCTTGTCGGTCCCGACCACGATCATGTGGTCCACCGTCTTGAAGCCCGGGAAGTCGTAGTCGTGGAACGCGACACCCCGGCCCTCGAGCTCCTTGATCTCGGCGGCGACGTCGTCCACCTCGAATCCGACAGCGGTGTGCTGCGCCTTGGTCCCTTCCGGCTTCGGGATCAGCCCGAACTTGGTGCCGCTGCCGCGCAGCACGAACTTCCCGTCTGCTGCCAGCCCCTCGGCTTCGAGGCCGAGCTTGTTGACGTAGAAATCGCGCGCCCGCTCCAGATCCTTCACGGGCAGCATCGTCATTACCGGTGCACGAGTCAGCATGGTCAGTTCCCCTTCGATCACATCAGCTTCGCTTTGAACCAGCGCTCGACGGGCTCGGGGTTGGGGCGAAAGAACGACGGCTTGCGCTGCCACATGAGCACGCCTTCGACTTCGTTGCCCTTCACCGTGCCGCGCCATTGGTTGCGGCCGTACTCGGGACTCAGCGCGGTCGCATCGAAGCGGACCGCGTCGCCCTCCTTCGTCGTCGTGTAGGCGCCCTTCTCGAAGCCGTACTTCTCGCAGACCGACGACTGGAACTTCCCGTCGGCGAAGGTGAACACGACGCTCGTTTCCTCCGCCGCCTTGCCCTTGTCGCCGATGTCACCGACGTACTTCTTGCCGTCGAGCGCGCCCTGCGCCGCGGCGATCGGCGCGGCAAGCATGAGCGCAAGGGCGACGAACGTACTGGACCAGTTCTTCATGGAAGGCTCCTTGGCGATGCACGCCGCTGCGGACGCCCAGATGATGCGCCTGTCGCCTTGAAATTACTACACGCGGCGCGGCATTCCCTGAACCTGGCCGCACCGTCAGGCCGCCATCGCCGCCGCCGCCCGCACCTCCACCCGCACCTGCTCGGTCAATTCGGCCTTGAGCTCGGCAAACGCCGGCGTCGTCTTCACCGAGTAGTGGCGCGGGTGCGGGATGTCGACGCGGCGGTCGAGCTTGATGCGGCCCGGCCGCGCGCTCATCACGACCACGCGCGAGCCCATGAACACCGCTTCGTCGATGTCATGGGTGACGAACAGCACCGTCTTGCGCTCGGCCTCCCAGATGCCGAGCAGCAGCTCCTGCATCAGCTCGCGCGTCTGGTGGTCAAGCGCGCCGAAGGGCTCGTCCATCAGCAGCATGCGCGGGCCGTTGGCCAGCGCGCGCGCGATCGCGACGCGCTGCTGCATGCCGCCCGAGAGCTGCTTCGGGAAGTGGTGCTCGAAGCCGCGCAGTCCCACCTTGGCGAGGAAGGCGTCGGCGATCTCCAACTGCTGCGCGCGGGGCAGGCCACGCTCGACGAGGCCGAAGCAGACGTTGTCGCGCACCGTCAGCCA
>JANNGZ010000486.1:0-5257 GCA_031404155.1 Burkholderiales bacterium
GTCGGGTGCCAGCGCAGCGGGTCGGGTGCTGCGGCAACGCCGCTCGCCGCGCCGGTCTTCAACCACGGTTGCACAAAGGGCTCGAAAGCGCCGAGCACCACGCTCGGCTGCTGGCGGTAGAGCCAGGTGCGCTGGTTGCTGTGCCGCGGCGCGGTGAACGCGCTGCCGCTGAGCAACTCGGCCACCAGGCCCTGCGGTGCGCGCTGCGGGTTGTTGCGGCCGACCGGCAACGCACCCGCTACCGCTTCGCTTTGAAACTGGTTGCCAAAGCCGCTTTGATGTCGGATTGCCGTGTCGCTCATTCTGTTTTCTCCCCGAGCAGGTTGCGCCGGGCCGCGGCGAGCGCTTCGCGCAGCACCGGCAAGGCGCCGATGTGATTGGCCAGCAGCAGCACCAGCCGCGCGTTCAACTCGTGGCTCTGGGTTTCGCTGAGGCCCTGGTGCGCGTCGAGCAGCGCCTCGTAGAAGTCGTCGGGTGCATCGAGGTTGGGTTCGGTGTTCAGGGCGGGTGTCATGGCGTTAACTCGGCTCAAGCAGAGGGTGCAGCAGCGGCAGGTTCACGGGCGGCCCGCGCACAAGCGCGGACGAGCGCGGCGCGCACCCGCGCCGCAGTGGGCACGCGCCAGCGTGCGCAGACATGCTGGTCGGGGCGCAGCAGGTAGGCGGTGCCGGGTTTCAGGTCGTAGCGCTGCGCGACGAGCCCGGCACAAGGCAGCTCGACGAGCTGCAAGCCGAGGTCGGTGGCCCAGGCCGGCGGCGGCCCGGCCACCAACAGCGCGAAGCGTTCACCACTGAGTTCGCGCAGCAGCCAGCGTGCGCCACCCAGCGGCGCGACGGCCGCCGCCGGGCCATGCAAAGGCGCGACGGCCGCCGCCGTGTCCAACAAGGGCGCGTCGGCCGCCGCCGCGCCGGGCACCATCGCCCCCGCGAACTCATCGGCATCCGGCGTGTTCAGCGGCGAACCGTGCAGCGTGGCCGGCACCGACAGGCGCCCGCTGTTGACCAGCTTGCGCGCGAAGGCGTGTTCGCTCGCCAGCTTGAGCGTGGCGTCGCGAAAGAGGCGGCTGACCGCCGACTTCGGCGTGATGAAGTCGGTGGCGCGGGTGGAGTTGAGGATGTTCTCGTTGGCCGCGAATTCGCGCTCGCTGGCGTAGCTGTCGAGAAGTTCGTCGCCGGCCTCGCCGCGCAGCACCCGGTCGAGCTTCCAGGCCAGGTTCTCGGCGTCCTGCACGCCGGCGTTGGCGCCGCGGGCGCCGAAGGGCGAGACGCCATGCGCGGCGTCGCCGGCAAAAAACACGCGGCCGTGGCGGAAGCTTTGCATGCGCAGGCAGGCGAAGGTGTAGACGCTGGCCCATTGCAGCTGGTACGCAATGGCAGGCACCGGCGAGCCGAAGCCTTTAGCGGATACCGATGTGGCGACGGCGGCGAGCATCGCGTCGATGCGCGGCTGGATGCGTTCGGGCTTGCGTTCCTCGTCCGGGTCGGCGTCCCAGCCGAGCTGAAAGTCGATGCGCCAGACGCCGTCGGGCTGCCGGTGCAGCAGAACACTTTGGTTTCGATGGAAGGGCGGGTCGAACCAGAACCAGCGCTCGGTGGGCAGCTCGATTGCCATCTTCACATCGGCGATCAGGAAACGGTCTCGGAACACCCGGCCTTTGCTCTCCTGGCCGAGCAGCGCGCGCAGCGGCGAGCGCGAGCCGTCGCATGCGGCCACATAGTCCGCCACGATTTGATAGCGACCTTGCGGCGTCTGGATGCCGAGGCACACGCCGTCACCGGTTTCTTCCAGCGCCACCACTTCGTTCTTCCAGCGGATCTCAAGATTCGGCAGCTCGGCCGCACGCACCGCCAGGTAAGCCTCGGCGTAGTACTGCTGCAGGTTGATGAACGCTGGGCGCTCATCATGGAACCTCCGGGCTGCGCCCTCCGGTATTCGCCCTTGGGGCGGCCCGGCGGGCTCATCAGGAAACCTCCGGGCTGCGCCCTCCGGTATTCGCCCTTGGGGCGGCCCGGCGGGCTCATGTCCGGCCTCGGGCAGCAGGTCGAAGCGGTAAAGCAACTCGTCGCCGAGGAACACCCGGCCGACGTTCCACCCGACACCCTTGGCGCACATCACGTCGCCGACGCCGAGGCGGTCCCAGATTTCGAGCGTGCGCTTGGCAAAACAGATCGCGCGCGAGCCGGTCGAGAGCCGGTTGTCGTTGTCCAGCAGCAGCACGCGCTGGCCGCGCTGCGCGAGGTCGATCGCCAGGCTCAGGCCCACCGGCCCGGCGCCGACAATCACCACGAGATGCCGCGCCGGCGGGTCGCCGCGAGCTTGTGCGTCCTGGTCGGGCGAGCGGCGGTAGGCGAACTCGTGGGCCTGAATTTGCTGCGCGTCGGCGTCGTAGCCGAGCGCTGGCATCGAAGCCGTGGTGGCGCTCATTTCAGGCCCATCTCACGCTGACTTCAGGTTGAGTTCAGGTCGATCGCACGCTCACTGCCGGCGCCTGAAATTCAGCCCTCGAGCGCCTTCCACATTTCGATGTCGCGCTCAGCCGTCCAGATGCGCGGGTCGCGGTACTGCGTCGCTTCGTCATAGGCGCGGGTCACGTCGAAGGGCATGCAGTGGTCGAAGATCACCCACTGGCCGTACTTCGGTTTCACCGCGGCGAGCGTGTCGCGGTAGACGCTGGCCAGGTCCTTGCCGGCTGCGGCACCCTGCTTCACCGCCGCGTAGACGTCGCTCACGAAGGCCCGCGTGCCGGCCAGGCCCTTGGCCACTTCGGCCTCGTTGCGCAAGGCTGCGCCACGGCCCGGCACCAGCGCCTTGGGCTTCAGTGCGGCGATGTTGTCCAGCGTCTGCGGCCAGTCCTGGAAGTAGGCGTCGCCCGCGTAGGGCGTGGCGTCGAACTCCACCAGGTCGCCCGAGAGCAGGGTGCGCTCCTGCGGCAACCAGACCACCGTGTCGCCCTTGGTGTGGCCGCGGCCGAGCTGCAGCAACTGCACCTCGAGCTTGCCGAGCCAGAGCGTCATCTTGCCGGTGAAGGTCATCGTCGGCCAGGTGAGGCCCGGCGGCACGCTCTCGACGTTCTGGAACAGGCGCGGGAAACGGCCGATTTCGCTTAGCCGGTCCTGCTCGCCCCGCTCGACGATCAGGTCGTAGGTGTCCTGGCTGGCCAGGATCTGCTGCGGCGCGTAGGCACTCGCGCCGAGCACCCGCACCGCGTGGTAGTGCGTGAGCACCACGTACTTGATCGGCTTGCTGGTCACTTCGCGGATTCGCCGGATCACGTCGGCCGCCATCGCGGGGGTGGCCTGCGTGTCGGCCACCAGCACGCAGTCGTCGCCGATCACGATGCCGGTGTTCGGGTCGCCCTCGGCGGTGTAGGCCCAGGCGTGTTCGGAGAGCTGGGTGAAGGTGACCGTTTTTTCTTCCAGGTCGGACTGGCTGGCGAAGGCTTTGCTCATGGTGTGGCTCCGGTGCGGGCAAGGGGCTAGCTTAGGCCACGCAGCGCCCGGCGTCCGGGCCCGGGCCCGGGCCTGCGCTTCACTCAAGCCGCGGCCTGGCGCAGGCGGCGCGCGACCAGCCGGCGCATATGCCCCATCGACGCCATCTGCACCGAGAGCAGGCTCAGGATGCCGTTGCGGTGCAGCTCAAGCACCACCGCGTCGGGCAGCTCGGCGAACTTTTTTTCGTTGACCGCAAGAAACCCGTCGACGCTGAGCTTGTTGCCGTCGGGCGCGTCGGCGTCGAAGCGCATCTCGCTGAGCAGGTCCAACTCGCCCAGGCGCTGGCAGAAGGCGCGGGTGCGCTGCGATTCGGCTTCGAATTGTTCGAGCGTCTTCTGCATCTCCAGCGTGAAGTCGCTCGGCGTGCCGTCGATGTTGAACAGCGCATCGCCCTCTTTGTCATTCAACGAGGAGCAGGAGTCGTCGATGCACACCGCGTACTGCTGCGCGTCGATGCGCGCGATCGCAAACGGGTACATCCGCAGCATGAAGGGCACGTAGTCGGCGCTCCAGGTGGCGCCGGCGACGTACAGGTTCTCGTCGACGCCCAGGCCGAGCACCGCCATCGGCGCCACGTCGTCCTTGCCGGTCTGCTCGTTCTTGCCGGCACGCACGAAGACGATCGCGTACTCACGCGCCACGTCGGCAAATTCGGCCACCGCGATGAAGGTGGCGTTGAGCTTGGCCACTGGCGCGAGGTCCACCAGCGGGCGGCGCAGGCGCAGCTTGAGGTGCTTCTCGCGGTCCAGCGCCACCGGGTTCTTGTGCAGGGCCTTGTTGATCACAGCGTTTCCTCTTCGGGGTTGTCGGCGCGGCTCACCAGCACCTTGTCGACGCGTTTGCCGTCGAGGTCGACAACCTCGAAGCGCCAGCCTTCCCACTCCACCGAGTCGGCGGTGTTGGGCAGGCGCCCGAGCAGCAGCATGATCATGCCGGCGAGCGTGTTGTAGCGGCCGCGGTCTTCCTCGGGCAGCTCTTTCAGCTCCAACCGGTCCTTCATTTCGGGCACCGGGATCAGCCCGTCGAGCAGCCAGCTGCCGTCGCCGCGCCGCACCGCCCAGGCCTGGCCGTCCGAGGGTGTGCTGAACTCGCCGGTGATCGCTTCAAGCACGTCGCGCACCGTGATCACGCCCTGCACTTCGCCGTACTCGTCGACCACAAAGACCAGCTCGGCGCTGGAGGCGCGGAACTGGTCGAGCAGTTCCATGCCCGACAGTGTCTCGGGCACGAACACCGGCGGCTCGATATGCTCGACGATCGACGGCATCTCGCCGCGCGAGAGCGGCCCGAGCAGGCCTTGCGCGGAGATCACCCCGAGCACCTCGTCCAGCCCGCCGCGGCACACCGGGTACCGGGTGTGTTCGTGTTCGGCCATCAGCGCGAGCAGCTCGGGCACCGGCGCGGTCACGTCCAGCCAGGTGATCTCAGTGCGCGGAATCATCATCGAGCCGATCTGGCGGTCGTCCAGGCGGAACACGTTGCGCACCATCTTGTGCTCCTGCGCCTCGATGACACCCGCGTCCACGCCCTCCTCCAGGCTGGCGGCGATTTCTTCCTCGGTCACGCTGCGGTGCGAGCTGCCGCGGATGCCCATCAGCTTGAGCGTCGCGTCGGTGCTGAAGGACAGCAGCGCGACGAAGGGCCGCGTGGCGGTGGAGAGCCAGCCCATCGGCCGCGCGGCCAGGCGCGCCACCGTCTCGGGGTGCGTCTGGCCCAGCCGCTTGGGCACCAGCTCGCCGAAGATGATGGTGAGGAAGGTGATGATC
>JANNGZ010000487.1:0-2730 GCA_031404155.1 Burkholderiales bacterium
ATCCGTTATTAGTTATCAGTGTTGATAATCAAGCATTTGCAAAGAAATTTGATCTAAACTAACTTGCTAGATATACTTAAATGAAAAACGCATCTCTTTCCATAGCCAATCCCAATCCAACCCTGACTACGGGCAAACAAAAGATAGCCCTTGCTCTGGCGGGCTTGGGCGTTGTGCTGCTCCTGCTGGTATGGGCAGCCCAAAATGCCTTTGCCCCAGTTCCCCTTTTGACCCTGTCGCTGGGTTTAAAGCTGGCAGGCGTACTGGTATTTGTCCGCGAAGAATACCTGAAACCCCGGCCACCACCACATCGGCAGGCCCTGGGCGAAGTACAGCGTCGGGATCCAGCGCCACGGGCTCGGCGGCGCGTACGCGCCTGGTACGGCGGCGGGTACCGGCGCAGCGGCTGGTACAGAGGCCGGCACCGGCGCGGCGGAGGTGTCTGGCGTCACGGCGGGCAGTGTCGCATCGGCCGCGCGCGGCCAATCGAGACTCCGCGCGTGGCCGGGATCGTCGATTGACGCGCCGGCCCGCTGCGGCTACTGCTGCACGCCGAGCAGCGCGTCCTTGAGCTGATAGTCCGCCGGGCTGTCGCCGAGCCAGATGCGCATCAGCGCATTGAAGAACTCCGGCTCCTTGATCGGCTCGTTGGCGCCCTTGCCGTTGATGACGATGGTGGTGCCGGTGCCGGGCAGGTAGTCCACCGAGAACGAGTCGCCGGCGACCAGCTTCTTGCGCGCCGAGAACAGCTCGCCCAGCGCCACCGTGCCGGGGATCACCTTGGCGAACTGCTCGCGCGTGGAGTTCTTCTTCATGCCGTCGGTGAACAGCTTGCCGAGCTCGTTGGCGTCGATGTCGCGCAGCATCACCACATGCATGCGCCGCGGCCCTTGCGCGGCGTAGACCGCGTCGGGCGTGCTGGCCTTGGCGCCGAGGTAGAGCCCGGCGGTGTAGACCTTGATGACAAACTTGTAGCGGATGCCCGCGCCGTTGAGCACCAGGCGTGAGCCGCCAAGCTGGGCCGTCGGCTCGTACTTCACGCCGGACACATCGACCGTCTGGGCCCACAGCGATGCGGGCAGCGTGATGGCGAACAGACAAAGCAGGGTCGCTCGACGAAGGCTGATCATGGCGGGGCTCCGGGGGTGGGCGCGCGAGCGCTTAGGCCGCACTATCGCAGCCACCGCGGCAAGCGCGCAAGCGCGCACGCGCATTTCACGCGATTCACGCGATTCACGCGGCGGGCCGGATGCGGCCGATGCGTCGGCGGCGCTGCACCCGCTGCTAAACTTCGCCGCAAATGTTCACCTCATGCAAACAGAGCGAGCACAGGTCCCACGACCGGGGAGCCTGGCCCTGGCGTCGCCGGGACGCCGTGCAGTTTTAGTTTGCCGCCGCCGCGGCGGGCCGTGAAGGCTTCGATGCGGCCGCTGGCTCCAGGCAGTCGAAATCTCGGCCGCAGCATCCTGAAGGTGGCGCCGCACCGTGGCGCGCCGCCCGGCCTGGAGGGCCATGAGACGTGATCACCGAACTTGAGTTCAAGAGCCTTGCTGCACAGGGCTTCAACCGCATTCCGCTGATGGCGGAAGCTTTTGCCGACCTCGAAACCCCGCTGTCGCTGTACCTCAAGCTCGCCGGGGGTGCGAAACACAGCTTCCTGCTCGAGTCGGTGGTCGGCGGCGAGCGCTTCGGGCGCTACTCCTTCATCGGTCTGCCAGCGCGCACCTGGCTGCGCGCCACCGGGCCGCACACCGAGGTGGTGACCGACGGCATGGTGGTTGAGCGCCACGACGGCAACCCGCTGGACTTCATCGCGCAATACCAGGCGCGTTTCAAGGTGGCGCTGCGGCCCGGGCTGCCACGTTTTTGCGGCGGGCTGGCGGGCTACTTCGGCTACGACGCGGTTCGCTTCATCGAGCCGAAGCTGGCCCAGGTGCAAAAGACCGGCGGACTGGGCACGCCCGACATCCTGCTGCTGCAAACCGAGGAGCTGGCGGTCATCGACAACCTGTCGGGGCGCCTGTACCTGATCGTCTATGCCGACCCGGCGCGCCCCGAGGCCTACTTCAATGCCAAGCGGCGTCTGGCCGAGTTGGGCGACAAGCTGAAGTACAGCGTGAGCGCGCCGCAGGTCAAACGCGGCAGTGCCTATGCGGTGGAGCGCGAGTTCGACAAGGCCGACTACATCGCCGCCGTATTGAAGGCCAAGGAGCTGATCGCCGCCGGCGACATGATGCAGGTGCAGGTGGGGCAGCGCTTGCGCAAGCGCTACACCGAGTCGCCGCTGAGCCTGTACCGCGCGCTGCGCTCGTTGAACCCGAGCCCCTACATGTACTTCTACGACATGGGTGAGTTCCAGATCGTCGGTGCGTCGCCGGAAATCCTGGTGCGCCAGGAGCACACGAGCGACGGCGACAAGGTGACGATTCGCCCGCTGGCGGGCACCCGCCCACGCGGCGCCACGCCCGAGGCCGACGTCGCGCTGGAAGCCGAGCTCAAGGCCGACCCGAAGGAGCGTGCCGAACACCTGATGCTGATCGACCTGGCGCGCAACGACATCGGCCGCATCGCCAAGACCGGCAGCGTCAAGGTCACCGAGGCCTTCGTGGTCGAGCGCTACTCGCACGTGATGCACATCGTGAGCAACGTCGAGGGCCTGCTGAAGGACGGCATCACCAGCCTGGACGTGCTGCGGGCCACCTTCCCTGCGGGCACCTTGACCGGCGCGCC
>JANNGZ010000488.1:0-6165 GCA_031404155.1 Burkholderiales bacterium
CGAGAGCTGCTTCGGGAAGTGGTGCTCGAAGCCGCGCAGTCCCACCTTGGCGAGGAAGGCGTCGGCGATCTCCAACTGCTGCGCGCGGGGCAGGCCACGCTCGACGAGGCCGAAGCAGACGTTGTCGCGCACCGTCAGCCAGGGGAATAGCGTGTAGCTCTGGAAGACCACGCCGCGGTCGGCACCGGGGCCGTCGATGCGCTGGCCGTCGAGCAGCACCTCGCCGGCGGTCTGGCGGTCGAGCCCGGCGACGATGCGCAGCAGCGTGCTCTTGCCGCAACCGCTGGGGCCGAGGATGGTGATGAAGTCGTTCTCGGCGACGTCGAGGTCGGTGGCTTGCAGAGCGAGTGTCTTGTCGAAGCGGCGCTCAACGCCGCGGATCGAAAGGATGTCTGCCATGTTGTTGACCTCCGTGGTCCTGTTAATCGTTCGCTTCAAAGCGCTTCCCTCTGCGCCACGGCATCGACGTACATCGATCGCAGGTGCATGCGCCGCGCCGCTTGTCCGCCGCTGAATGCGAGCCACCAGTCCCGGCCCGGCACGTAGAACGCGTCGCGCGACACCTGGAACAGCTCGAATTCGAGTCCGGCGTCGACCCGCAAGCGCAACGTGTCTCCATCGGTGCTCACTCGCACGGAGCCGACACCCTCGGCCACGTAGCGCCCGGAAATGGACGCGCGTGAGCGGCGGTCGAAACGGTCGAATGCCGGCGGCGCGGCGGACTTTGGCGCACGGCCGGCGAGCGCATCGACCAGGCCGTGCTGCAGGGCGATGGTCTGCCACGGCGGCAGCGTGGAGTTGGAGACGAATGCAATGGTTTCGGCGCGCGCCCGGTCCCAATGCACGAACGCATGGAACGCGTTGACACTGCCGGTGTAGTGGCAGCGGCTCGCGTGCGGGTCGCAGTACCAGCTCAGCGCGCTGATCGGCGAGGGCTGGCCGGCGATCGTCGAAGGCCGCTGGCCGGCGGCAAGCGCGGGCGCCGGCAGCACCCGTCGTTCAATCTGGGCGCTGCCCCAGCGCGCCAGATCGCGCGTCGAGAAGTACAGGTTGGACGCGCCGAGGAAGGCCTCGCCGTCGAAGGCGTCGAAGTCCCGCCAGGCGCCATCGCGGAACCGGTAGCCTTGGGTACGCACACCGCGCCAATCGGCCAATCGGGCCGGCCGCGCAAAGCTCGCACTCATGCCGAGCGGCGCTAGAAAGCGTTCGCGCACGAACGCCTCATAGCCCTGCCCGCTTACGCGCTCGATCACCAGCCCGGCGGCGTCGTAGCCGAGGTTCGAGTATTCGAACCGCGTCCCGGGTTCGAACCTTGGGTCGGGCGAGACGCCGGCCACGACCCGCAGCATCTCCGGCGTGGTGCGCACCGCACCGACGGCGAAGTGCGGGTCGAAGAATTCGTAGTACGGCGGCAGGCCGTTGCTGTGCGCGAGCAACTGCCGCACCGTCGTGCGGCGGTGCGGGAACTCGGGCACGAGCTGCTCCACCGGCGTGTCGAGCGCGAGGCGGCCTTCGTGCACCAGCGCCCACAACGCGGCCGCGGTGAAGGTCTTGGCAATCGATCCGCCGTCGCTTGGCGTCTCGGGGGTGAACGCGACGCCGGCGGTGCGATTTGCGAGCCCGAAACCGCGCGCATAGACCATCTTGCCGCTGCGTTCGAGCACGATGGCGCCGCTGAAGGCGTTGGCCGCCACCAGCGGCGCGACCAGCGCATCAACGCGCCCGGCCAGCGCAGGGTCGTGCGCTGTCGCGCCGTTGCCGCGCCCGACGGCACAGCCGGCGAGCGCGAGCGCGGCGCCAGTCAGCGCGACCGTCAGCGCCCGAGCTGCGACCACGGGAACAGCCGTCGGTTGGCCCACTTGAATCCGAAGTCGCTAACCAACCCGATCAGGCCGATGACGATGATGCCGAAGATGATCTGGTCGGTGGCGAGCAGCGCCTGGCTGTCGGTGATCATGTGGCCGATGCCGCTGGACGCGCCGATCAGCTCGGCGACGATGACGTAGGTCCAGGCCCAGCCGAGCACCATGCGCAACGTCTCGGCGATGTCAGGCGCCGCGCCCGGGATCAGCACGCGCTTGATCAGGCTCGCGTCGTTGCTGCCCAGCGTGTACGCGGCCTCGACCAGGTCGCGACGCGTGTTGCCCACGGTCACCGCGATCATCAGCACCAGCTGGAAGAAGCTGCCGATGAAGATCACCGCGAGTTTTTGCGCCTCGCCGATGCCGGCCCACAGGATCAGCAGCGGGATGAAGGCGCTGGCCGGCAGGTAGCGCGCGAAGCTGACGAAGGGTTCGAAGAAGGCCTCGATCGGCTTGTACGCGCCCATCAGCACGCCCAGCGGCAGCGCCAGCGCCGCGGCGAGCAGGAAGCCGCCGACGACACGCCACACCGTCATGCCGATGTCCTTCATGAAGCCCTGATTCACGATCAGGTCCCAGCCGCTGGCCAGCATCTGCAGCGGGTTGGCGAGAAAGGTCTTGGGCACCAGACCGCCGAACGTCACCGCAGCCCAGACGGCGACGAAGAGCACGAAGAAGGCGATGCCGAGCGCGGTGCGCGTCGGCGCGGCCACAGGAGTCAGAGGTTTCATCATCGAAGCCCTTGATGCAGGTTGACGGGACGGGTGATGGCCCAGGCCACGGCCAGGGTGTGGCGGTCGAGGTCGGGGCGCTGGAAGAAGTGGTCGACGCCCGGCAGCGCGATGGTGCTGGCATCGGGGGCCAAGGCGTCGGCGAGGGCGGTGATGCCGTCGTTGGGGCCGTGGCCGCGCAGCAGCCGGTAGCCCAGGGTCGCCCGCGGCGAGACCTGCCCCGACAGCGGAATGCCGATCAGGTTGACCACGCGCACCGGCGCTGGCCGTTGCAGCGCGGCGGCGCGCTCGGCGCTGGCGGCGGTGGCCACGCTGCGCAGCGCATCGAACGATCCGTCGTTGAGCACGGCCGCCTGCACGAACCAGCAGGCAGGCCAGCTCAGGGCCAGGTCGGCCAGCGGCGTGCCGCGCAAGGTGCCGCCGATGTTGACCCAGGCGTGCACCGCGTCCGACTCACCGGCGCGAGCAAGCCAAGACAACGCGAGCGCCACCTCGGCGCCGCCCTTGCTTGCGCTGACCAGCGTGATGCGCTCCGAGCCCGCCGCCGCGTGGCGCACCGCGTCGACCACGCGCTGCGCGTTGGCTGCCACGGTGCCGTTCTCGTCGGTGTCGGCCCGCACCACCCGGGCGCCTTGCGCGCGCAGCAGGCGGGCCTGAGCTTCGAGGTCGGCGCCGCTGGAGGTGTCGCTCCGGTAGAGCCAACCGGGCACGAGCAGGAACAGCTCTCCTTGCAGCGGCTGCGGCAAGGCGTCGGCGTGTTCCAGCGCGCGCCGGTAGTCCGCGACCAGGCCATCGCCGGCGGCGCGGCGCTCCACCTGGCGCCACAACAAGAGCGCGGCCACGTCGGGCGACCAGCGGCGGGAGACCTGGGCCAACTCCTGCGCGCTCGGCAAGCGATCGCCCCAGGCCTTGGCCAGTTCATCGAGCGACGGATCGCCGGGTTCGCGGCCCTCGAGCAGGCTCACGGCGGCCGGCGAGTCCACTTGCGTCACCACGGTCGTGCCGGCGAACTCGGCGCTGACCGGCCATTGCGGCGCCACGGAGCAGCCGGCGGCCGAGGCCGCCAGCGTTGCCGCCGCCACGAGCCGCTTCACTTGATGAAGCGCGTGTCGGCGAGCTTGGTCAGGTCGGGAATCTGCTTGATGATCCCGACCTCGAGCAGCAGGTCGGCCGCTTCCTTGCTGAACGCGGCGTGCTCGCCGGCGAAGAACTTCTGGTTGGCGGCGCGGTCCTGCCAGCGCAGGAACTTCTGGCTTGCCTCGAAGGCATCGGCGCTCTGCTTGACGTCGGCGCCCATGATCTCGTAGCTCTTCTTTGGCTCCTTCTGGATCATCTCCAGCGCATCGAAGTAGCCGTCGGCCAGGCCTTGCGCGGCCTTCGGGTTGTCGGCCAGGAACTTGGGCGTGCACCCGAAGGTGTCCATGATCATCGGGTAGTCGAGCGTGGTGGCGATGATCTTGCCGGCCTCGGGCTTGGCACGCACGGCCGACAGGAACGGCTCGTAGGTCATGCCGCCGTCGATGTCGGTGTTGCCGGCAATCATCGCGTTGGCCGCGGCCTGCGGCGACAGGTTGACGACCTTCACGTCCTTGATCGACAGGCCGTTTTTCTTCAGCATCCATGCCAGCGTGAAGTAGGTGGCAGTGCCCGGCGCGTCGGCGGCCATCGTCTTGCCCTTCAAGTCGCTGATCTTGCCGATGGCGGGCTTGACCACCATGCCGTCGGCGCCGTAGCTCTTGTCGAGCTGGAAGATCTGCGTCGTCGCCACGCCGGCGGCGTTCCAGCCGATCCAGGTTTCCACCGTCGTCGCCGCGCACTGCACGTCGCCCGAGGCGATCGCCAGGTGGCGGTCCTTCTGCGGGATTTTCTTGATCGTCACGTCCAGGCCGTGTTTCTTGAACAGGCCGGCTTCCTTGGCCAGCGTCAGCGGCGCGAAGCCGGTCCAGCCCGAGATGGCGACCGTGACCTTGGTTTCCTGGGCCTGCGCCGTGAGCGTGACGGCGGCGGCGGCGGCGAGGGCGATGAGCGTCTTTTTCATGCAGTTCTCCGTGAGCGTGGTTGGAAGGTCAGGCCGGGATCCAGAGGGCCGGCAGGTCGGGCAAGGTGTGCAAGAGGCGCGCCAGGCGGCCATCGGTAACGAGCGCGGTGGCGCGTTCGATCTCGGGCGCGAGATAGCGGTCGCGCTCGATGCTCGGGCACTGCGTGCGCAGCAGCGCATGCGCGGCCTCGATCGGCGCCGAACTCGTCAGCGGGCGCAGGAACTCGATGCCCTGCGCGGCGGCGAGCAGTTCGATGCCGAGGATGTGCGCGACGTTGGCGATCATCGGCTGCAGGCGGCGCGCGGCGAAGGTGGCCATCGACACATGATCCTCCTGGTTGGCCGAGGTCGGCAGCGAATCGACGCTCGCCGGATGCGCCATCGACTTGTTCTCGCTGGCCAGCGCCGCCGCCGTCACGTGCGCGATCATGAAGCCGCTGTTCAGTCCCGCGTCGGCCGTGAGGAACGGCGGCAGACGAGAGACACCGGCGTCGATCAGCATCGCGATGCGGCGCTCGGCGATGGCGCCGACTTCGGCGATGGCCACCGCCATCGCGTCGCAGGCCAGGGCCACGGGCTCGGCGTGGAAGTTGCCGCCGGAGACGATTTCCCCCGTTCGGGCTGAGCTTGTCGAAGCCCCCGCAGGCTCTTCGACAGGCTCAGGGCGAACGGACGCAGGCCCTTCGACAGGCTCAGGGCGAACGGAGTCTGCGAAGACGAGCGGGTTGTCGGTCACCGCATTGGCCTCGCGCACGAGAACGAGCGCCGCGTGACGCAACTGATCGAGGCACGCCCCGACCACCTGCGGCTGGCAGCGCAAGCTGTATGGATCCTGCACGCGGTCGTCGCCCTCGCGGTGAGAAGCACGGATCGACGAGCCCTCGAGCAGCTTGCGGTAGTAGCGCGCGACGTCGATCTGCCCCGGCTGCCCGCGCAGCGCATGGATGCGCGGATCGAACGGCCCGTCGCTGCCGCGCGCGGCATCGACCGTCAGCGCGCCGACGACGATCGCCGCCTCCAGCACCGGCTCGAAGCTCAGCAGCGCGTGCAGCGCCAGCGCGGTCGAGGTCTGCGTGCCGTTGATCAGTGCCAGGCCTTCCTTGGCCTGCAGCACCAGCGGTTCGATGCCAGCGTCGTGCAGCGCGTGCGATGCCGAGCGGCGCTTGCCTTCGATCAGCATCTCGCCCTCGCCCATCAGGGCCAGCGTCATGTGGGCCAGCGGCGCGAGGTCGCCCGAGGCGCCGACCGAACCCTGCGCCGGCACGTACGGCACGAGGCCGGCGTTGCAGGCCGCGACCAGGGTGTCGATGATCACCGGCCGCACGCCCGAGTGGCCGCGCGCCAGGCTCGCGGCCTTCAGCGCCAGCATCAGGCGCACGACGGCCGGCGACAACGGCTCGCCGACGCCGACGCTGTGCGAGCGGATCAGGTTTCGTTGCAGCGTGGCCAGGTCGTCGCGGCTGATGCGCGTCGAGGCCAGCTTGCCGAACCCGGTGTTGACGCCATAGACCGCGGCGTCGCCTTCGGCGGCGCG
>JANNGZ010000489.1:0-5133 GCA_031404155.1 Burkholderiales bacterium
AGGATCTTGGCGATGCCCGCGGCGCCGGCCGCGATGCCGGTGAAGCCGAGCAACGCCGCGATCAAGGCAATGACGAGAAACGTGATGGCGTAATGCAGCATGGCGGGGCTCCTGGCTTGTCTTGGGGCGGTGTCCCCGGAGCCGCAGCGGGCTCGCACCCGTTGCGACGGCGGTATCGAACTGGCGACGGGGTCAGTGTGCCGGCGGGCCAAAGCAGCAACCATCGGCCGCCGGGCCGACGCGGTGTCGGGGATCGGATGCCCGCCTCGTAGGACGGCGCTGACGAAGGCCGCATGCGCCTAACCGAGCGCGGCTTCGCGCAGGCTGGCCCGAATCACGGTGCCCTGCCCAGGCGTGGAGACCACGGTGAGTTTGCCCTGTTCGGCCTCGACACGAAAGCGCATGCCGAGCAGCCCATGCGCCGCTGCGCGCTGCGCGCGGCTGTCGAAACCGATGCCGTCGTCGCGCACCGAAAGCTGCACCTCGCCATTCTGCGAGCCCAGGTCGAGCCAGACATGGCGGGCGTGGGCGTATTTGCTGATGTTGGTGATGGCCTCCTGCACCACCCGGTAGACCATCAGTTCGGCGTTGCTGCTCAGGTTGACCGGCTCAAGCGCGCACTGCACCTGGATGCCCGAGCGCTCGGAAAATTCGCGCGCCAGGATCTGCAGGGTCGGCGCCAAACCCAGGTGGCTGAGCGCGGAGGGGCGCAGGTCTTCAGTGATGCTGCGTTTGAGTTCGATCACGCTGTTGAGCGTGCTCACCAGATGGGCCAAGCGCTCCTGCGCCTCCGGTGCAATGCCGGCCAGGCGCGACTTGATGCGCGCGGCGTCGAGCTTGGCCGAGGTGAGCAGCGCGCCGAGCTCGTCGTGCAGGTCGCGTGCGAGCCGGCTGCGCTCGTCTTCGCGCGCGGTTTGCAGGTGGTGCGCGAGCTCGGTGAGTTGCGCGGTGCGGTTTGTCACCTCCACCTCGAGGCGGTCGCGTTCGGCCTGCACCAGGCGCTGCGCGTCGAGTTGTTGTTGCAGCAGCGCGATGTTCTGGCGCAGGTACAGGTACAGCGCGAGCAGGATCACCACGCTCAGCGCGGCGACACCGATGCGGCTGAGCAGCAGCGTGCGGTCGACGTCCACCTGGCCGGAGGCGACGTTGCGTGTCTCCTGGTCGAGCAGTTGGTCGCCGAGCGCCAGGACGGCGTCCATGTCCTTCCTGAGGACGCCGCTGAGTTCCAGCTCCATCGCGGTGGCGGCTTGGCCTTCGGCATGCAGGCGTATGGTTTCGGCGACCACCGAGAGCCGGGTATCGGTCAGGCCGCGGAGTTTTTGCAGCACCTGCTTGGGCTGTTCGTCCTTGTCGTAGTGCCGCTCCAGCGCTGCGAACGATTCGTCGATGCTCTTGAGCGCCTGGCCATACGGCTTGAGGTATTCGATGCGGCCGGTGAGCAGGTAGCCGCGCTGGCCGGTCTCAACGGCGACGATGCTGCGCTTCAAGCCCAGGATGCTGGTGCGGGCATTGGCCATCTCGCGCATTTCGCTGAGGGTACCGACCGACTGCCAATACGAGCCTTCGCTGATGAAGACCATGGCCGCCGCGGCCACGCAAGCCAGCGGGAAAACCAGTGGGTTGCGTTTGACGACGGTCAGCAGGTCCATCGCGAATTCTCAGGCCTGAACCGGGCCGCCGCCCGGCGGACTCCGGTGAAACCAGCGGGGGCTGTCATGCCGTGGCAAAAACGTGGGACGATCCGGCGTGCAGCCAAGCGGAACATCATGATTCGAATTGCCATCGTTGACGACCATGCCATGGTGCGCGCCGGGTTGCGCCAGTTTTTTGCCGACCAGATCGATTTCCAGGTGGTGGCCGAAGCCGCCAACGGGCGCGAGGCGCTGGACATCGTGCGCCGCGGCGAAGTGGATGTGATCCTGCTCGACATCTCGATGCCCGACCAGAGCGGGGTCGACGCGCTGGCCGCGATCAAGGCGCGCGCGCCCGAACTGCCGGTACTGATCCTCAGCGGCTTCCCCGAAGAGCATTACGCCACCACGCTGCTGCGCCAGGGCGCCAGCGGCTACCTCAACAAGGACTGCGACCCCGATGAGATCGTCAAGGCGATCCGAACCGTGTTCCGCGGGCGCAAGTACATCACCGCGGGCGTGGCCGAGCGCCTGGCCGAGGGCTTGAGCGGGGGCGGCGACAAGGCGCTTCATGAGCAGCTCTCGGAGCGAGAATTGCAGGTTTTCCTGCGCCTGGCCAAGGGCGAAACCATAGGCCACATGGCCGAAAGCATGTCGCTCAGCGTGAAGACGGTCAGCACATACCGCACCCGGGTGATGGAAAAGATGAACCTGGCGTCTAACAGCGACCTGACCTACTACGCACTGAAGAACGGCTTGATCCAGTAGGCGATTCTCACGTCAACACCCCCGGGCCGCTGTGGCCCGCTTGGCCGTCGGCGAGCCGGCCGCAATAGCTCACCAATGCGTCGATTTCATTGGACTTGTCGAACACCCGGTCGGCGCCGAGCCTCAGGCATTCTCGGCGCATGTCGGGGGTGGCGTAGTTGCTCAGCACGATCAGCTTGCGCGCGGCGGCTTGGCCCTGGGCCGCGCGAAGCACACCCAAGCCTGAACCGGCCTTGAGAAAGATGTCGACGATCACCAGGTCGGCTTCGTTCACCGACCGGGCCAGCCATCGCGACGCCGTCGATTCGTCTTCCGCGGTGCCGACCACCTCGATCGACACCAATTCTTCGAGCGTGGCGATCAGGTTCTCGCGGATCACCGGGCTGTCTTCGACGATGTAGGTCTTGAGCAGGTGCATGGACTCAGGCGGTTCCTCGGAGTCCAGAACCTGGGCTCTTGCCGGCGCAGCGGTAGACCGCACTGCGCAGACGGGTTCGCCGCGGCGGACCATTGTCTGGGCTGGCGGCTGCTGGCGAGTGTGCGCGCCCGAACACAGTCCAGCCATCGGCCAGGGTTGCGGCTGCTTGTGGGAGGAATCCTACAAGCGCAACATCGAGGCCGCACACTTGAGCGGCGTTGCACAGGTTTGCCAACCGGGTCCAACGTCCCGAACGCGACGCCGTGCGAGCGCGCTTGCTGCTCCAATGCGCCGCTGAACCCCAACGAAGCGAGGCCTGCCATGCCCTACGAACCTTCCGCGAAAACACGCGACCTGCTGTCGCGCATGAGTGTCTTCTACGACGCGCACATCTACCCCAACGAAAGCCGCTGGCACGAGGAGCTCGACAGCTTGCGGCGCGCCGGCGACCCCTGGCAGCCGCTGAAGCTGGTGGACGGCCTGAAGCTCAAGGCCCGCGAAGCCGGCCTGTGGAACATGTTCCTGCCGCACCCGTACAAGGGCCAGGGCGGCATCTCGAACCTGGACTACGCACCGCTGTGCGAGCTGATGGGCCGGGTGATGTGGTCCTCCGAAGTCTTCAACTGCTCGGCACCCGACACCGGCAACATGGAGACGATCGAGCGCTACGGCACGCCGGCGCAAAAGGAGCGCTGGCTCGAACCCCTGCTCGACGGCCGCATCCGCTCGGCCTTCCTGATGACCGAGCCGGCGGTGGCATCGTCGGACGCCACCAACATCCAGTGCAGCATCACCCGCGAGGGCAACGAGTACGTGGTCAACGGGCGCAAGTGGTTCAGCTCGGGCGCCGGCAACCCGCGCTGCGAAATCTTCATCGTGATGGGCAAGACCGACCCCGACGGCCCGCGCCATGCGCAGCAGAGCATGGTGCTGGTGCCGCGCGACGCCAAGGGCGTGACGGTGCTGCGCCCGCTCACCGTGTTCGGCTACGACGACGCGCCGCACGGCCACATGGAAGTGGTGCTCGAGAACGTGCGGGTGCCGGTGGACAGCATCCTGCTCGGCGAGGGCCGTGGCTTCGAGATCGCTCAGGGGCGCCTGGGCCCCGGACGCATCCACCACTGCATGCGCTCGATCGGCGCGGCCGAGCGCGCGCTGGAAATGATGATCGACCGCCTGATGAGCCGCAGCGCCTTCGGCGGGCCGATCTCGGGCCAGTCGATCTGGCACGAACGCATCGCCGAGAGCCGCTGCATGATCGACCAGGCTCGGCTGCTGACGCTGAATGCGGCGCACAAGATGGACACCGCGGGCAACAAGGCCGCGCGCGCCGAGATCGCGATGATCAAGGTGGTGGCTCCGAACGTGAGCTGCAAGGTGGTCGACTGGGCGATCCAGGCCCATGGCGCCGCCGGCGTCAGCGGCGACTTCTCGCTCGCCGAGGCCTATGCGCACCAGCGCACCGTGCGCATCGTCGACGGGCCCGACGAGGTGCACCGCAACGCGATCGCCAAGATCGAGCTCGGCAAGCGGGCGGCGCTGCGCGGCTAGGACACTACCGCCCGCCTGCCGGCGGGCCGTGGCGCTCCTGGGTTCTGGCCAGGGAAAAAAACCGGCCAGCCGGAGGACCCGACTGGCCGTCGCCTCGAAGGCACCCCGGGGTCAGCGCGAAGCCGCCGACGCTGGTGCGGTGACCGTGGCCGTTGTCGCCGGCATGGGGGCCGAGGCGGCAGTGGGCGTCGACACCGCGGCGGGCATCGTCTGTGCAGCCGGTACCGCGTGATTGACCGCCGCGCTGCCCGTGCTTGCGCTCATCGGCAGCAGCGGCACGATCAGCAGCGCCACGATGTTGATGATCTTGATCAGCGGGTTGACGGCCGGGCCGGCGGTGTCCTTGTACGGGTCGCCGACGGTGTCGCCGGTGACAGCGGCCTTGTGCGCCTCGCTGCCCTTGCCGCCGTGGTGGCCGTCTTCGATGTACTTCTTGGCGTTGTCCCAGGCGCCGCCGCCGGTGCACATGGAAATCGCGACGAACAGGCCGGTGACGATGGTGCCCATCAGCAGGCCGCCGAGCGCGGCCGGGCCGAGCAGCAGGCCGACCACGATCGGCACCACCACGGGCAGCAAGCTCGGGATGATCATTTCCTTGATTGCCGCGGAGGTCAGCATGTCCACCGCGGTGCTGTAGTCGGGTTTGCGCTTGCCGGCCATGATCGCGCCGTCGGCGAACTGGCGGCGCACTTCCACCACCACCGAGCCGGCAGCACGGCCCACCGCCTCCATCGCCATTGCGCCGAAGAGGTAGGGGATCAGGCC
>JANNGZ010000490.1:0-10661 GCA_031404155.1 Burkholderiales bacterium
ACCGCGATCCGCAACGGCGACGTCGATGGCCACGACGCGACGCAACGCGACGCCGCCTGGGCCTCGCTGATCGAGTCGCCGCTGCACCCCGAGTACCCGAGCGCGCACTCGATTTGGCCGCCACGGTGGGCGCGCTGATCCAGGCCGACGTCGGCGCCGGCCCGATGCCGGTGCTGTCTACGAGCAGCCCGACCGTCAAGGGCGCGACGCGGCGCTGGAACAGCGTCGATGCGTTCGTGCGCGGGGTTTCCGACGCGCGCGTCTGGGGTGGCATCCACTTCCGCAGCGCGACGCAGGCCGGCGCGGCAATGGGCCAGCGTCTCGGCGGGTTGGCAGCGGAGCGGCTGCACGTGGACTGACGGCGCCCTCACCCCAAACCTCTCCCGCTGACACCGAAGGCGCCAGCCTTCGGCTGCCGCGTGCGGGAAAGGGAGCAGGAGCCTCAGCCCAGCACGCGCAGCAGCCAGCGGTTGAGATCGACGATCTCTTGCATGCTGAGGCCCTGCTGGACCGGGTACTCATGCCACTCGACCGGCTGGCCGAGCGCGGCGAGTTGCAGCTGCGGCGCGATGAGAACGAAGTCGTTGCCGTCGGCGCCCAGGCCGAGCAGCGACGATGCTGGCCTTCGAGTTCGGGCCGGCCTGCAGTTCGATGCTGTCGAGGCTCATGCCCCGATGGGAAGCGCGTGACTCAGTCCGGCACGACGGTGGTGGCCTTGATGCACTTCATGACTGGCGCAGCTTGAAGCGCTGCAGCTTGCCGTTCTCGGTGCGCGGCAACTCGCTGCGGAACTCGATCGCGCGCGGGTACTTGTACGGCGCGATCGTCGCCTTGACGAACTCCTGCAGCATGCGGGCCATCGTGTCGTCGCCGCCGTGGCCCGGCTTCAGCACGACACACGCTTTGACGATCTGGCCGCGCTGCTCGTCAGGCATACCGACGACGCCGCAGTCGGCCACCGCCGGGTGCAGCAGCAGCGCGCTCTCCACCTCGGGCCCGGCGATGTTGTAGCCGCCGCTGACGATCATGTCGTCGGTGCGCGCCTGGTACACAAACTGGCCGTCGTCGTCGACCAGGTAGGCGTCGCCGGTCATGTTCCAGCCATTTTGCACATAGACCGTCTGGCGTTCGTCGGCCAGGTATTTGCAGCCGGTAGGCCCCTTCACCGCAAGGCGGCCCACCGTGCCGCGCGGCGCCGGCTGGCCGGCTTCGTCGAGCACGCAGGCGGTGTAGCCCGGTACAGGCTGGCCGGTGGCGCCCGGCTTCGCATGTGCCTCGTCGGCCGAGATAAAGATGTGGAACATCTCGGTCGAGCCGATGCCGTCGATGATCTGGATGCCACTGGCCTCGCGCCACAAGGCACGCGTGGCGGCGGGCAGCGCCTCGCCGGCCGAGACACATTTGCGCAGGCTCGACACATCGTGCTGGGGCACCAGGGGCGCCATCGCGCGGTACGAGGTGGGCGCGGTGACACACACCGTCGCGCGGTGCTTTGCAATCGCCGGCAGCAGCATGTCGGGCGCCACTTTCTCGAGCAACACGGTCGAGGCGCCGATCGACAGCGGAAACACGAGCAGCCCACCGAGCCCGAAGGTGAATGCCAACGGCGGGCTGCCGATGAACACATCGTCCGCGGTGGCGCGCAGCACATGCGGCGGCCAGCAAGCACACGCGGCCATCAGGTCGCGATGGAAATGCATGGTGCCCTTCGGCTGCCCGGTGGTGCCCGAAGTGAAGGCCATCACGCAGACATCGTCGGCCGCGGTATCGATGAATTTGAACTCGCCGCGCTTGCCGGCCATCGCCGCTTCGAGCGAGCGCTCTCCCCTGTCGCCGTTGAAGTGCCGCACCTGGCGCATCGTCGGGCAGTCGGGGCGCGCGATCTCGAGTTCCTCGGCCAGCCTTGCGTCGCACAGTGCATGGCTCACCTCGGCCTTGTGCACGATCGGCAGCAGGTCCCGCGCCCGCAGCAAGGGCATGCTGCCCACCGCTATGCCGCCGGCCTTGACCACGCCGAGCCAGCAAGCCGCGAGCATCGGCGAATTGGCGCCGCGCAGCAGCACCCGGTGGCCCGGCACCAAGCCCATGTCCTCGACCAGCACCTGGGCGATGCGATCAGCGTGATGCTGCAACTCGCGGTAGCTCCAGCGCTGGCCGTCGGCCCCGATGACGCTGGCGCGATCACCCTGGCCCTGCTCCACCCGGCGGTCGAGCAACTCGTGCGCCGCGTTCACGCGCTCGGGAAACTTCAGCTCGGGAAAGTCGAAGCGCAACTCGGGCCACTGGCCCGGCGGCGGCAGGCGGTCACGCGCAAAGGTGTCGATGTGCGCGCTGCGGCTGAGGCGGGGGCTGTGCTCGGGCATCGTGGGCTCCTGCTCCGGCGCTGTGGCGAGCGACGGGCGCGGTACGATAATACTTTATCTCTAAAGTATCTTGGCGCTCACCGGCGCTGCCGTTCGGTGCTCGCCATGGCCCGTCAGCGCGTGTCCGTGCCGGCCGGCACCTATCATCCCCCGGCGGCCGGGTGCGCCCGCGGCGCGAACCCCGGCCCTCCTTGAGCTGAGCCCATTGATGACCACCCGAACCGACTGCCAGGCACTCGACGCCGCCGACCCCCTCGCCACCCTGCGCGAGCAATTCACGCTGCCCGCCGACGTGATCTACCTCGACGGCAATTCGCTCGGCGCGATGCCCGCGGCCACGCCAGGGCGTGTCGCCGAGGTGGTGCGGCACGAATGGGGCACCGACCTGATCAAGAGCTGGAACAAGGCCGGCTGGATGACGCTGCCGCAGCGCCTGGGCGACAAGATCGCGTGGCTCGTGGGGGCCGGTGCGGGCGAACTGGTGGTGGCGGACTCGACCTCGGTGAACCTGTTCAAGGTGCTCAGCGCCGCGTTGAACATCAGCCAAGCCGATTCGCCCGCGCGGCGCGTGATCGTTTCGGAGCGCAGCAACTTCCCGACTGACCTGTACATCGCCGAGTCGCTGGCTCGCGAGCGCGGCTTCGAGCTGGTGCTGGTGGACGAAACGCAAATCGCGCCGCGCTTGCGCGAGGACGTGGCGGTGCTGATGCTGACCCACGTGAACTACCGCACCGGCCGCATGCACGACATGGCGGCACTCAGCCGCGCCGCGCACGCCGCGGGTGCGTTGGTGGTTTGGGACCTGGCGCATTCGGCCGGCGCGGTGCCGGTGAATCTGAAAGGCAGTGGTCCTGAGGAAGAGGCTGCGGATTTTGCCGTCGGCTGCGGCTACAAGTACCTCAATGGCGGGCCCGGCGCTCCGGCCTTCGTGTGGGTCAACCCGATACACACCGACCGCTTCCGGCAGCCGCTGTCGGGTTGGCATGGGCACGCGTCGCCCTTCGAGTTCACACCCGGCTACCAGCCGGCGGCCGGCATCACCCGTTTCCTCTGCGGCACGCCACCGCTGCTCTCGATGGCCGCGCTCGAGTGTGGTGTCGACACGCTTCTCGCCACCGAGCCGCTCGGGGGCATGGCCGCGCTGCGCCGCAAGTCGCTGGCGTTGACACGCAGCTTCGTTGAACTGGTCGAAGCACGCTGCGCCGGCCACGGCTTGGCGGTGGTGACACCGATGTACGATGCGCTTCGGGGCAGCCAGGTCTGCCTGGCGCGCGCCGAGGGCGCCTACGCGATCGTGCAGGCGCTGATCGCGCGCGGCGTGATCGGCGACTTCCGCGCCGGCGACCCGGCGCACCCGAGCGACACGCGCGACATCCTGCGCTTCGGCTTCACCCCGCTCACCCTGCGCTTCGTCGATGTGTGGGACGCGGTAGAACACCTGAAGCAGGCGCTCGAATCGGACGAGTGGCGCGAAGCGCGCTTCAACCAGCGGGCCGCGGTGACATGAACGCGGCTACGGGCAGCGACCGCGGCGGCACCATGAGCAGCGACACGGGTTCCGAACAGATCGTTCGCGACGAAGGTGCGCTGACCGACTTTTCGGCCGACATGAGCTACGGCGACTACCTGCACCTGGACGCCCTGCTCAGCGCCCAGCACCCGCGCTCGCCCGACCACAACGAGATGCTGTTCATCGTGCAGCATCAAACCTCCGAGTTGTGGATGAAGCTGATGCTTCACGAGCTCGACGCGGCGATCGCCTGTGTGGCCACCGACGACCTCGGCAGCGCCTTCAAGATGCTGGCGCGGGTGAGCAAGATCATGGAGCAGCTGGTGCACGCCTGGGACGTGCTGGCCACGATGACACCGCCCGAGTACAGCGCGATCCGCCCCTACCTGGCCAGCAGCAGCGGCTTCCAGAGTTGGCAATACCGCTGCATCGAATTCCGCCTCGGCAACAAGAATGCGGAGATGCTCAAACCGCACCTGCACAGCCCCGCGCGGCTTGCGCTGGTGGACGCGGCCTACCGCGCGCCTTCTCTCTACGACGAGGCGCTGCGCCTGCTCTCGCGCCGCGGCCTGGCCGTGCCGGCCACGCACAGCCACACAAGCACGCAGCGCGACTGGACTCAACCCTACGTAGCCAGCGACGCGGTCGAACAGGCCTGGTTGGTTGTGTACCGCGCGCCCAAAACCCATTGGGACCTGTACCAGCTCGGCGAAGAACTCACCGACCTCGAAGACACCTTCCGCCTCTGGCGCTTCCGCCATGTGACCACGGTGGAACGCATCATCGGCTTCAAGCGCGGCACCGGCGGCACCAGCGGTGTGGACTATCTGCGCAAGATGCTCGACGTGGTGCTCTTTCCCGAGATCTGGAAGCTGCGCACCAACCTCTGAAGAGATGACCACCCCCACGCTTGTTGCTGCGCACCTGCGCTGCCCCCCGGGGGGGCGCAGTCCGCCTTGGGGCGGCCCGGCGTCGGACTGAGGAGCGCCCAACCCATGCCTCTGCCCCGATTCCTTCGCAGCGCCCTGCTGTCGATCCGCGAAATGATCGTCGCGGCCGGGCCGCTGGTGTTCGTCGGCATTGCCGCGGTGGTGGTCGCCTACCAGATGCTCGACCCCACGCCGCCGACGCGTGTGGTGCTGGCCACCGGCCCCGAGCAGAGCGCGTACGCCGAGTTCGGCAAGCGTTACGCCGAGCTGCTGCGGGTGCACGGCATCACGGTGGCGCTGAAGCACACCCAGGGCGCGGCGGAAAACCTGGCGCTGCTGCGCAACGCCGACTCGGGCATCGACCTGGCGTTTGTGCAAGGCGGCTCGGGTGACGTCAAGCCCGGCGACGAAGAGCCCGACGCCGCGCAGGGGTCCGGGCTGGTGTCCCTCGGCAGCCTGTTCTACGAACCGGTGTGGCTGTTTTACCGCGACGACGCAGCGCGGCGCCGGCTGCCGGCCAGCAACAAAACACGCACGCTGGACGCGCTCAGCCAGCTCGCGGGCTGGAAGCTCAATGTCGGCGAAGCCGGCAGCGGCGTGCCCAACCTGATGGCGCGCATCTTCGAGGCCAACGGCATCGACGCGGCGACGATTCAACTCTCGCGCCAGGCCACCACGCCCGCGGTGGTGGCGCTGCTGGCTGGCGAGCTCGACGCGCTGGTGTTCGCCTCGGCGCCCGAGTCGGCCATGGTGCAGATGCTGCTGCGCACGCCGGGCATGCGGCTCTTTGACTTTGCACAGGCCGAGGCCTACTCGCGCCGCTTCAGCTTCATGAGCGCGGTGACACTGCCGCGTGGCGTCGTGGACCTGGCCGCCGACGTGCCGGCACGCGACCTGCGCCTGGTGGCACCCACCGCCACGCTGGTGGCACGCAGAACGATGCACCCGGCGCTGATCCAGCTCTTTGTGCAGACCGCCCAAGGCGTGCACGGCGGCCCGGGCTGGTTCCAGCGCAAGGGCGACTTTCCCTCGCCGGCCAACACCGAGCGGCCGCTGGCCAAGGAGGCCGAGCGCTTCTACCGCGGCGGCCCGCCCTTCCTGCAACGCTACCTGCCGTTCTGGCTCGCCAACCTGATCGACCGCATGTGGCTGGTGCTGATCTCGATCGTGGCCGTTCTGATCCCGCTGGCGCGTGTGGTGCCGCCGATCTATGAGCACCGCATCCGCTCGCGCATCTTTCGCTGGTACGGGCAGTTGCGCGAAATCGAGGACGACCAGCCGCGCAAGCCGGCCGAGGAGTTGCTCAAACGCCTGGACGAGATCGACCGCCATGTCGGGCGCATCCATGTGCCGCTGAGCTACGCCGACGAGCTGTATTCGCTGCGCGGGCACATCCAGTTGGTGCGGCGAAGGTTAAGCTCGTCACCATGAAACAGCGCCCACGCTCATCGGCACTTTTTTTTGCGGCGATGCTCCCGGGCTTCGCGGCTGCGCAGGCCGGTTCACCGGCAAAGCCAGCACCCGAACCGGTGCGCGCCAGCATCGCGGCGGGCAAGGCCGAAGAGGTGTGCATGAGGCTCGAGCGCGGCGACACGCTGCACTGGCGCTTCAGCGCCGACGTGCCCTTGAGCTTCAACCTGCACCAGCACCTCGACAGCAAGGTCGATATGCCGGTCAACCTGCGCGCGATGCGTGCCGACGACGGCCGTTTCGTGGCCACGCACAGCAACGACTGGTGCCTGATGTGGACGGCACCGAAGGACCGCGCCGCGGTGCTGGAAGGGCAGTGGTCGAAGACACCGGCCGCGTCGAAATAGGCGAGCCGTGGCCAGCGCCAACCGCCCCCGTGTACTGATCGTCGGCTGCGGCTTCGGCGGCATCTGCGCGGTGCGCGAACTCTCTCGCGCGCCGGTGGAAATCACGCTGCTCGACCGCACCAACCACCACCTGTTCCAGCCGCTGCTCTACCAGGTGGCCACCGCGGGCCTGAGCGCCCCGGCGATCTCGGGGCCGATACGCCACATCCTGCGCCCCGAGATGAAACGCGGCAACCTCACCGTGCTGCAGGCCGAGGTGGTGGACATTGACGCCAGTGCGCGCAGCGTGACCTTGCACGACGGCGAGCGCCTCGCCTACGACCACCTGATCGTCGCCGCCGGCGCCACGCACAGCTACTTCGGCCATGACGAATGGGCGCCGTTCGCGCCGGGTTTGAAGACGCTGGCCGACGCCTTCGACATCCGCTCGCGCGTGATCCAGGCCTTCGAGCAGGCCGAGCGTTGCGCCGACGATGCGCAGCGCCAGGCGTGGATGAGTTTTGTCGTCATCGGCGGCGGCCCCACCGGCGTGGAGATGGCCGGCACGATGAGCGAGATGGCGCAGCACACTTTGCCGCGCGAGTTCCGCAACATCGACTCGCGGCAGACGCGGGTGGTGCTGATCGAAGGCGCCGACCGTGTGCTCGGCAGCTTCGTGCCGGCGCAATCGCAGCAGGCACGCCAGCAGTTGTGGAAGCTCAAGGTGGACGTGCGCACCGGCTGCCTGGTGACGCACATCGACAAGCAAGGGGTGCGCTACCAGGCCAGCGACGGCAGCACGCAAGACCTGCGCGCACGCACCGTGATCTGGGCCGCCGGGGTGGCCGGCTCGCCGCTCGGGCTCGCGCTCGCGGCCAGCACCCGCGCCAAGCTCGACCGCGCCGGGCGTGTGGTCGTCGAGCCCGACTTGTCACTGCCCGGCCACCCGGAAATCAGCGTCGTCGGCGACCTCGCCAGCGCAATGAGTTTTGCGCCGGGCCAAGAGCCGCGGCCGGTGCCCGGCGTGAGCCCGGCCGCCAAGCAGATGGGGCGCACCGCAGCGGCCAACCTGCTGCGCCGCCTGGCGGACAAGCCCACGCAGCCCTTCCGCTACCGCGACTACGGCAACCTCGCCACCATCGGCCGCAAGGCCGCGGTGGTCGACCTCGGCGTGCCCGGCCTCGGTGCGCTGCGCTTCTCGGGCTACTTCGCCTGGCTGTTCTGGCTCTTCGCGCACATCTGGTTCCTGATCGGCTTTCGCAACCGGCTGATCGTGATGATCGACTGGGCCTGGGCCTACTGGACCTTCGAGCGCAACGCACGGGTTGTGGCGCAGCCGCCGACCGTGCCTTCGCCTGGCTCGCGGGTGGTGGCACCGCCACCGACCGTGCCTACGCTTGACCCGCGGGTGGTGGCCCCGCCGCCGACCGTGCACTCACCGGACCCGCGGGTCATGGCGCAGCCGCCGACACTGGCGCCACCACGCGAGACCTAAAATCCCGCAGCCGATTTCCAGAACCCATCTCCAGAACCCGCTACCCAACGCGTGCCCACCGGCGCGCCGCTGCCGAAAGCCTCACCATGGACACCCGCACCTCGCCGATCCGCCTGCGCCTCACCCGCACCCGCGACGCGCTGCAACAGCACCAACTCGCCGCGCTGCTGGTGCCCTCGAGCGACCCGCATCTCTCGGAGTACCTGCCCGAGCGTTGGCAGAGCCGGGTCTGGCTGTCGGGCTTCACCGGCTCGATGGCCACGCTGGTGGTCACGAGCGACCGCGCCGCGCTGTTCGCCGACAGCCGCTACTGGGAACAGGCCGAGCGGGAACTCCGGGGCACCGGCATCGAACTGGTGAAAATCCCCACCGGCGCGGCCACCCACCACCTCGACTGGATCACGCGCCAGCTGCCCAGCGGTGCCACGCTCGCGGCCGACGGCGCGGTGCTCGGCCTGGCCGCGGCGCAGCAACTGCGCGCGGCGCTGAGCGCCGCGGGCATCGCGCTGCGCACCGACCTCGACCTCTTCAACGAAGTCTGGGACGACCGGCCCGCGATGCCGGTCGCGGCGGTGTACCCGCACCGCGCGCCGCATGCGTCGCGCTCACGCGCCGACAAGCTCGCCGGCGTTCGCGACGCGATGGCGCGTCACGGCGCCACGCACCACTTCGTCTCGACGGTCGACGACGTGGCCTGGATCACCAACCTGCGCGGCGCCGACGTCGAATACAACCCGGTGTTCCTGGCCCACCTGCTGATCAGCGCACAACAGGCCACGCTGTTCGTCGCAGCCGGCAAGGTCGACAACGCGCTCGAAGCCGAGTTGCAGGCCGAGGGCTTCACGCTCGCGGCCTATGCGCAGGCGGCCACCGCGCTGGCCGCCCTGCCCGCGGGCAGCACGCTGCTGGTCGACCCCAAGCGCATCACACTCGGCCTGCGCGAGCAAGTGGCCGCAGGCGTGGATGTGGTCGAGGCGATCAACCCGAGCACCCTGGCCAAGAGCCGCAAGAGCGATGCCGAAGCCGCATTCGTGCGCGAAGCGATGGCCGAGGACGGCGCGGCGATGTGCGAGTTCTACGCCTGGTTCGAAGGCGCCCTCGGCCGCGAACGCATCACCGAACTCACCATCGACGAAAAACTCAGCGCCGCCCGTGCGCGCCGCGCCGGTTTTGTGGGTTTGAGCTTTTCAACCATCGCCGGCTTCAATGCCAACGGCGCCTTGCCGCACTACCGCGCCACCACCGACGCGCATGCCGTGATCGAAGGCGACGGGCTCCTGCTCATCGACTCCGGCGGCCAGTACCTCGGTGGCACCACCGACATCACCCGCGTCTGGCAGGTCGGCCAGGCCTCCGCCGCGATGAAGCGCGACTTCACGTTGGTGCTCAAGGCCACCATGGCGTTGAGCCGCACGCGCTACCCGCGCGGCACGCTCAGCCCGATGCTCGACGCGATCGCGCGCGCGCCGCTCTGGGCCGAGGGCATCGACTTCGGCCACGGCACCGGCCACGGCGTGGGCTATTTCCTCAACGTGCACGAAGGGCCGCAGAGCATCAGCAAGGCCCTGCCCGACGCCCACATGGCGATGGAGCCGGGCATGATCACCTCGATCGAGCCCGGCGTGTACCGCAGCGGCCAGTGGGGCGTGCGCATCGAGAACCTGGTGCTCAATGTGCCGGCACGCACGCCGGAAGACCGCCCCGGGGGCAACCCCTTCGCCGAGATGCTCGAGTTCGAAACGCTGACGCTGTGCCCGATCGACACCCGCTGCATCGACTTGGGCCTGATGCGTGCCGACGAGATCGATTGGCTTAACGGCTATCACCAAATGGTTCATGCGCGGCTCGCGCCGCGGGTGAGCGGCGACGCGCTGGCCTGGCTGGTGGCGCGCAGCGCGCCGGTCTGAAGCGACGCGGCTCCGCGCCGGCCGCCGTCGCTTGATGGGCGCATCGGCAGCACCACCGATTCATCGCCCTCGCCCGCGGTTCATTCATGTCCCCGCGCGTTTCATCGCATGGGGCTGGCAGCGCTGCACGCGGCTGCCTAAAGTTCGCCCCATCGCAGCAAGCAATGCCGCTTGCAGCGCGAACCCAGGAGCCGAACATGAACCGCATCGACCACTTCGCCGCCCGCGCCACCGCCTTCGCGCTCGCCGCCGTGGTGACGCTGTCGATGCTGCTCGGTGTGGACCACCTGGCGCTCGCCGAACATGCCGCGCAGAACGCACAGACGCTGGTGCAGAAGGCCCCGCAACCGAAGACCTGAGCCGCTCGCGCGGTGTCGCGTTCCCCCTGAAGCCCGGGCTTACCTCGGGCTTTGTTTTTTCGCGCGGCTGGGCAAGAACTTGCCACGGATTCATCGCCACGCAACGCAACCGAAGCCGCGCAATCCGCCGTTCGTCGCAGCCCGCTTCGCATCCGCCGCCTGCAGGGCTAAATTGAAGTCGACGCCGGCAGCCGCACTGGACACGCGGCGGCTTGGCGTCGGACCCTCCTCCAGTCCCCGGGCACAACCCATCGTGGGGACTCTTCAACGGGATCGGCCTCGGCCGGTCCCGATTTCTTTGC
>JANNGZ010000491.1:0-8088 GCA_031404155.1 Burkholderiales bacterium
CCCGACACCGTGTTTGCGCGCGACTACAACGAAGCGCTGGTGCACCAGATCGTCGTGGCCTACCAAGCCAATGCACGCCAGGGCACCCGCGCGCAGCTGGACCGAGGCGAAGTCAAACATTCGACCAAGAAGCCGTTCCGCCAAAAAGGCACCGGCCGCGCCCGCGCCGGCATGACCAGCTCGCCCCTGTGGCGTGGCGGCGGCCGCATTTTCCCGAACCGGCCGGACGAGAACTTCAGCCAAAAGGTCAACAAGAAGATGTACCGCGCCGGCATGGCCGCCATCTTCTCGCAGCTGGCCCGTGACGGCCGCCTGGCTGTGGTGGATTCGATCTCGGTCGATGCGCCCAAGACCAAGCTGCTCGCCGCCAAGTTCAAGGCGATGGGCCTGGAGTCGGTGATGGTGATCTCCGACCGGGTCGACGACAACCTGCTGCTGGCCTCGCGCAACCTGGCCAATGTGCTGGTTGTCGAGCCGCGCTACGCCGATCCGCTGTCGCTGGTCTTCTACAAGAAGGTGCTGGTGACCAAAGGCGCGATCGAGCAGCTCAAGGAGATGTTCGCATGAGCGGCGCACCGAAGACGTTCGATGAAGGCAGGCTGGCGCAAGTGCTGGTCGGGCCGATCATTTCCGAGAAGGCCACCGCCGCCGCGGAGAAGCACAACCAGGTGCTGTTCCAGGTGCTGCGCAACGCCACCAAGCCCGAGATCAAGGCCGCGGTTGAACTGATGTTCAAGGTCGAAGTCGAGGGGGTCACGACGATCAACCAGAAGGGCAAGGCCAAGAAGTTCGGCCGCTCGCAAGGTCGCCGCGACCACATCAAGAAGGCTTATGTGTCGCTGAAGAAGGGCCAGGAGCTCAACTTCTCCGGGGAGGCTGCGTAATGGCCGTCGTCAAAGTCAAACCGACATCGCCGGGCCGCCGTGCCGTGGTCAAGGTGGTGCACAAGCACCTGCACAAGGGCAAGCCCGAGGCGTCGCTGCTCGAGCCGCAAATGCAGAACGCGGGCCGCAACAACAACGGGCACATCACGATTCGCCACAGGGGCGGTGGTCACAAGCACCACTACCGCGTGGTCGACTTCGTGCGCAACAAGGACAGCATTCCAGCCAAGGTCGAGCGCATCGAGTACGACCCGAACCGCAGCGCCCATATTGCGCTGGTGTGCTACGCCGACGGCGAGCGCCGCTACATCATCGCCCCGCGCGGGCTGGATGCCGGCGCCACGGTGATCAGCGGTGCCGAGGCGCCAATCAAGGCCGGCAACACGCTACCGATCCGCAACATCCCGGTGGGCTCGATCATCCATTGCGTCGAGATGCTGCCGGGCAAGGGCGCGCAGATCGCGCGTTCCGCGGGTACCTCGGTGACCCTGATGGCGCGCGAAGGCACCTACGCGCAGGTCCGCCTGCGCTCGGGTGAAGTGCGCAAGATCCATATCGACTGCCGCGCCACCATCGGCGAGGTGAGCAACGAAGAGCACAGCCTGCGCCAACTCGGCAAGGCCGGCGTGAAACGCTGGATGGGTATCCGCCCGACGGTGCGTGGTGTCGCAATGAACCCGGTGGACCACCCGCACGGCGGCGGCGAAGGCCGCACCGGCGAGGGCCAGGTGCCGGTGTCGCCGTGGAACACGATGACCAAGGGCTACCGCACCCGCAGCAACAAGCGCACGCAGACGATGATCGTCTCGCGCCGCAAGAAATAAGGGGCAGCACAGATGACCCGTTCACTCAAGAAGGGCCCGTTCGTCGACCACCACCTGCTGGCCAAGGTCGAGAAGGCCTCTGCCAACAAGGACAAGAAGCCGATCAAGACCTGGTCACGCCGCTCGACGGTGCTGCCCGAGTTCATCGGCCTGACGATCGCCGTGCACAACGGCAAGCAGCATGTGCCGGTGTATGTGAGCGACCAGATGGTCGGCCACAAGCTCGGCGAGTTCGCGCAGACCCGCATGTTCAAGGGTCACCCCGCGGACAAGAAGGCCGCGAAGAAATAAAGGATGCCGACGATGGAAACCCAAGCAATCGTGCGCGGCGTGCGCCTGTCGGCCGACAAGGGCCGGCTGGTAGCCGACCTGGTGCGCGGCAAGAAGGTCGACCAGGCGCTGAACATCCTGACGTTCACGCCGAAGAAGGCCGCCGGCATCATCAAGAAGGCGCTGGAGTCCGCGATCGCGAACGCCGAGCACAACGACGGCGTCGACATCGACGAGTTGCGGATCACCTCGATCTACGTCGAGCAGGGCGCCACCTTGAAGCGCTTCTCGGCGCGCGCCAAGGGCCGCGGCAACCGCATCAGCAAGCCCACCGCTCACATCTACGTGACCGTCGGGAACTAAGGAAGAGCATGGGACAGAAAATCCATCCGATTGGCTTCCGCCTCCCGGTCACCCGTGCCTGGGCTTCGCGCTGGTTCGCCACCAACCGCAACTTCAGCCAGATGCTGGCCGAAGACCTGAAGGTGCGCGAATTCCTGAAAGCGCGCCTGAAGAGCGCGGCGGTATCCAAGATCACGATCGAGCGCCCGGCAAAGAACGCCCGCATCACGATCTACTCGGCGCGTCCGGGCGTGGTGATCGGCAAGAAGGGCGAGGACATCGAGAACCTGAAGCTCGAGCTGGCCAAACGCCTTGGCGTGCCGGTCGCAGTGAACATCGAAGAGATCCGCAAGCCCGAGATCGATGCGCAGCTGATCGCCGACTCGATCACCCAGCAGCTCGAGAAGCGCATCATGTTCCGCCGCGCCATGAAGCGCGCGATGCAGAACGCGATGCGTCTGGGCGCGCAGGGCATCAAGCTGATGTCCTCGGGCCGCCTGAACGGCATCGAAATTGCGCGCTGCGAGTGGTACCGCGAAGGTCGCGTGCCGCTTCACACGCTCAAGGCCGACATCGACTACGGCTTCTCCGAAGCCAAGACCACCTACGGCGTCATCGGCGTCAAGTGCTGGGTCTATCGGGGCGACCGCCTCGCTCCCGGAGAGACGCCGGCGGCCAAGCCCGACTCCGGTGAAGACGATCGCCGCCCACGTCGTGGCCCGCGCCCCGGTGGCCCGAGCGGCCCCGGCGCGCCGGGTGGCCGCGGCCGCCCCGGGGAGCGATTCCCGCGTGCGGGTGCAGGTGCCGGCCCCGCTGCCGCAGCGCCTGCGGGCGAGAGCAAGCCGGCGGAGGCCGTACCGGCCGCACCTGCCGACGGCACGAGCAAGCCTGCGGTGAAGCGCGTGCGCAAGGCCGTCGCGCCCACCGAGGTCAAAGGAGAATAAGCATGCTGCAACCCAATCGCCGCAAGTTCCGCAAGGAACAAAAGGGCCGCAACACCGGCATCGCCACGCGTGGCGCCGCGGTGTCGTTCGGCGAATTCGGCCTCAAGGCCACCGAGCGCGGCCGCATTACGGCGCGCCAGATCGAGGCCGCGCGCCGCGCGATCAGCCGCCACATCAAGCGCGGCGGCCGCATCTTCATCCGCATCTTCCCGGACAAGCCAATCTCGCAGAAGCCGGCCGAAGTGCGCATGGGCAACGGCAAAGGCAACCCCGAGTACTACGTGGCCGAAATCCAGCCCGGCAAGGTGCTGTACGAGATCAACGGTGTGCCCGAGACGCTGGCGCGCGAAGCCTTCACGCTCGCCGCCGCGAAGCTGCCGCTGCGTTGCACCTTCGTTGCCCGCCAGGTCGGCGCCTGATCGACAAGGACTGAGCATGAAAACATCTGAACTGCGCGCCAAGGACGTGGCTGCGCTCGAGAAGGAAGTGTCTGAACTGCTGAAGGCCCACTTCGGCCTGCGCATGCAAAAGGCGACGCAGCAGCTGACCAACCATTCCCAGCTTGGCAAGACCCGGCGCGAGATCGCTCGCGCCAAGACCATCATTGCCCAGAAGCAGAAGGGCGCCGCCAAATGAACGAGCAAGCCAACCCGCAATCGACCGCGACGCCGGCGGCCACGCCGAAGACCAAAGTCACCCGCACCTTCGTCGGCAAAGTGGTGAGCGACAAGCGAGCCAAGACGATCACCGTGCTCGTCGAGCGTCGTGTCAAACATGAGCTCTACGGCAAGATCGTCGCCCGCTCGAGCAAGTACCACGCGCACGACGAAAAGGGCGAATACAAGATGGGCGACACCGTCGAGATCACCGAGAGCCGGCCGATCTCCAAGACCAAGTCCTGGGTGGTCACCCGCCTGGTCGAGAAGGCACGCTCGGTCTGAGGTAATTGCTCAAACCCGTCCCGCCGCGGCCGGAACACTGGAAACGCAGTGTCCGGCCGTTGTTCTTAATCCGCACAAGGAGCGCCCCCAATGCTGAAAATCGGAGACAAGCTGCCGGCTGGCAGCCTGCAGGAATTTGTTGAAGTCGAGGGCAATGGCTGCTCGATCGGCCCGAACAAATTCGACGTCGAAACGAGCACCGCGGGCAAGACCATCGCGGTGTTCGCATTGCCCGGCGCGTACACGCCGACCTGCTCGGCCAAACATGTCCCCGGCTACGTCGAGAAGGCGGCCGAACTGCACGCTGCGGGCGTCGACGAAATCTGGTGCCTCTCGGTCAACGACGCTTTTGTGATGGGCGCCTGGGGCCGCGACCAGAAGACTAGCAGCAAGGTCCGCATGATGGCCGACGGCAGTGCCGAGTTCACCAAGGCTGCCGGCCTGACTTTGGACCTTTCTGCACGCGGCATGGGTTTGCGCTCGCAGCGCTACTCGATGCTGGTCGTCGACGGCGTCGTCAAGGCGATCAATGTCGAGGCGCCGGGCAAGTTCGAGGTCAGCGATGCCACTACCATGCTCGAGCAGGCGAAAGCCCTCCGCCGCTAACGCATCAGCGACACACGAGGTGAGCCGCACCGGAGTGCGTTGACAGCCGGCCCGCCGCCGCGGCATAATCTAAAGCTTCGCCGGAAATCTGGCAACCGTACCGATAGCAGTATCGAGCGGCTGCCGGCAACCGGATCCAGCCCACACCACGGGCCCAAGACTGACCGAGCGGCACCCGTGCCACCCGGGCCAAGTTGGGAAAAGACAAATGATCCAAATGCAAACGCGGCTTGATGTCGCGGATAACACTGGCGCCAAGTCCGTCATGTGCATCAAGGTGCTCGGCGGCTCCAAGCGTCGTTACGCCGGCATCGGCGATGTGATCAAGGTTTCGATCAAGGAAGCCGCGCCGCGTGGCCGCGTCAAGAAGGGCGAGGTCTACAGCGCCGTGGTGGTCCGCACCGCCAAGGGTGTGCGCCGCCAGGACGGCTCGCTCGTCAAGTTCGACGGCAATGCCGCCGTGCTGCTCAACGCCAAGCTCGAGCCGATCGGCACGCGCATCTTCGGGCCGGTGACGCGTGAGTTGCGCACCGAGCGCTTCATGAAGATCGTGTCGCTCGCACCCGAAGTGCTCTGAGCCCAGAAGGACAGGCCATGAACAAAATTCGCAAAGGCGACCAGGTCATCGTGTTGACCGGGCGCGACAAAGGCAAACGCGGCACCGTGACCAGCCGCGTCGACGACAGCCACCTGGTTGTCGAGGGTGTCAACGTGGTGAAGAAGCACGTCAAGCCGAACCCGATGAAGGGTGTCACCGGCGGCGTGTCGACCAAGACGATGCCGATCGATCAGTCCAACATCGCGATCTTCAACCCTGCCACGGGCAAGGCCGACCGCGTCGCCATCAAGATGCTCAGCGAAGCCGAGAAGCAGGCGCGCAAGTCCAAGGACAACGGCGTTCGCGTCTACAAGTCCAGTGGCGACGAGATCAAGGCTTAAGGGGCAACCACATGGCAAAGAAACAAGCTGCCGCCGCCGTTGAGTCGTCTTCGGGCCCCGTTCCGGCGGCCCGCCTGCAGACGATCTACCGCGAGAAAATCGTGCCCGAACTGGTCACGAAGTTCGGCTACAAGTCGGTGATGCAGGTGCCGCGCCTGACCAAGATCACGCTCAACATGGGCGTCAGCGAAGCGGTTGCCGACAAAAAGGTCATGGACAACGCCGTTGGCGATCTGACCAAGATTTCCGGCCAGAAGCCGGTGGTCACAAAGTCGAAAAAGGCGATTGCAGCGTTCAAGATCCGCGACAACGTCCCGATCGGCACCATGGTCACACTGCGCGGCGTTCGCATGTACGAGTTCCTGGACCGCTTTGTCACCATCGCGCTGCCGCGCGTGCGCGACTTTCGCGGCATCTCGGCGCGCTCCTTCGATGGCCGCGGCAACTACAACGTCGGCGTCAAGGAGCAGATCATCTTCCCCGAGATCGACTACGACAAGATCGACGCGATCCGTGGCATGAACATCTCGATCACCACGAGCGCGAAGACCGACGACGAGTGCAGGGCGCTGCTCGCGGCCTTCAAATTTCCGTTCAAGAACTGAAAGGTTGGCCCGTGGCTAAAACCTCCCTCATCCAACGAGAAGCCAAGCGCGAAGCGCTGGTGGCCAAGTTCGCGAAGAAGTACGCCGAGCTGCAGGCCGCCGCGCGCGACGCCAAGCGCACCGACGAAGAGCGTTACGCCGCCCGACTCGAGCTGCAAAAGCTACCGCGCAACGCCAACCCGACGCGTCTGCGCAACCGCTGCGCGCTCACCGGGCGGCCCCGCGGCACCTTCCGCAAGTTTGGTCTTGCGCGCAGCAAGATCCGCGAACTGGCGTTTAAGGGCGATATCCCTGGTGTCGTCAAGGCCAGCTGGTAAGGAGATCCCCAAATGAGCATGAGTGATCCGATTGCCGATATGCTGACCCGCATTCGCAATGCCCAGATGGTCGAGAAGGCCGTCGTGATGATGCCTTCGTCGAAGCTCAAGGTGGCGATTGCGCAGGTGCTGAAGGACGAGGGCTACATCGACGGGTTTGCGATCAAAGGCGACGCCGGCAAGCCCGAACTCGAAATCGCGCTGAAGTACTACGCCGGCAAGCCGGTGATCGAGCGCATCGAGCGGGTCAGCCGCCCGGGCCTGCGCGTCTACAAAGGACGCCACCAGATTCCGCAGGTCCAGAACGGCCTCGGCGTGGCGATCGTCACCACGCCCCAGGGAGTGATGACCGACCGCAAGGCGCGCGCCACCGGCATCGGCGGCGAAGTCCTTTGCTACGTGGCCTAAGGGGAGCGACAACATGTCCCGCGTAGGAAAAATGCCGATCACCGTCCCGCAAGGCGTGGACGTGCAGATCTCGGCCGACAAGATCAGCGTCAAGGGCGCGCAGGGCACGCTCTCGCGTGCCGCGAACGCGCTCGTGACCATGAAGAACGAAGGCGGCAAGCTGATGTTCGCGCCTGCCAACGACTCGGCCGAAGCCGGTGCGATGAGCGGCACGATGCGTGCGCTGGTGGCCAACATGGTCAACGGCGTGAGCAAGGGATTCGAGCGCAAGCTCACCCTGGTGGGCGTCGGTTTCCGCGCCCAGGCCGCCGGCTCGAAGCTGAACCTGCAGATCGGTTTCTCGCATCCGGTGGCCAAGGAGATGCCCGCGGGCCTCACCGTGGCCTGCCCGACACAGACCGAAATCCTGATCAAGGGTGCTGACCGCCAGGTGGTCGGCCAGATCGCGGCTGAAGTTCGCGCGATCCGCCCTCCCGAGCCCTACAAGGGCAAAGGTATTCGCTACGCCGAAGAGCGCGTGTCTCTCAAAGAGACGAAGAAGAAGTAAGGAGAGCACGCATGACGACCCCGAAAAAAGAGCAGCGCCTGCGCCGCTCGCGCCAGACCCGGGCCCGCATCGCGACGCAACGTGTTGCGCGCTTGACGGTGTTCCGCTCCAACCTGCACATCTACGCCAGCGTGATCTCCGAAGACGGCTCGAAGGTGCTTGCCAGCGCCTCCACCGCCGAGAAGGAGATTCGCGCCGAGCTCGCCGCCGGTGCCAAGACGGCGGGCAAGGGTGGCAACACCGCCGCCGCGGCGTTGATCGGCAAGCGCATTGCCGAGAAGGCCAAGGCCGCCGGCGTCGAGAGCGTCGCGTTCGACCGCGCCGGCTTTGCCTACCACGGCCGCGTCAAGGCGCTGGCCGAGGCGGCTCGCGAAGCCGGCCTCAAGTTCTGACCGCATAAGGAATCACGCACATGGCGAAGTTTCAACCCCGCGCTCAGACCGAAGCCAACGACGACGGCC
>JANNGZ010000492.1:0-1564 GCA_031404155.1 Burkholderiales bacterium
GGAGTCTGATGCGGCCCCCCAGCTCGCTTCGCTCGCGGCCCCCCGAGGGGGCGCTTGACCGCCTTGGGGCGGCCCGGCGGCGGTCAGCATGAGCCTCGTCTTCGCCGGCATCTGCAGCCACGCGCCCGGCATCACCGGCCGAGCCCACTTGGCCGACCCGGCGCTGAAGGATGCGTTCCACGCCGCGTTCTTTGCCTTCGGCGAAGAAATGCGCGCGACGCGGCCCGACGCGTTGATCGTGGTCGGTGCCGAACACTTCGGCAACTTCTTCATGAACAACATGCCGGCGTTCGCGATCGGCATGGCCGACGAATACGAAGGCCCGATCGAGGACCCGCAGTGGCTCAGCATCCAGCGCACCACCGTCCCCGGCAACGCGGCGCTGTCAAGACGTGTCATCGCCGAAGTGATGCAGACCGTGGACCTGGCCTATGCCGAGGAATGGAAGTTCGACCACGCGATCGCGGTGCCGCTGCACTTCCTGACACCCGCGTACGACCTGCCGGTGATCCCGGCCAACATCAACTGCCAGGGCCCGCCGCTGACGCCGCTGCACCGCGCCTGGGCCTTTGGCGAAGCACTGCGGCGCGCGGCGGACCAGGCACCCGAGCGCATCGCGATCGTCGCCACCGGCGGCCTCTCGCATTGGCCGGCCACACCCGACTCCGGCAAGATCAACGCCGACTGGGACCGCGAATTTCTTGCCCGCTGGTGCCGCAACGACCGCGACGCGCTGCTGTGCTACGCCGACGGGCCGACCTACCGCGACGCGGGCCAGGGCGCGTTCGAGATCCGCACCCTGATCGCGCTCGCCGCCGCGGCGCGCGGCCAAGGCGAGCTGCGCCACTTCAGCCAGATCCCGATCTTCGCGGTGAGCTGCACGCTCGGCGTGATGGCGGTGGAATAAGGAGCCCCAGACCATGCCGCACCTTGTCATCCTCTACACCCCGGAACTCGACGCCGAGACCGACTTCAGTGCGCTCTGCCGCAGCCTGGCGGCCACGATGCAGCAACAGAGCGACGAAGCCGGCAAGCCGGTGTTTCCGGTGGCCGGCATCCGCGTGCTGGCCTACCCCGCCGCGCACCACGCCGTCGCCGACGGCGAACCCGGCCGTGCGTTCGTCTACTTCAACCTGCGCATGGCCAAAGGCCGCAGCGACGCGGTGAAAAAAACGGTGGGCGACGCGCTCACCGCCACCGCGCGCGAGCACCTTGCGCCGCTGCTGGCGCAGCGCCACCTCGGCCTCACGCTGCAGGTGGACGAGGGCCACGAAGCCTTCGACGCCAAGTTCGGTAACCTGCATGCGCTGTTCGCCAACAAGGCCTGACCGATGCTGGCAACTGCCCTGGTCCAAACGCTCGCGCGCCAGCTGTATGACGCGCGCAAGAGCCGCACGCCGCTGCGCCACTTTTCCAGGCAGCACCCGGGCATGACGGTGGAAGACGCCTACGCGATCCAGCGCGAATGGGTCCGGCTCGAACTCGCCGACGGCCACAAAATCCGCGGCCGCAAGATCGGGCTCACCTCGCGGGCGATGCAGCTCTCCAGCCAGATCGACGAGCC
>JANNGZ010000493.1:0-1660 GCA_031404155.1 Burkholderiales bacterium
GGCCGAGACGCTGGGCGCTGCTGAGCCGCTCAATCTGGTGTTGAGCGACATCGACACATAGGTGCTGCAGACGGCCAGGCTCGGCGTCTATTCGGCCGACGCGCTCGGCCTCTCGCCCGAGCGGCTGAAGCGGCACTTCATGTGCGGCACCGGCGCCAACGCCGGCCACATCCGCATCAAGCCCGAGCTGACCCGGATGATCGAGTTCCGCCCCTTCAACCTGATGAGCCCGAGCTGGTCGGCGCTGGGCGAGCCCTTTGACCTGGTGTTCTGCCGCAACGTGATGATCTATTTCGACAACGCGACGCAGCGCAAGGTGCTCGAGCGCATCCACGCCCAGATGCGTCCGGCCGGCCTGCTGTACGTGGGGCACTCAGAGAACTTCAGCGACTCGCGCGACATCTTCCGCCTGCGCGGCAAGACGATCTACGAGCGCTTTTGACGATGCCGCCGCCGCGTTCTCAAGGCCGCACGCCGCCGTGCCGATAACCCGAGCAATGGCCACGATGTCATCTGCAGCCCTGGCCGCCCCCATGCACGCCGTGCCCGGCCGCCTCGAGCGGCTGAAGGCGCAACCGCGCAAGCCGGGCGAGGCCACCTACTTTTTCTACGACGCGCACTTCCGCAACGAGGCGGTGAAGGTGCTGCCGGGCGAGTTCTTCGTCCACGACGAGGACATCCTGATCATGACCACGCTCGGCTCGTGCATCGCCGCCTGCCTGTGGGACCGCGACAAGCGCGTCGGCGGCATGAACCACTTCCTGCTGCCCGACGCCGCCACGGGCGCCGACAGCGGCCGCTACGGCAGCTTCGCGATGGACCAGCTGATCGGCGAACTCGTCAAGCGCGGCGCCACGCGCAGCACCATCGAAGCCAAGGTCTTCGGCGGCGCCGCCGTGATCAGCGGCATGAACAGCATCAACGTGGGCGAACGCAACACCGCCTTCGTGCTGGAGTACCTGCGCACCGAGCGCATCGCCGTGGTGAGCAAGGACGTGCTCGACATCTACCCGCGCAAGGTGTGCTTCCTGCCGGCCAGCGGCAAGGCCATGGTCAAGCGCCTGGCCTCGGCCAACACCGAGGCCCTGGCGGCGCAGGAACGCGCCGCGGCCAGCCGCGTGGCGCGTCTCGGCGGCAGCGTCGGCGGCTCGATCGACCTCTTCTGAACCGGCGCACGCCCTCTTATGGAGACAGCGGCATGACCCCGAAGACTCGCGTCGTCGTCGTCGACGACTCGGCACTGGTGCGCGGACTGCTCACCGAGATCATCAACCGCGAGCCCGACATGGAGTGCGTCGGCGCTGCCAGCGACCCGCTGGTCGCGCGCGAGATGATCCGCACCCTCGACCCCGATGTCATCACGCTCGACATCGAGATGCCGCGCATGGACGGCCTGGACTTCCTGGCGCGGCTGATGCGCCTGCGTCCGATGCCGGTGGTGATGGTCTCCACCCTTACCGAGCGCGGCGCCGAGGTCACGCTCAAGGCGCTGGAGCTGGGCGCGGTGGACTTCGTCTCCAAGCCCAAGATCGGCATCGCCGACGGCCTGCGCCAGCTCGGCGCCGACATCACCGACAAGGTGCGCACCGCCGCCCGCGCGCGCGTGCACCGGGCGCCGGCGTCGGCCCCCGGCGCAGCGCCGGCCAGGCCCGCCGCGATG
>JANNGZ010000494.1:0-4146 GCA_031404155.1 Burkholderiales bacterium
CGCGTGCCGCTGATCGGCTTCTCGGGCAGCCCGTGGACCCTCGCCTGCTACATGGTCGAAGGCCAGGGCAGCGACGACTACCGGCTCATCAAGTCGATGCTCTATGCGCGCCCCGACTTGTTGCACCGCATGCTCAGCGTCAATGCCGACGCGGTGGCGGCTTACCTCAACGCGCAGATCGACGCCGGCGCGCAGGCGGTGATGGTCTTCGACAGCTGGGGCGGCGTGCTCGCACACGACGCCTTCGACGAATTCAGCCTGGCCTATACGCGGCGCGTGGTGGCGCAGCTCAAGCGCGAAGCCGATGGCAGGCCCGTGCCCTGCATCGTGTTCACCAAAGGCGGCGGGCCGTGGCTGGAAGCCATCGCCGACATCGGGGCCGATGTGATCGGCCTGGACTGGACCGTGAACCTGGCGCAAGCGCGCGCGCGCACCGCGGACCGCGTCGCCTTGCAAGGCAACCTCGACCCGATGGTGCTGTTCGCGCCCGAGGCTGCGGTGCGTGCGCAGGTGCGCCGGGTGCTCGACGACTTTGGCAACGCGGGCGCTGGCTTGAGCCGCGGCGCGGGCGCCGACACCAGCGGCGGCCATGTCTTCAACCTCGGCCACGGCATCAACCAGCACACCCCGCCGGAGGCGGTGGCGGCGCTGGTCGACGAGGTTCACCGCCACTCGCGCGCGCGCCGGGCGCGCAGCGCCCGCTGAGCCGGACCACAGCCAGCAGCGGCGACACGACATATCGTCCGCAGGCCGTAAGTGAGCGCTCATGGCTTGACTTATCCCCACAAAAGATGCTGCGACACAACGCACACTTGATCTCACCGGCTCGCCATCAGGTTTTCCCCGATGCGCCGCTAAGTTGTTGATTTATATGAACTTGCTGCGCTGCCTTGAAAATGGGCAAAGCGTGCAAGCCCTTGACAAATCAGGCGCTTGGCGCCGCTTCATGCAGGTTCCTCACAAAGTTATCCACAGAAATCGTGGATTTTGCGAAACCGTTTCGAATCATGGGCTTAGGCTGGATTCTTGAGGTGAATCCTCGAAATTACCCGGAACTAGGTATGTGCCTGAATGGCTGAATCCGTCGCGGTCCTGGTCGTGGTCGACACCCCGGCGCACAGCGGCGTCGGTCATGCGCTGAGCTACTCGAGTGAGCGCGCGCTCAGCCCCGGAACACTGGTGCGGGTGCCGCTCGGCCGGCGCCAGGTCACCGGCGTCGTCTGGGCCGGCGAGGCGCCGGCCTTGCGCGCGGGCGAACTGCGTGCGGTGGATGAAGCGCTGGCGGCGCTGGCGCCGCTGGGTGAGGCGTGGCGAGCGCTGGTGGCCTTTGCCGCCGGCTACTACCAGCGCTCGGTCGGCGAAGTGGCGCTGTCGGTGTTGCCGCCGGAGTTGCGCAAGTTGGGCAACCTGGCGCTGGAGAAACGGCTGAAGCGTTTGGCGAAGGCTCCGCTGCCGGCTCGCAAGGGCCGCGAGGCCGGTGCCAGGATCCCCGAGCCGGCGCCCGAACCCGCGCCGGCGATCGACTCCGCGCCCGAGCTCAACCACGAACAACGTGCCGCCGTCACCGCGCTGCTCGCACACGACCCGAACAAAGGCGCGGTGCTGCTGCATGGTGTCACCGGCAGCGGCAAGACCGAGGTTTACCTGCATGCGGCGCAGGAAGTCCTGCGGGCCGGCCGGCAGGTGCTGGTGCTGGTGCCCGAGATCAACCTGACGCCGCAACTCGAAGCGCGGTTTGCGGCGCGCTTTGCCGGCAGCAGCCTGGTCTCGCTGCACAGCGCCCTCACCCCCGCGCAGCGCCTGCGCCACTGGCTGCTCTCGCACACCGGCGCGGCCGACCTGGTCCTCGGCACACGCCTGGCGGTGTTTGCGTCGCTGCCGCGCCTGGGGCTGATCGTGGTCGACGAAGAACACGACCCTTCGTACAAGCAGCAGGAAGGCGCACGCTATTCCGCACGCGACCTCGCGGTCTATCGCGGCCGCCAGGAGCAAGTGCCGGTGCTGCTCGGCTCGGCCACGCCCTCGCTGGAAAGCTGGCAACACGCACAGACCGGCCGTTACCGCCACCTGGGCTTGCCCACGCGCATCGGCGGCGGCACGCTGCCGCAGGTGCGCGTGGTGGACATGAACCTGCAGCCGCGCAAGAAGGGCGACGCGGGGGTGCTCTCACCGCCGCTGCTGGCCGCGCTGCGCGAACGGGTCGAACGTGGCGAGCAATCGCTGGTGCTGCTCAACCGCCGCGGCTACGCGCCGGTGCTGCACTGCACCGCCTGCCCCTGGAAAAGCGCCTGTGCCCATTGCAGCGCCTGGCGCGTCTTCCACAAGGCCGACCGCACCTTGCGCTGCCACCATTGCGGCTTCACCGAGCGGGTGCCGCGGGCCTGCCCCGAGTGCGGCAACCTGGACATCCAGCCGATCGGCCGCGGCACCGAGCGCCTGGAAGAGCAGCTCGCCATCGCCCTCGCCGAAGGCGCCTCGCCCGCTGCGCCGCGCGCCCGCATCGCGCGCATCGACGCCGACTCCACCCGCGGCAAGGGCGCGCTGGAAGCGCAACTTGGCGCGGTGCATGCCGGCGAGGTCGACATCCTGGTCGGCACCCAGATGGTGGCCAAGGGGCACGACTTCCGCCGCATCACGCTCGTCGCCGCGGTGGACGCCGACAGCGCGCTCTTCGCCTCCGACTTCCGCGCCGGCGAACGCCTGTTTGCGCTCCTGATGCAATCCGCCGGCCGCGCCGGGCGCGACGCTGCACATAGCGCGCGCAGCGAGATGTGGATCCAGACCTGGCACCCGCGCCACGCGCTCTATGCCGCGCTGCGCCAGCATGACTTCGCGGCCTTCGCGCGCAGCCAGCTCGCCGAGCGCGAGGCCGCGTCGCTGCCGCCGTTCTCCAGCCTCGCGCTGATGCGGGCCGACGCCAAAAACGCCGACGCCGCCACTGCGTTCCTGCGCGGCGCGGCCGAGCTTGCCGCGGTGATTGCCGCGGCACATGCGGCTGAACATGCCGGCGCCGCCGGCGTCACCGTGTTCCCGCCAGTGCCGCCCACGGTGGCCCGCGTGGCCGACGTGGAGCGCATGCAGATGCTGGTCGAATCCGCCTCGCGCGTGGCCCTGCAGCGCCTGCTCGCGGCGTGGCTGCCGCAGCTGCATGCCTTGCGCGCCGAGCACAAGGGCGTCTTGCGCTGGGCGGTGGATGTGGATCCTCTGGCGATCTGACGGCCCCCAGCCCGCTGCGCTCGGCCCCCGGGGGCGTTCGGTCCGCTTGGGGCGGCCTGGCGCTGGCCCGAGATCGTGCGCTCAGCCCTGCGACTGCACCCCGAACAAACCCGCCAGCAACGAGAAGCTCACGAACGCGAAGGCGGTCGAACTCATGATGATCCGCGCGATGCGCCCGTTGTCGGCGCCGAAACGCTCGGCCAGGATCGACACGTTGCTGGCGCTCGGCAAGGCCGCGCCGAGCGTGATCACCATCAACGCAAAGGGTGTGATCGGCGCGCCGAGCCCGCGTGCTGCGGCGCCGACCGTGAACACCAGCAGCGGGTGCAGGAAGAGCTTCATCGCCGCCACCGGCAAATACAGGGATGGCGGGGTGCGCGTGTGCGCATGCTGCCCGGCGCGCCACAACACCGCGCCGATGGTGAAGAGGGCCACCGGCGTCGCTGCGTCGGCGAGCATGCGCACCACCACGTCGATAGGGCCGGCGGTTTTCCAGCCGGTGGCCGAACTCGCCGCGCCGAGCACGATCGCCCAGGGCAGCGGGTTGCCCAGGGTGCCGCGCAACACACGCCAGGCCGCCTGGCGCCCGCCCTCACCGCTGGCATCGCCGGCCTGCGCCAGCGCGATGCAAAGCGACGAGGTGACGAAGATGTCGACCAGGATGGTGCAGATCATCGGCGCCGCGGCCGCCGGCCCGAGCAGCGCCACCAGCAGCGGCACCCCCATGAAGCCGGCGTTGGGGAACGCGGCCACCAGCGCGCCGAAGGCCGCGTCCTTCAGGCCCACCCGCTCCGACAAGGTGGTGGCGACGGCGAAGAACACCATCAACAGCGCACACAGCAGGTACACCCCGAGCAGCGACGCGTTGAGCAGTTCGAGCACCGGCGTGTTGGCGCCGAAGCGGAACAACATGCAGGGCAGCGCGAAGTA
>JANNGZ010000495.1:0-7810 GCA_031404155.1 Burkholderiales bacterium
GGTCGCGTCGCCGGTCTTGGCGTCGGCGCCGGCGGGCACGCCGATGCCGCTGATGCCGCTCGTTCTCGAATGGGTGGTCTCGCGCACCACACCCAGCTTGAGCACCGATTCCTGCGCCTGCGCGGCGCTGCCGCAGCAGGCCACGATGGCGGCGAACACCGGCAGCGCAGCCTTGTTGTCGAAGTTCATCGCATCTTCTCCTTGCTGCAGTCGTCAGAGGCTGAGAGTTTTTCGAGCGTGTCCGAGCAGCGCGCCAAAAGGCGCCCGATCTAGGCGCAAAGCACAGCCATAGCTCGGGCTATGGCGAGCATTTGCAACGACGAGCGGGTGCCTTGTGGGGTGATGAGCGGGCATGATCGAAAGACTCTCAGTCTTTCAGAGCCAGCCGAAGGCACGCAATTGCGCGGTGAAGCTGTCGCTGATCAGCTTGTGGCCGCCGGTGGTCGGATGCACGCCGTCGGCAAACTGCCAGGTGAGCGGATCGGCGCCGGCGCGCAGCCCGTTGTAGGGCACCGCCGGCGTGCTGTTGCAGAACAGCGAGGAGCCGTCGGTCACCGCGCCGCCGGTGATGGCCTGGATCTTCGCGGCGTCGCAGGTCGGCACCGTGTTGTTGACGATGCCGTAGGTGCCTGGGTTGGCATAGGCGTCCTTGAACAAGGCGTAGGTATCGATGATCTGCACCGGCGCACCGGTGAGCGTGTCGCGCAGCCACAGGTTGAAGATGCGCGAGAGGTCGGTCAGCACCGGCTTCACGCTCGGCGGCAGCGAGTTGCCGAAGGGCGTGTCGCCGATGTCGCTGAGCGTCATCACCGCCACATAGCTGCCGCCCTTGGCCAGGATCTGGCTGCGCACATAGGCGCCGAGTTCGAACGCGGCCTTTTTCATTTCGAGCTGGCCTGCGGTCTGGGCGGCGAAGAGCTGCTGCTGCGCCTGCTCGGCGGTGATCGCACCGGCCGCGGCATTGGCCTGGATCTGCGCGGCCGCGGTGGTGAAGGCGCCGAACTGGGTGAAGACGTCGTTGCTGCCGGCGTAAACCAGGATCAGGTCGCTGGCTTTGAAGCTGCTGAAGCGCGCCAGATGGTTGGCGATCTGGGTCACCACCGGCACGGTGAGCGCACCGCCGCTCTTGCCAATGCCATTCGGGTCGGTGACTCGCGAGCCGCCCTGGCCATAGCCGGTGCAACTGCCGGCCAGCGCGGGCACCACCGCCGCCGCCGGGCACTTGACCGATTGCGTGCCGAAGCCCACTTCAGCCGGTGTGATCGGCACCCCGAGCGTGGCGGCCAGGTTCTCGACCCAGACCGTGCCGGTGGCGCTGTTGGTGCTGAATTTGCCGCCGAAGTAGGGCGCGCTGCCGTTGCCAGCGAGCGAGGTGGCCGGCGCGTAGGCGCCGATGTCGCTCAGGCTGTCGCCGAAGGAGACCACCGCGGTGAAGCTACCGCGGGTGGTGGGGGCGCCGGCGGGTGAGCCGCTGCCGGGAACATCGGGGTCGCCGCCGCCGCAGGCCGCGAGCAGCAGCGCGGCAACGGCCAGCGACGCCAGGGTTCGGATCGGTTGCATACACAACTCCGGTGAGAAGGGCCGGAGCGAGCCGGTGCTCGCCTTGCCAGGGCGCGACTATAGGGGTCGCGCCGCTGGCGCGCGAGCAAAGACCCTTGCCTTGATCGACGCGAGCGATGGTTTCTCGCGCCCTTGCGCACGATCAAAGGCCCGCCGCGTACTTCGGCTGCTGGCGCTGGGGCCAGGCGCTGGCGCGCGTGCAGCGCGCCGGACGGGTTTCAAGGAAACGGGGCTTCGCCACTTTCCTTGAACCCCCGCGGGCGGGCTGGGCGCAGCCCGGCCCTGGGGGCACTCAGAACGGGTTGTTCACCGCGCGGCTGAGTGCCGCGTTGCCGAGATGAATATGCGCGCCGGCGCTCAGGCGCAGGCTGTCGGCCCACACATAGTTGAACGGCGTGGCGCCGGCCACCAGCAGTTTGGCATTGCAAGTCGGCAGCGGCGCGGTGGCCAGGCAGGCCGCGCCCTGGGTGGCCGCTGGCGGCGTCGAGAGGAAGCCGTAGCTGAGCGGGAAGCGCACATAGCGCTGCACCTCGTCGTCGCCGAGCACGATGCCGATCAGCCGCCCGTCGTTGTTGATGCCCAGGCGGATGCCGGCGTTGAAGGACGAGGTCAGCTCGGAGAGCAACGCAGCGCGGTCGGTGTCGGTGTTGGCGGCCTTCTCGGCCAGCCCGAACGGGGTCGAGCCGAGGTCGGGGATGGTGGCCACCAGCACCGCGGGGCCGAGCTGCGCCAACCGGTTCACCTGCGCGCCGACCACACCACCACGGCTGCGCAATTCGCGGCTCAGGTCGGCCAGGCTGCGCGCCGGGTACTGCGCGTACAGCTCGAGCACGTCGTACATGCCGACCAGCACCGTGGTGAGGTCCTTGTCGGCGGGCGTGTTGGCGGCGACAAAGGCATCCACCTGCGCCGTGAAGTCGGCGGCTTTGGCGCCCACCCCGGCGAGCGTGCGCGCCTGCGGGTCGGCCAGGTTGTTCGGGTTGCATTGGGGGAACACCAGGCCGAAGCCGGTGGCCACGGTTTGCACCCACAGCGGCGCGGCGGCGCAGTCCAGCGTGTCGTCCACCTTGAGGGCGTTGACGGTGTACTTGCTGCCGTCGGCGTTGATCAGGCTCGTTTCGTCGCCGAAGGCAAAGAAGCGCGTGGCCTTGAAGGGCTCGATCTGCGAGCTGCCGCTGCAGCCGCCCAGCACCAGCAGCGCGCCGGCGGCGGCCGCGAGGCGCCAGGTGCGCGGTGCAGCAAACCATCTCAAGAAACTCATGAACTCTCCAGTGGTCGATTTCGGGTGTCGATTTCGGGTCTCGACAGCTTGGGCAGCCCGGCGCTTCACGCCGCCGCGGCGCGTTGCAAGCGGTCGCGGACACCGTCCCAGTCGGGTGTGTCGGGCGGCTGCTCCGCCCAGATGAGCGCGACGCCCGAGGTGTCCAGCTCTCGCAGCACGGCAAACAGTTCGTGCGCCGTGGCGCGGGCCGAGTCCGGCATGCGGCGGAACACGACACGCGCGCCTGCCGGCCGCAACGTGCGGGAATATACCGCCAGGCCCAGCTCGGCCTGCGGTCCGAGCAGCGCCAGCGCGTCGCGCAACATGGCCGCCGACATCAGCCGCACCTTGGCGCGGGGTGCGTAGTGCGCGTCCAGCGTGCCTGAGGCGCGTGGCGCGTCGTCGTCGCGCTCGCGCAGCGGCTCGCCGAGCACCGCCTCGATGCGCGCGCGTTCGATCACGCCCGGGCGCAGCAGCACCGCATGCGCGCGCGAGCAGTCGACGATGCTCGACTCGATGCCGATCTCGCAGGCGCCGCCGTCGAGCACCCGCAGCGGGTCGTGCTCGTCGAACTCGGCCCGCACATGAGCGGCGGTGGTCGGGCTGACACGGCCGAAGCGGTTGGCGCTCGGCGCTGCCAGGCCCGGCACGCCCAGGGCCGCGCAGGCGCGCAGCAGCGCCTGCGCCACCGGGTGCGCGGGGCAGCGCAGGCCGATGGTGTCTTGGCCACCGGCGGCCGCAGCGGCCATGCCCTCGCGGCGGCGCACGATCACGGTGAGCGGGCCGGGCCAGAAGCTCTCCATCAAGCGCCGTGCCATGGGCGAGATTTCGGCCGCAAACGCCGCCGCACCCTCGGCATCGGCCACATGCACGATCAGCGGGTGTTCGCTCGGCCGGCCCTTGGCGGCGAAGATGCGCGCCACCGCGGCGTCGCTGTCGGCTCGCGCGCCGAGGCCGTAGACGGTTTCGGTGGGGAAGGCGACCAGCCCGCCCGCGGCGATGGCCTGCGCCGCGCCAGCGAGGGCCGACGCCTCGGTGCCGGGCACGATCACCTGGCGCCGCCTCGCAACAAGTGAAGCCGCCACGGGCGCATCAAGACCGGCTCACGCATCGGGGCCAAGGCCAGGCTCAGAAAGCCTCGATGCCGAGCAACGCTGCCGCCTGCAAAGCCACCGCCCGCGCGCCGGCGGCATCGGCCGCGGTCACGGTGAGGTGCCCCATCTTGCGGCCGCGCCGCGCGCTGGCCTTGCCGTACAGGTGCAGGTGGGTGCCGGGCAGCGCGAGCACCGGTACCCAGGGCGGCGCGGTCTCGCGGTCGCTGTCGTGTCCGGCGTTGCGAGCGAACCAGAGGTCGCCGAGCAGGTTGATCATCACAGCGGCCGAATGCTGGCGAGGCGCCACCAGCGGCAGGCCGGCCAGAGTGCGCACCTGCAGATCGAACTGCGACACATCGCAGGCGTCGATGCTGTAGTGGCCCGAGTTGTGCGGGCGCGGCGCCATCTCGTTGGCCACCAGCGAGCCGTCGTCGAGCACGAAGAACTCGACGCACAACACGCCGATGTAGCCCTGGCGTTCGGCGATCGCGAGTGCGGCCGCTACCGCCTGCTTCTGCGTCGCCTCGGGCACGTCGGGCGCGGGCACCTGCGTCACCGCGAGGATGCCGCTGCGGTGCAGGTTCTGCTGCACCGGGAAGTGCACTGCCTCACCGGTGGAAGCGCGGGCGACGATCACGCTCAGCTCGTGCTTCAGCGACAGGCGCCGTTCGAGCACGCAGGGCTGCTGCTTGAGTTGGGCGAAGGCGGCCGCGAGTTCGGCGCGGCTGCCCACCCGCAGTTGGCCCTTGCCGTCGTAGCCCAGGCGCGCGGTCTTCAGGATGCCGGGCAAGAGCTCGTCGCGCACCTTGGCCAGGTCGGCTTCGCTTTCGACCACCGCATAGGGTGCGCAAGGCACACCACACAGCTTGAACGCGGCCTTCTCGGCGGCGCGGTCCTGGCAGGTGGCCACCGCTTGCGCGGTGGGCGCCACCGGGCGGTGCGCACCGAGCGTGACCAGCGCCACCGCGGGCACGTTCTCGAACTCGATGGTGACCGCCGCGCTGCGCTGCATCAGCTGCGCCAGGCCCTGCTCGTCGAGGAAGTCGGTCTCGATGTGATAGTGGGCCACCAGGCCGGCCGGGCTCGCGGGGTCGGGGTCGAGCACCGCGGTGAAGTAACCCATCGCGTGCGCCGCATTGACGAACATGCGGCCGAGCTGGCCGCCGCCCATCACGCCGAGCGTGGCCGGGCGGCCGTCGGCGCCGAGCACGCCGGGGAGGATCGGGCGCTTCACGGTCTTGACTCCAGCGGGCTTCGGCGCTCTTGAGTACTCCTTCCCCCTTGACGGGGAAAGGCCGGGATGGGGGTGATCGGCGCTACGACCGCCGGTGGCGCGACCACCCCCACCCCCACCCTCCCCCGTCGAGGGGGAGGGAGCAAGGCAAGGGCGCGCGTCACTTCAGCTCACCCGTCATCGCACGCGCGGCGTCGGTCTGCTTGGCGCGGTAGGCCTCGAGCTTCACCCGCAGGCCTGAGTCTTCATTGGCCAGCATCGCCACCGCGAACAGCGCCGCGTTGGCGGCGCCGGCGTTGCCGATCGCGAAGGTGGCCACCGGCACGCCCTTGGGCATCTGCACGATCGAGTGCAGCGAATCCACGCCCTGCAGGTGTTGGCTCGCCACCGGCACACCGAGCACCGGCACGCAGGTTTTGGCCGCCAGCATGCCCGGCAGGTGGGCCGCGCCGCCGGCGCCTGCGATGATCGCCTTCAGGCCGCGCGCGGCGGCGTCTTGCGCGTAGGCGAACATGTCGTCGGGCATGCGGTGCGCCGAGACGACCCGAGTTTCATGCGGGATGCCGAACTCGGCGAGAATCTCGGCCGCATGTTTGAGGGTTTCCCAGTCGCTGCTGGAGCCCATCAATACAGCGACCACGGGCATCTGGCTCACACGGCCTCCGCGGCTGAAAACGAACCTTGAATTGTAGGCGGGCGGGGTTCACCTGCCCCTTCACCATGATCGACATCACGCTCAAGAACTTCGAAGCCGACCTGATCAACGACTCGATGCGCCAGCCGATCCTGCTGGACATCTGGGCACCCTGGTGCGGCCCCTGCCGCACCCTGGGGCCACTGCTCGAAAAGCTTGAGGCCGCCTACGCCGGCCGCTTCAAGCTGGCCAAGCTCAACAGCGACGACCAGCCCGACATTGCAGGCCAGCTCAGCCAGGCCTTCGGGGTGCGCTCGATTCCGTTCTGCGTCCTCTTCGACCAGGGGCAGCCGGTGGACGGGTTTGTCGGCGCACAAGGCGAGGCGCAGATCCGCCAGTTCCTCGACAAACATGTGCCGAGCACCGAAGAAGCAGAGGCCGAAGCCGAGGTGGAAGAGGCCGAGGAGCTGGCCGCCGAAGGCGACACCGAGGCGGCGCTGGCCAAGCTCCAGCAGGCGGTGGCGATCGACCCGGCCAACGACGCGGCCCGCAACGACTACGTGAAGCTGCTGCTCGAAGCCGGCCGCGTGGCGCAGGCGCGTTCGGCGTACGAGCCGGTGGCCGGCAAGGCCGCGCTGGAGCCGCGCATTGCCGCCCTCGGGCATTGGCTGGCGGCCTGCGAACGCGCCCCCACGGCACGCAGCGCGGAGGCGCTCGGCACTGCGATCGCGGCCAACAAGCGCGACTTCGACGCCCGCTTCGAACTTGCGCAAGGCCACTTTGCCGCCGCACGTTTCACCGCCGCGATGGACGAGCTGCTCGAGATCGTGATACGCGACAAGGCCTGGAGCAACGAACTCGCGCGCAAGACCTACGTGGCGATCCTTGAGCTGTTAAGCAAGCCGTTGCCGAAGGCCGCTGCGGCCGAGGCCAAGAAGGGCACGCTCGAACTCACCGGCAAGGCCGCCGCGGCGCCGTCGGACCCGGTGGTCGACCAGTACCGGCGCAAGCTGAGCATGGCGCTGTTCTGACGATTCCGTTCGCCCTGCGGTTCGCAAAGGGTCCGTGCAATCTGAGTCCGCCCTTCGACAAGCTCAGGGCATTCGGAATCCCTTCGGGGGCCGAGGTGAATAGTTCACAAATCCGGCGCGGCAGATTCACCGCCCGGGCGCACCGACAAAACCTACTCTTTCCTCACCCCGCCACAAGGCATGTTGCCTGCGGCGGGGCCACGGGAGAAGAGCCATGTTTGACCTGCTGGTACCCCAGACCGCCGCCCTCCAGCCGGCGCGGCCGGCCCACGCCACGCACAGCGAAGGCGATCGCGCCCTCTACCTCGGCCCCGAGCGCCGCCAGGCCAACGACCCGAGCTGGCAATGGCTGGCGCTGACGCTGGACGAGATCGACTACGGCATGCTGCTGCTCTGCGACGAGAGCCGCGTGGTGCATGCCAACCATGTGGCGCGCAGTGAACTCGACGCTGACCACCCGCTGCAGCTGCTCGGCAGCGAGATCCGGGTGCGCGACGCCCGCGACGTGGCACCGGTGCGTGAAGCGCTGGCCGACGCCGCGCGGCGCGGCCTGCGCCGCATGCTGGCCATTGGCGAAGGCACGCAGCGGGTGAGCGTGGCGGTGGTGCCGCTGGGCACGCGCGGGCCCGACGGCCAACCCGCCACGCTGCTGATGTTCGGCAAGCGGCGTGTCTGCCAGCAACTCTCGGTGCAGGGCTTTGCCCGCTGCCAGCGCTTGACGCCCGCTGAGACCCGCGTGCTCGAAGGCCTGTGCGCCGGCGACACCCCGCGCCAGATTGCCGGCGACCAGGGCGTGGGCCTGGCCACGGTACGCACCCAGGTCAGCAGCATCCGCGTCAAGACCGGCGCCGCGAGCATCCAGGCGCTGGTGCGCCAGGTGGCGCTGCTGCCGCCGCTGGTGGGCGCGCTGCGCTCGGTGGCCACGCATCAGCCGCTATATCGCCACGAAGTGGCCAACGACGCGCGGGCGCTGCTGGCCTGAACGGCCGAGAGGCC
>JANNGZ010000496.1:0-2271 GCA_031404155.1 Burkholderiales bacterium
CAGCTCTACGCGCGCGCAGCGGCCCGGGTGCAACGCCGGGTGGCTGTCGTCGGCCACGAAGCGCGGCTTGCGCGGCGCCAGCAGCGCTTCAATGTCGCCCTTCAGGTCGAAGAAGTCGAGCGCGCGTTCCCGGGTGCCCCATTGCGCTGAATCCGCCGCGCCGTAACCCAGGGCGCCTAAGCGCATCGGCTGGGCCACGCCAGCGACGGTCGAGCCGCCATCGGGCACGCTGGCGTCGCGCCTGAAGACGCGGCCGACTTCGAACACGCGCACGCGGCTGGCGCGGCGCGCCAGGTTGTAGTGCAGCACGCCAAGCAGGCTGCAGAGCAGGCTGGAACGCATCACGGCCAGCGGCGCGGCGATCGGGTTGAGCAGGCGGATCGGGTTCGGGTTGCCGGCAAGCTGATGTTCCCAGCGCTCTTCGACGAAGCTGTAGTTGATGGTTTCCTGGTAGTCCAGCGAGCCCATCAGCTGGCGCACCGCAAACGCGCTGCGCCGCGTTTCGCTGGGTACGCGGGCGCGGATGGGCGCCAGCGGCGGCGTATCGGGCAGCTTGTCGTAGCCGACGATGCGCGCCACTTCTTCGATCAGGTCTTCCTCGATCTGCAGGTCGAAGCGCCAGCTCGGCGGCGTCACGTCGATCAAGCCCGGTGTTTCACTGAAAGTGAAGCCCAGGCGGCGGAAGACTTCGGTGCACTGTGCCTGCGTCAACGGCATGCCGATGACCTGGGCCGCGCGCGCCACGCGCAGTGCCACCGGTCGGGCCTGCGGCAGGCTCAACACCTGGTCGTCCAGCGGGCCGCACTGCGTGTCGGGGCCGCCGCAGATGTCCAGGATCAGCCGCGTGATGCGCTCGATGTGCGCGGCCGTCAGCGCGGGATCGACACCCCGCTCGAAACGATGCCCGGCGTCGGTTGAAAAGTTGTAGCGCCGCGAGCGCCCGGCCACCGCCTGCGGCCACCAGAACGCCGCCTCCACATAGACATGCCGCGTGTCGTCAGACACCGCCGTGGTATCGCCGCCCATGATGCCGGCAAGCGACTCGACCTCGCGCGCATCGGCGATCACGCCCACCGTGGCATCGAGCTCGACGCTGCTGCCGTTGAGCAGCTTCAGGCTTTCACCCGCCCTGCCCCACCGCACGATGAGCCGCTCGTGGATCTTGTCCAGATCGAAGATGTGCGTCGGCCGGCCGTACTCGAACATCACGTAGTTCGAGATATCCACCAGCGCCGACACCGAGCGCTGCCCGCAGCGCGCCAGCCGCTCGACCATCCACGCGGGCGTGGCGGCCCGGGTGTTGACGTTGCGCAGGATGCGGCCGGAAAAGCGCCCGCACAGGTCGGGGGCTTCGACATGCACCGGCAGGCGTTGGTCGTGCGTGGCCGGCACGGGTGCGATGGCTGGCGTCAGCAGCGGCGCACCGGTGAGTGCCGAGACTTCGCGCGCCACGCCATACACGCTGAGCGCATGCGCCAGGTTGGGCGTGAGCTTGAGCGTGAACACCGCGTCGTCCAGCGCCAGCAGATCGCGAATGTCGACGCCCACCGGCGCATCGGCCGGCAGTTCGAGCAGGCCGCCGTGGTCGTCCGACAGCTTCAACTCGCGCGCCGAGCACAGCATGCCGAAGCTGTCGACACCGCGCAGTTTCCCGACCTTGATGACAAACGGCGCGGCGCCTTCTTGCGCAGGCGGCAGCTCGGCCCCCACCAGCGCCAGCGGCACACGCAAGCCGACACGCGCGTTCGGCGCACCGCAGACGACTTGCAGCGGGCCGTCGGGCGTATACGCGCCCGCCAGCACCTTGCACACGCGCAGCCGGTCGGCGTTGGGGTGCTGCACGGCCTCGACGATTTCGGCGACGACCACGCCCTCGAACGGCGGCGCCACCGGGCGCGTGTGTCCTGGCGAGCGGCAAGCTGGCGCTCTTCGAGGTGGCCGAGCTCAACCCCAGGCTCGACCTCGACGGCCGGACCGCCAGGGTGGCGGCGCGGCTGGTGGAGCAGGTGGCGCGGGGGGGGTGAGGTCAGTGGGCCCTGGCGCCGCCGTGCTCCTCCCGATAGTGCGCCAGCCAGTGGGCCGGCGCCACGAAGGTGACCGCGGCGATCAGCAGCGCCAGGCCGGCGTCGTGGAGCACGGTGCCGAGCGACTCGTGCGGCAGCACGATGGCGGAGACCATCAGCCAGGTGGCGAGCACCGCGTTGCCGTAGCGGAGCCCCGGACGTCCTGGCATGGCGAAGGCCAGGAACGACACGGCGGCGACCAGGAGCG
>JANNGZ010000497.1:0-3961 GCA_031404155.1 Burkholderiales bacterium
CACCTCGCGCATCGCGCAGAAACACCGCGACGTGGCGGCCGAACTCGGCGTCGACCATTACCTCGGCAAGCCCTACTCGGAAGAGGACCTGCTCGCGCTGGTGGCGCGCTACGCCGCGGCGCCGGCGATGGCCTGAGCTTGTCGAACGGCCCGTGCGTCCTGAGCCGGGCGAAGGGCCTGAGCACAGGTACCCCGCGCGGCGCGAGCGGCCCCGCGCCGTCCTGGGAAACACGGTGGCGCCGGCGGTTTTTAGTGACCGACGCCCAGCGCCGCCACGAGCCCGCTGGCACACTGGCCGGCCTGCGCACCCACATCCGCCGCCCATGCCCCTGCGCTCCAGATTTTTCCCGGTATTGCTGCTCACGCTCGCCGGGCTTCTGCTCGCGCCCTTCGCGCGGGCGGCACAGGCCGACGCCGAGGTGGCGCGGCCGGTGGCCCGGGCCGCCATGGCCAACCTGGCCGACGCGGCGGCCGAGGTCGACCTGGCTTCCTTCGAAGCCTTCGATCTGGACTGGCTCGACAGCACCCGCCACCGCGCGGTGCCGGTGCGCCTGTACTGGCCGGTTCGCGCCAGCAGCGACGCCAAGCTGCCGCTGGTTGTTTTTTCGCATGGCATCGGCGGTTCGCGGCGCGGCTACAGCTACCTCGGCGCCTACTGGGCCAGCCAGGGTTATGCCAGCCTGCATCTCCAGCATGTGGGGAGCGACCGCGAACTCTGGTTCGGCAACCCGCTGTCTCTGCTCGGGCGGCTGCAAGGCGCGGCGCAGGACCGCGAGGCGATCGACCGCGTCAAGGACCTGCGCTTTGCCCTCGACCAATTGCTCGCCGGCGAGCGCGGCGCGCGCATCGACAACCGGCGCATCGTGGCGGCAGGGCATTCCTACGGCGCCAACACCACGATGCTGGCCGCGGGCGCGCGGGTCACCCGCAGCGGGCAGTTGGTGGACCTGCAAGACCCGCGCATCGCCGCCGCGGTGCTGATCTCTGCGCCACCGTTTTACGGCCAGGCCGACACCGCGGCCATCTTGCAGACGCTGCGTGTGCCCAGCCTGCACATCACCGCCACCGAAGACGTGATCCGCATCCCCGGCTACTACTCGGGCAGCAACGACCGCGTGGCGGTGTTCGACGCGGTGGGCAGCACACGCAAGGTGCTCGCCATGTTCGACGGCGGCTCGCACAGCATGTTCACCGACCGCGCCGGCAGTGGCGGCGCCGCGCTCAACCCGCAGGTCAAGTCGGCCACGCGCCAGTTGGCGTTGGCCTTCTTTCGCAGTGTGTTCGACGGCAGCGACGTGGCGCTGCACGATTGGCCGCGGCGTTTTGCGCCGATCGTTTCGCGGTTCGTGAACCAGCCTGCGGCTGGGCTCTGATCCGCGCTGGCGGCCCACGCCGCGGAAGGCGGCGCCTAAGTACCCCATTTCACGAATGCGGCCACATGAAATCGCGCCTTTCTGGCCATGGCGTCGTTGCAAATCCTCGCGATACCACCAGGTATCGCTGCGGTTTGCGCCTAGCCCTGACCCGAAACGCATCGATTTCATTACGTGGCCGTACTTGTAAAATGGGGTACTAAGTTTTCACCGCGGCGTAACGCGCCAGCGTGCGTGCCCGCGCCTCTTCGTGGTCGACGACCGGCGCGGGGTAGTCAACCCCGAGTTTGAAATTGGCCGCGGCCAGGTCCACCGGACGCGCCAGCCAGGGTGCATGCAGCGCCGCGTCGGGCAGGGCGCCCAGTTGCGGCAAGTAGCGGCGGATGAATTTGCCGCTGGCATCGAACTTCTCGCTCTGGCTCACCGGGTTGAAGATGCGGAAGTAGGGCTGCGCGTCGCAACCGGTGGACGCCGCCCATTGCCAGCCGCCGTTGTTGGCGGCGAGGTCGAAGTCGTTCAGGTGGGTGGCGAAGTAGGCCTCGCCGCGGCGCCAGTCGATGCCGAGGTCTTTGGTGAGAAAGCTCGCGACGACCATGCGCAGGCGGTTGTGCATGTAGCCGGTCTGGTTGATCTGCTGCATCGCCGCGTCCACCAGCGGGTAGCCGGTGCGGCCGTCACACCAGGCGGCAAACAGCGAGTCGGCGTGTTTGCCATGCTCCCACTTGATGCGCTCGTAAGCCGGCTTGAAGGCATGGCCCACCACATGCGGGTGGTGGTGCAGCACCTGGTGGTAGAAGTCGCGCCAGACCAGCTCCGACAGCCACACCTCGGCACCGCGCGAACCGGCGAGCATGCGTTGCCAGGCCTCGCGTGCCAACTGCCGCACCGACACCGTGCCGAAGCGCAGGTGGGTGCTCAGGTAGCTCGGCCCCTTCACCGCGGGGAAGTCGCGAGTCTCGTGGTAGTGGTGGATGCGCTCGTCGAGAAAGTCGGCGAGCAATTCCTGGGCGCCTGCCGGGCCGCTCGGCAGCTTGAGCGTGTGCAGGTTGCTCGGCTCGAAACCGATCGCCGCCAGCCCCGGCACCACGCCCGCGCCGGGCGGCAGGGGCGCCAGCGCGCCGGCGTAACGCGCCACCGGGTAGGCCTTCAGGTAGTACGGTTCAAGCTTCTTCAGCCAGGCGTTTTTGTACGGCGTGAACACGCTGTACGCACCGCCGCCGGCGGTCATGACTTCGGCGCGCTCGAAGACCACATGGTCCTTGCTGGTGTGCAGCACGATGCCGGCGTTGGAGAGATGCCCGCGCACCTGCGCGTCGCGGGCCAGCGCGGCCGGCTCGTCGTCATGGTTGGCAAACACCGCCTGCACATGCAGCTCCACGGCGAGTGCCGGCAGCAGCTCGCGCGCCACGCCATGGCGCACGATCAGCCCGGCGTTTTCCACCCCGTGCGATGCCGCGAGGGCGCGCAGTTGTGCGTCCAGCCCCAGCAGCGAGTCGCGGATGAACTCCACCCGCCGGTCGGCCCGCGGCAGCGGGTCGAGGATTTCGCGGTCGAAGACAAACGCGCACCAGACCTGCCGCGCCGCTTTCAGCGCGTGGAAGAGGGCGGCGTTGTCGTCGGCGCGCAGGTCGCGGCGCAGCCAGACCAGGGCGCTGTCGAAAGGCTTGTCCACGGCGCGCAGTTTGGCCCAGGAGTTGTGGCCCGCGCGTGAGGCCCGGGAATAGAATCGGCCGCATGTCCGGCAGCGAGCGCATCAACCTCACGAATCAGTTCCTGATCGCGATGCCGGGCATGGCCGACGAGACTTTCGCCGGCTCTGTGGTCTACCTCTGCGAGCACACCGAAAAGGGCGCGCTCGGGCTGGTGATCAACAAGCCGATCGACATCAAGGTGCGCAAGCTGTTCGAGAAGGTCGAACTCACGCTGGACCGCGAAGACCTGGCCGAGGCGCCGGTGTACTTCGGCGGTCCGGTGCAGACCGAGCGCGGTTTTGTGCTGCACGAAAAACGCGACGACGCGACCACGCCCTACAACTCCACGCTCTCGATCCCCGGCGGTGGCCTGGAGATGACCACCAGCAAGGACGTGCTCGAAGCGCTGGCCCAGGGCGCGGGGCCGAAGAAGATCCTGATCACGCTCGGCTACAGCGGCTGGGGCGCCGGCCAGCTCGAAGACGAGTTGTCGCGTAACGGCTGGCTCAGCGTCGATGCCAAGCCCGAAGTCATCTTCGACACGCCGGTGGAGCAGCGCTACGACCGCGCTCTCTCGCTGCTCGGCTTCGACCCGCGCATGCTGTCGCAGGAGGCGGGGCACTCATGAGCGCCCCCAAGGCCGCCGCCTCGCGGCGTCCGCCCCCCCGAGGGGGAGCAAGGAAACTTGGGTCGGCCCGGCGTTTCCTTGTGAGCATCCCCAGGAAATGACTTCGTCATTCCCGCCCCCAGGGGTCAAGCAAAGTGGCAAAGCCACATTTGCTTGAGACGAGCCCCGTGGCGCCGGTCGTGACCCAGGCCTCCTCGTTTCTCGCGTTCGACTTCGGCACCCTGCGCATCGGCGTGGCGGTCGGCAACACGCTGCTGCAAAGCGCGCAG
>JANNGZ010000498.1:0-7596 GCA_031404155.1 Burkholderiales bacterium
GACCGTCGCCATGCTCGTGCTCGTGCCCATGCTCGTGCCCAGTGTGTGCGTGTCCACCGGCGACGTACGCGCCCGCCTCGGGCTCGAAGGGCGCGTGTTCGGCGCTCACGATCAGGTGCATCGCCCTGAGCATGTCCACCAGCACATGGTCGGGTTCGAGCTTCAGGTGGTCGCTCTGCAGCTCCAGCTGCACATGCCGGTTGCCCAGGTGATACGCCGCGCGCAGCAGGTCGAAGTGGGAGCCGTGTTCGCTGCAATGTTTCACCACCAGCACCGGCTGGGCCGCCGCGTGCACACGGATCAGCGAGCCGTCTTCGGCCACCAGCACGTCGCCGCCGCGAACCACCGCGCCGCGCGGCAGGAACACGCCGAGCGAGCGGCCGGCGCTGTCGGTGGCGTCGAAGCGGCTTTTGCAGCGCACGTCCCAGTCGAGCTCGATGTTCGTGGCGCGTTTGAGCAGCACCGCCGCCAGCCCCTGGCCGTGTGGGATGAGTTTGTTGACGGTGAGCATGCTGGGCCTGTGGCGAGGAGCGGGGGGTGCAGTTTATGGCCGGCTGCTTGGCCTGCCGCGCATACTTGCGCGATGCCCTCGACACCCCGCGCCGCGCCTGGATCCGTGCTCGAACCCGCATCGGCATCGGCATCCGTGCCCGGTTCCGCCGGCGCCGCCTCCAGTGCAACCACCAGCCACCTGCGCAACGGCATCCAAGCCCTCGCCATCCCGCTGCCCCACCTCGCCACCGCCAACGTCGCCGTCTTCATCCGCACCGGCAGCGCGCACGAGGCGCGGGCCTTGAACGGCATCAGCCATGTGGTCGAGCACATGGTGTTCAAGGGCACGCGCGAGCGGGACTGCGCGCGCATCAACCTCGACGCCGAGGCGCTCGGCGCGGAGGTGAACGCGCATACCGACAAGGACCACACCGCGTTCTACATGCGCGGCCTGGGCGCGGACGCGCCGGCCTTCGTGCGCATGCTGGCCGACATCGTGACGCAGGCCAGCTTCCCCGAGGCGGAACTCGAGCGCGAGCGCGCGGTGCTGCTGGCCGAGCACACCGAGGTCGAGGAGGACCCGATGTCCACCGCCTACGGCCTCTTCGACCGCGCGGGTTGGGGCCTGCACCCGGCGGCGCAGCCGGTGATCGGCCGCCGCGCCAACATCCAGCGCTTTACCCGCGACGATCTGTTGGGCCATGTGCGGCGCCAGTTCACCGGCGCCAACATGGTGGTGGCCGCGGCCGGCGGCATCGGCGCGGAGGCGGTGCTGCGCGAGATGGAGGCCGCGTTTGCTGGGTTGCCGCCTGGCGCGCCGAATATCGTCGAGGCGCCGGCGTGGTCGGGCGGCGGCGTGCGGGCGCGGCGCCTGGCCGGCAGCAGCCAGACGCAGTTGGCGCTCGGGTTCCCGCTGCCGGCACGTGGGGGCGAGCGCGCAAGCAGCCTTGCGCAGCGTGGCCACAGCGCCAATGGCGGCGAGCGTGCAAGCGGCCTCGGCCTGAGTGACCGCGGAGCCATCGACAGCACCGACCCCGACACCGCCTGCGAGCTGGCCGCCGCGCTCTTCGGCGAGGGCATGAGCTCACCGCTGATGGCCGAACTGCGCGAGCGCCGCGGGCTGGTCTACCACGCCGCCTGCGCGGCCGACCTGTTCGACTTCGGCGGCCAGTTTGCGCTGGAGGCGGCGGTGGCGCCGGACAAGCTCGACGAGGTGCTGCGCGAGCTGATGCGCCTGCTCACGGCCCAGGCCGAAAGCATCTCGGCCGTGGACCTGGAACGCGCGCGCCACCAGCTCGTGGTGCGCGCGGCACTGGCGCAGGAGCGGCCGTCGCGCCGGCTCGAAGCGGCGGCGCTCGATCTCTTTGCGCTCGGGCGGGTGCGCCCGGGCGAGGAGCGCCTGGCGCAGCTGCATGCGGTGACGGGGGAGCAGGTGCGTGGTGTGTTCGAGCGGATGCTGACCGCGGGTGTGGCGATGGGCATCGCCGGTGCCGTGGGGCGCGGCGTGGCCGAGCGCGCGCGGGAGAGCGTCGCGCGGTTGCTCCCTCCCCCTTGACGGGGGAGGGTGGGGGCGGGGTGGTCGCACCTCGACGCTACCCAAAACAAGCACCCCCATCCCATCAAGGGGGAAGGAGCCAGAAGGCGCCTTCAGACGTCGCCGATCCAAATCTCCCGCATCGCCCCCTCGAACTCCCGCGCCACTTTGTCCGCGCCCTCGTGCCGGTGCGCCTGCACCACCCAGCGCCCGGCCACCAGCACGCTGTGCCAGGGGCGGCCGGGGCTGGAGAAGACGAGGGCGTCGAGCAGGAACCCGGGCGGCACGCCGAGCACGCTGGCGTCGTGCAGGTCCACCACCAGCGCGTCGGCGCGGGCGCCGACTTCCAGGCCCCAGCTCGCGAAGCCGGCCGCCGGGCCGCCGGCCTGCACCGCGCGGGAGAAGAGGCGTTGTGCGGTGGACGGCATGCCGCCGCGCGGCGACGCGGCGATGTTGCGCTGGCGGTGCAATAAACGCTGGCCATAGTCGAGCCAGCGCAGCTCTTCGCGCCAGGCACGGGTGACTTGGCTGTCGGAGCCGACGGAGGTCGGCACGCCGGCGTCGAGCCAGCCGCGCAGGTCGGCCAGGCCGTCCCCGAGGTTGGCTTCGGTGCTCGGGCAGAGCACCACGCCGGCGCCGCTCTTTTGCACCGCGTCGATCTCGGCGCGGGTGCTGTGGGTGGCATGCACCAGTTGCCAGCGCGGGTCGAGCAGGCCCTCGCGTGCCAGCCATTCGATCGGGCGCGCGCCGGTGGCGTTGAGGCAGTCGTCGACCTCGGCGGTCTGTTCGGCGACATGGATGTGGATCGGGCCGTCGAAGCCCTCGGCCAGCGCGCGCAGGCGGTGGATGTTTTCAGGTGCGGCCGCGCGCAGCGAATGGATGGCGACACCGGCGTTCAGCAACGGCCTGCCCTGTGCCGAGGCGCGCTGAGCTGCCGCGGCGGCAATCTCGCCTCGCCAGCGCCACACCGCGTCGGCCGACGAGGCAAAGCGCCGCTGGTCCTCACGCAGCGCAGGCTGCGAGAAGCCGGCACGTTCGTAGAGCACCGGCAGCATCGTCAGGCCAATGCCGGCGTTCTGCGCCGCGTCGCTCAAGGCCCAGCTCATCGCCAGCGGGTCCGCATACGCGCGGCCGTCGTGGTCGTGTTGCAGGTAGTGGAACTCGCACACCTGCGTGTAGCCGCCGCGCAGCAGCTCCACATAAAGCTGCGCCGCGACCGCGCGCAACTGCGCGGGGGTGATGCGCAAGGCCACGCGGTACATGCGGTCGCGCCAACTCCAGAAGTCGTCGGCCTCGCGCGTGCCATCAACATCACGCCGCTCGGCCAGGCCGGCAAAGGCGCGCTGGAAGGCGTGGCTGTGCGTGTCCACCAGGCTCGGCAGCAGCGGGCCGGGCAGGCGTTGCGCCTGTGCCGGCGGTTTGTGCACGCCGGGGGTGATCTCGGCCCAATGGCCGCGTTTGTCGATGCGCAGCAGCACCGCGTCGTGCCAGCCGCCTTGCTCGCGCAGGCTGCCGCGGCCGGCGAGCCAGGCCCGGGGCGCCCAGAGCAGGTTCGGGTCGGTGGGGGTCATGGGGGCATTCACAGGCACATTCACAGCGACAGGGCCTTCTCGAAACACACAGTCAAGGCGTCGCGGTGCTGCGAGTCCACCGTGTCGAGACGCAGGCGCATGGCAACAACACGGGCGACGGCACGCCCGCTCACGGCCGCCATGCCAGCATCGTGTCGACCAGGCGCGCCAGCAGCGCCTGCGCTTTCGCGGCGCGTTCGTCGCTCCAGACTTCGGGGTGGGCCTCGTCGCCGAGGTAGGCGCGCCAGCACATCTCCATCTGCACCGCGTGGATGCCGCGTGCCGGTGCGCCGTAGTGGCGGGTGATCTGGCCGCCCTTGAAGCGGCCGTCGACGATGTGGCTGAAGTCTTGTTGCGCATCGAGCACCGCGGCCAGCGCGTCGCGCAGGCTCGGCGCACAACTGCTGCCGTCCACGGTGCCGAAGTTCAGGTCGGGCAGGTGGCCCTCGAAGAGCCAGGGCAGTTCGCTCTTGATGCTGTGGCCGTCGAAGAGGATAGCGTGGCCATGGGCGGCCTTGAGGCGCGCGAGTTCGGCGTCGATCGCGTCGTGGTAGGGCTGCCAGTAAAGCGCGACGCGGCGCTTCACTTCGGCGTCGTCGGGCGCGCCGCCTTCGGGGTAGATCGGGTGGCCGGTGAAGTGCCGCGTCGGGCACAACTCGGTGTTGTTGACGCCGGGGTACATCGGCTGGTTGTCGCTCGGGCGGTTCAAGTCGACCACGTAGCGGGAATGGCGCGGCACGATCAGGCTGGCGCCGCGTGCGCGCACGAAGTCGTACAGGCGCTCCAGGTGCCAGTCGGTGTCTTCCACCGCCAGCGCACGCGGCAGCAACTGCGCGCTCACCTCGGGCGATATCTCGCGGCCGGCGTGCGGCACGCTGACCAGCAGCGGCAAGTTGCCACGGTGCAGCGTAAAGACGTTGTTGTTCACTGCATCACCTCCCGGCCCGCGATCACCAAACGCGCTTGTGGCCGCTGTCCGAACCCATACGCCAGCTCGCTCGGGTGCTCCAGCGGCCAGGCCACGAAGTCGGCGCGCTGGCCGGGCGCGAGGTGGCCGCGGTCGTGCAGCCCGAGCGCCAGCGCGCCGTTCACCGTCATGCCGCGCAGCGCTTCTTCGGGCGTGAAGCGGAACAGGGTGCAGGCCATGTTGAGCATCAGCAGCGGCGACAAGGTTGGCGAGGAGCCAGGGTTGTGGTCGGTGGCAATCGCGATCGGCACCCCCGCGCTGCGCAGCGCCTGGATCGGCGGCAGTTTCGTCTCGCGCAGGAAGTAGTAGGCGCCGGGCAGCAGCACCGCCACCGTGCCGGCGGCAGCCATCGCGCGCACGCCGTCGTCGCTCAGGTATTCCAGGTGGTCGCAGCTCAGCGCCGCGTACTCGGCGGCCAGCCGCGCGCCGCCCTGGTCGCTGAGCTGTTCGGCATGCAGCTTCACCGGCAGGCCGAGCTTCTTGGCGGCGTTGAACATGCGCCGGGTTTGCGCGGGCGTAAAGCCGATGCGTTCGCAGAACACATCTACCGCGTCGACCAGGCCTTCGGCATGCAACTGCGGCAGCCAGGCGCAGGCGTCGTCGATGTAGGCGTCGGCGCGGCCTTCGTACTCCGGCGGCAAGGCATGCGCGGCGAGGCTGGTGGTGCGCACCGTGAGCGGCAGTTCCGCGCCGAGGCGCCGCGCCACCGCCAGGCAGCGCCGCTCGTCGTGCAGGCTCAGGCCGTAGCCGGATTTCACTTCGAGCGTGCTCACACCTTCCTGCATCAGCGCCAGCGCGCGCTGCCGGGCCAGCACGAAGAGCTGTTCGTCGCTCGCGGCGCGGGTGTGCGACACGGTGGAGCGGATGCCACCGCCGGCGCGGGCGATGTCTTCATAACTCGCGCCCTGCAAACGCAGCTCGAACTCGCGCGAGCGCTCGCCGCCGTAGACCAGGTGGGTGTGGCAATCCACCAGGCCGGGCGTGACCAGAGCGCCGTCCAGATCGTGTTCTGCCGCGACCGCTGTGCTCGCGGGCAGGCTGGCCAGCGCGCCGGCCCAGACGATGCGGCTGCCGTCGGTGAGCAGGGCGCCCTGTTCGACCAGGCCCCAGCCGCTGGCCTCGGCCAAGGTGGCCAGGCGGGCGTGGCGCCAGAGGGTATAGCGGTTGGCCATGGTGCGGGTCTTGGTGGGTGCCTGGTTGTGTTGGTGAAGGGCGCTGTTCGAGTGTTATTCGAGCGAACACTCGAAGTGCCAGACCTCCTGGTCGCAGGTCCAGCCGGCGAAGACCGGCGCGCCGTACTGCCACGCCAGGCTCATCGGGTCGAGCGATATCGGGTAGCCGCCGCCGGTGCGCAGCACCGTGGTGTGGGCGACGAACACACCGCGCAGCGGCGCGTCGGAAACCACGGTGACGCCGGCGCCCACCCGTTGCAGGTGCCCGTAGGCGCCGCGCAGCATCAGGTTGAGGTCGCGCGTGGGGTCGTCGATCAGCCGGCAGTGCGGCGCATCGGCGCCATGGAAACGCAAGGCGTCGTCGCCGAGCACCACGCGCTGGTCGCCCTGGGGCAGGCTGAGCACCACACCCGCGCCGAGCAGCACCGCAAACCAGCGGTCGACGCCGGGGTAGGCGGAGAACGGGCCGTCGCTGTCGATATCGGCCACGCTCACCCGCAGCCGCCAATGCTCGGCGCTGGGCCAGGTAAGCAGCTCGCGTGAAATGCCGCCGCCGTTGGCCCAGGGCTGCTCGGGCACGCTGTCCATGCGCACGATGTTGAGCTTGCCATGGCCACTGCCTGACGCCGCCCGTGCGCCGAGTGGCGCGTTGAGATCCGGGTTGAGCCAACGATTCCCGACCAAAGTCATGGCGCGAACTCTCCTTCCAGCACATAACGCGAGCCCGGGTGCACCAGGCGCCCCAGGGTGATCGCGGCGTCGCGGGTGAAGGTGCGCCGCACCACCACCAGGCAGGGATCGCCGCGGCCGATTCCGAGCAGGCGCGCTTCCTGCGCCGTGGGCTGCGCCGACTCGATCGAGTATTGCGCGCGCCACAGCGACGTCACGTCGAAGAGGTAATGCGTCGGCGTGGTGCGGGTGAAGTCCACGCCGAGGTAACCCGGCGCGCAGGCCGGGTTGACATAGCGGTCCTCGCACTGCAGCGGCACATTGTTTTCGAAATGCACGATCAGGCTGTGGAACACCGGCGCGCCTTCGGCCAGGCCAAGCTGGCTGGCCAGTGCACCGTGCGCCGCCTCTTCGCGCAGCAGCTGCACCTCGGCATGGTGGGCATGGCCGCGCGCGGCGATCTCCTGGTGCAGGTCGCCGATGGTGAGCGTGGACGACACCCGCGCCAGTTGCGCCGCGAAGGTGCCCACACCCTGTACCCGTTCCACCATGCCCTCGGATTGCAATTCGCGCAGCGCCCGGTTCACCGTCATGCGGCTGACCTCGAATTGCGCCACCAGTTCCGCCTCCGACGGCATCAAGGCGCCCGCCGGCCACTGCCCCGCGGCAAGCTGGTCCTTCAGGTATTGCTTGACGCGGGCGTAAGGCGCGGACGGGGCGGTGTGCGCGCGCTGACGAAGGGCGGGGTTGGGGGAAACCATGAGCATCAGCTTACTTGACTGTACTTGTCTAGACAAGTAGAGTTTGCCCACTCGCAAACCTGTCCGCCGCCGGTTTGCCTTACCCACCCGTGGGTCGCTTTTGCCCTACGCCGCCGGAGCCCCCTATGACCGACCTTTCCCCTCTGCACCGCCTGGCCCAGCCGCGGCCGGTGAAGGCGCCGCGCGGCGCGCAGATCAGCTGCAAGAACTGGCTCATCGAAGCCGCCTACCGCATGCTGCAAAACAACCTCGACCCCGAGGTGGCCGAGAACCCCGACGCGCTGGTGGTCTACGGCGGCATCGGCAAGGCCGCGCGCAACTGGGACTGCTTCGAAGCCATCCTGAAGGCCCTGCGCGAACTGGGCGAGGACGAGACGCTGCTGGTGCAATCGGGCAAGCCGGTGGGTGTGTTCCGCACCCATGTGGATGC
>JANNGZ010000499.1:0-12446 GCA_031404155.1 Burkholderiales bacterium
CTGCTCAAGGCCAAACCGAACCCGAGCGACAAGGACATCGACGACGCGATGACCAACATCTGCCGCTGCGGCACCTACAACCGGGTGCGCGCGGCGATCAAGGTCGCGGCGAAGGCCTGACGACGAAATGAACCCCCAAGCTCACATCCGTTCGCTGCCCCCCGAGGGGGCGCATGCCTCCTCTGAGGCGGCTTTGCAGGAGACACCATGATGAACAAGCTCGAACTCGCAGAAGTTTCCCGGCGCGGTTTTCTCGGCGGCTCGGCGGCACTCGCCGCCGGCAGCGTGGTGATCGGTTTCCATGTGCCCTTCGTTGGCAACGCCCAGGCGCAGGAGGCGGCTCCCGAAGTCAACGTCTGGGTGGTGATCAAACCCGACGACGCGGTGGTGATCCGCATCGCCCGCTCCGAGATGGGCCAGGGCTCGCTGACCGGCCTGGCGCAACTGGTGGCCGAAGAGCTGGAATGTGATTGGGCCAAGGTGAGTACCGAGTACCCGACCCCCGGCCAGAACCTGGCGCGCAACCGCGCTTGGGGCAACTTTTCCACCGGCGGCAGCCGTGGCATTCGCGAGTCGCAGGACTATGTGCGCAAGGGTGGCGCCGCGGCGCGGATGATGCTGGTGCAGGCCGCGGCAGACGAATGGAAAGTACCGGCGGCCGAATGCAGCGCGGCCAACAGCGTGATCACCCATGCCGCGTCGAACCGGCGGGTGAGCTACGGCAAGGTGGCAGCCAACGCCGCCAAACTCACCCCGCCGGCGGCCGAGGGCATCAAGCTCAAGGACCCGAAGGACTGGAAGATCGCTGGCAAGCCGGTGAAGCGCCTGGACACGGTGGACAAGCTCAACGGCAAGCAGGTGTATGGCGCCGACCTGGTGCTGCCCGGCATGCTCAATGCGGCGATCAAGGACTGCCCGGTGTTCGGCGGCAAGCTGAAATCGTTCGATGTGGCCAGCATCGCCAGCCGCGCCGGGGTGAAGAAGGTGCTGCGCGTCGGCGACTCCGCGGTGGCGGTGGTGGCCGACACCTGGTGGCACGCCAAGACCGCGCTGGACGCGCTGAAGATAGAGTGGGACGAGGGCCCGAACGCGAGCCTGTCCAGCGCCAGCTTCGCCGCGGTGATGCGCGAAGGGCTCGATGCCCCCACCGCGGTGGTCGGCAACAACGTCGGCGATGCACGCGCCGCGCTCGGCAGCGCCGCGCGCAAGGTCGAGGCGGTGTATGCCTATCCGCACCAGAACCACGCCACGATGGAGCCGATGAACGCGACGGCCAAGTGGACGCCGCAGCGCTGCGAGGTCTGGACACCGACCCAGAACGGCGAGTCCGCGCATGCCGCCACCGCCGAGGCTGCGGGGCTGCCGCCGGCGCAATGCGAGGTCTACAAGCTGCATCTCGGCGGGGGCTTCGGCCGCCGCGGCATGACCGACTGGATCCGCCAGGTGGTCGCGATCGCCAAGGAAATGCCCGGCATCCCGGTGAAGCTGATGTGGACCCGCGAGGAGGACATGCTGCACGGCCGCTACCACCCGGCCACGATGTGCAAGCTGCAAGCCGGCCTCGATGCGCAGGGCAATCTGCAGGCGCTGCACATGCGCATCTCGGGCCAGTCGATCCTGGCCGGCGTGGCGCCGCAGAACATCCGCGACGGGCGCGACCCGGTGGTGTTCCAGGGCCTGAACCCGCCCGGGCCGGAAGCCTCGATCGGGTACACGGTACCCAACCTGCTGGTCGACCATGCGATGCGCAACCCGCATGTGCCGCCCGGCTTCTGGCGCGGGGTGAACCTGAACCAGAACACGATTTATCTGGAGTGTTTTCTCGACGAGGTGGCACATGCCACGCAGCAGGACCCGCTGGCGCTGCGGCGCAAGCTGATGGCGAGCCACCCGAAACATCTGGCGGTGTTGAACGCCGCGGCCGAACGTGCCGGCTGGGGCCAACCGGCGCCCGACATCGGCGGGCGCAAGGTGTTCCGCGGCCTGGCGCAGACGATGGGTTTCGGCAGCTACGTGGCCGCGGTGGCCGAGGTGTCGGTGAGCGCCGAGGGCGAGCTGAAGATCCACCGCATCGTTGCCGCCACCGACCCCGGCCATGTGGTCAACCCGCAGCAGGTGGAAGCGCAGGTGGAAGGCTCGTTCGTCTACGGCCTCTCGGCGGCGCTGTACGGCGAGTGCACCGTGAAGAACGGCCGCATCGAGCAGGACAACTTCCACACCTACCCGGTGATGAAGATGGACGCCTGCCCAAAGGTGGAAACCGTGCTGGTGCCTTCGGGCGGCTTCTGGGGCGGTGTCGGCGAGCCGACGATCGCGGTGGCCGCGCCCGCGGTGCTGAACGCGGTGTTCGCCGCCACCGGCAAGCGCATCCGCGAGTTGCCGCTGAAAGACCAGCTGCGCAAACGTGCGTGAGTCCGAAGTGGCACGGCCCAGCAACGCCGGCGCGTTGCGCGATGCCGGCTTGGCGAATGCCATGGCGCTCGGCACCTCGGCCAGCGCGGCCGTCAGTGCAGCGGTCACCTCGGCGGTCGCCACGGCGGCCCGCGCCTGGTGTGTTGTTGCGCTTGGCGCCACGCTCGCCTTGTTGCCCCAGCGAGCTGCCGCGCAAGGCGCCGCGCAGGTCGCCGCGCAAGGCGCCGCGCAGGTCGCCGCGCAAGGCGCCGCGCAGGTCGCCGCGCAGGTCGCCGCGCAGGCCACGGATCTGCGCGCGTACGAGCTTGTTGGCGACACGATTCCCCAACCGCTCACCGCCACCCCGGGTGATGCCGCGCGCGGCCGCGCGATCGTGGCCGACCGCCGTGCCGGCCTCTGCCTGCTCTGCCACAGCGGCCCGATTCCGGAGGAGCGTGCGCAGGGCAACCTCGCACCGAGCCTCGCCGGCGCCGGCTCGCGCTACAGCGCCGCACAACTGCGCCTGCGCATCGTCGACGCACGGCGCCTCAACCCCGACACCATCATGCCGCCCGCCCATCGCGTCGACGGCCTCGCCCAGGTGGGTGCCGCATGGCGCGGCCGGCCGCTGCTCTCGGCGCAGCAGGTCGAGGATGTGGTGGCCTACCTGGCCACGCTGAAGGAGTGAAGCACTTGTCCGCGCCGCTGTCCTCTTCGATTCGCGTCGAGACCCAACGCTGTTCGTTTGGCTCCGTTTGGCCTGAGGTGGCTGCTCCGATCGTCCTGAGGTATCGAAGGAAGGCTTGCGCAGGGCTTCCTTCCTTCCTTCGATACCTCAGGACGATCGGAACCTCAGGACGGTCGGAACCTCAGGATGATCGGAACCTCAGCCCGAACGGTGCTCGGTGTTCATCGGCCCAACCGTGCGGTGTCGCGTGATGACGCCCAGCCGCCGCGCCTTGCTCGCCGGCGGCGCCGGCTTCGCCCTCGCGCTCGCCTGGCAACCTGCACGCGCCACCAACCCCGCATTGCAGGAAGCGCTGCGCCGCTTCGCCGGCAACAGCGCGGTGCGCCCCGGGCGTGTCACGCTCGACATCGCGCCGCTGGTGGAGAACGGCAATGTGGTGCCGGTGAGCGTCAGGGTCGAAAGCCCGATGAGCGCGGCCGACCATGTGCAAGCGATCGCGATCTTTGCCGAACTCAACCCGCTCGCCGACGTGGCGCAGTTCAACTTCAGCCCCCGCAGCGGCCGCGCCAAGGTCGACACCCGCATCCGCCTGCACACCTCGCAGCAGGTGCTGGCGTTGGCACGCATGAGCGACGGCAGCGTCTGGTCTCACACGGTGGATGTGCTGGTGACGCTGGCGGCGTGCATCGAGTGAAGCGCAGGCGAGCACCCCCACCATGGCCCGCACCCTGATCACCGTCCCCCGCAACGCCCGCCGCGGCGACGTGGTCGAGTTGCGCACGCTGATCGCGCACCCGATGGAAAGCGGCTTCCGGGTCGACTCGCTGGGGCGCACGCAAGCGCGCGACATCCTGCGCCGCTTCAGCTGCCGGCTCGACGGCGAGTTGGTGTTCTCGGCCGAGCTGCACCCCGCGATCGCGGCCAACCCGGTGATCGTGTTCCACCTGCTCGCCACGCAGAGCGGGCGCCTGAGCTTCACCTGGGAAGGCGACAACGGCTTTGCGCAGACCGAGACCGCGGCGCTGGTGGTGGCGTGATCGCTTCGGTCCTCGGTTCTGTCTTCGCATCGGTCCTTGCTTTGGCCCTTTCGCTGGCCGCCGGCAACACCACCGCATCGGCACAAACACAGCCCGACCCGCGCCGCTCCGGCCTCGAATTCGCCAGCCCGGCCACGCAGGCGATGCAGCGCGACGACACGGTCAACCCCGGCATGTTGTGGCTGCAGGAGGGCGCGGCACTTTGGCGCGCGGCGCCTTCCCCTGGCGGCCGCGCCTGCGCGGGCTGCCATGGCGAGGCCGAAAAGAGCATGCGCGGCGTGGCGGCGCGCTACCCGGCCTTCGATGAAAAACTTGCGCGCCCGCTCAGCCTGGCGCAGCGCATCAATGCGTGCCGCGAGCGGCATCAGCAGGCCACCCGGTGGGCGACCGAATCGCCGCCACTGCTGAGCCTGGAGGTCTATGTGGCGCATCAATCGCGTGGCCTGCCGCTGGCGCCGGTTCTCGGCGACCCGCGCCTGGCGCCGCACCGCCAACGCGGCGAAGCGCTGTACCGGCGGCGCCTCGGCCAACTCGATTTGTCCTGCGCGATGTGCCACGACCAGCGTGCCGGCCAGCGCCTGGGCGGCAGCGTGATGCCGCAGGCGCATGCCACCGGCTACCCGACTTACCGGCTTGAGTGGCAAGCCCTCGGCTCACTGCAGCGGCGGCTGCGCGGCTGCCTCACCGGGGTGCGCGCCGAGCCCTTCGCCCTCGATGCAGCCGAGTGGGTCGAGCTCGAGCTCTACCTCGCGACACGCTCGGCCGGCATGGCGGTGGAGACGCCCGCGGTGCGGCCCTGAACGCGCAAGCCGCAGAAGTGCGCAAAGAAACCATCCTCGAAGGCCCGGGCGGGCGCGTCGTGCTGGTCGACTCGATCACCCAGGTCGACGACGGCGACATGGGTCAATGGGTCGTCTCGGGCTCGCATGGCGGCGCAAGCTCCGGCGAGGTGGCCTGCTCCATCCCGCTCGCCGGGGTTTGCTTCAACGATGCCGGCATCGGCAAGGACGACGCCGGCATCGTGGCGCTGGCGCTGTTGCAGGCCCGGGGCACCCCCGCCGCCGCCGTGGCACACCACAGCGCACGCATCGGCGACGCGCTCGACGCGTGGCAGAGCGGCGTGATCTCGCGGGTGAACGAGGCCGCCTTCGCGCTCGGCTTGCGGCCGGGCCAGCCTTTGCAGCAGGCCTTGCGCGAGTGGCTCGACGGTGCGGCGGGCAAGTCTCAAGCCGGTTTGCATTCAAAGACTCAAAAACGCTAGTTCGTTGAGCGGATCGCGAGCGCGAAGCCGGCTGGGGCGCTGTACTCCGCTCATGTCCTCCTGCCCGGGCTGCCGCCCGTGCATTCCCCCTTTACTTCGCTGCGCACAGCGCCCCAGCCGGCTTCGCGCCGCCCGCCGTGCTGGCTGTTCGCCCGCTCGCTTCTCATCGGCGCCTTCTGGCGCACCGTCCCGCGCTCAAGCCGTCTCGCTGCGAGAGGTGATCACGCGGTTCATCCACGCCGCCGACTTTGCGGCTGCGCCGAAGCTGAACAAATGGGCGCCGACCACGTTGCAGTCGGCATGGCGCAGGCAGTACTGCGCTACCGCGCTGAGCTGGTCGCTCGGGTCGGTGTGCATGAACAGGCGCACCGCGCCCATGCCCTGCGCGCCCATCGCACGCAACGACGCGCTGACGCCGCAGCGCTGCGCAAAGCGCAGCAGCGTCGCCGCGTCGGTGGGGCCGGCCATGCCCACGTACACCGGCACGCCGGGTACCTTGCGCTCGAGGTCGGCGCAGTACTCGACGATGCGCGCGGGCGCAAACGAAAACTGGGTCACGATCGAGGCGCCGAGGCCTTGTGATTTGGCGAACTCGAGCTTCTCGATCAAGGCCGCGTCGAGCACTGTCTGCGCGATGCGCGGGTGGCCTTCCGGGTAGCCGGGCAGGCCCACTTCGCGCACGCCGCAGTCGGCGAGGATGCGTTCGCGCAGCACCACGATGCCGTCGGCGTAGGGGCCCAGCGGCTGCGGGTCGTCGCCGCCGATCAGCATCACCTTGGTGATCGCCGCCTCGCGCACCGCCTTGCCTAGAAACGAGGTCAGCTCGTTGCGCGAAGCGACGCGCCGCGCCGCGATATGCGGCACCGGCTCCAGCCCCGCGGCGCGTGCGCTGGCCAGCGCCGCCAGCGACTGCACCAGGCCGTGGTTGGGCAGGTGGTTGACATAGATGCGGGTGCCCGAGGGCAGCAGCGCCGCCACCGCGGCCGCATCGCCGGCACGCTCGGGGCTCATCTCGAGCGAGCCGTTGACCATCAGGTCGGCGCTGCACGAGGCCAGGCGGTCGGTGGAACTGGTCGTTGTCACGGCGGCCATCTGTTTGTGCGCTGGATGTCGATCTGCGGTGGCAGTGCGGCCTGGTGCAAATGCCGTGTCGTTTCAGTCTCAATGCCGCTTGCACGATACGACGAAGGACTCGTCGTTGAACCACAGGCCGCCGTGTTTTTTCAGCACCGCCTGCGTCGCATCAAGATAGGCCCCGGTGGTCACCACCGCGTCGAGCATCTCGTCGGCGATCTGGTTCACATAGATCGCCGCGTTCCAGGCCGCAAACAGGGTCGAGGTGCCGACGCGCTCGCCGATCTCCGACGGCAGGGTGTGCATCTGGTAGCGGAACAAGGCCTTGTCGTCGGGCGGCGCCGCCAGCTGGTAGTCGCGGGCGTCGTGGCCGAGCTCGGCCTTCAGCGCCTTGAGCAGCTCGTGGCGGTTGACCTGGAAGGGCGACTCGTTCGGCCACAAGGCGCGGATGATCTCCAGCGCCGGGTCTTCCCCGTAGGACTGGATCGTGACCATGCGCCCGCCCGGTGCCAGGCTGCGCACCAGCGGCGCCAGGATGCGCTGCGCCTTGATCTTGGCCGAGGTGCGTGCGCGCCAGGGTTGCGAGGCGACGATCAGGTCGTAGTTGCCCAGCGTCTGGCCGGGCTTGGGGATCACCGCATCGAGCAGGAACTTGTGGTCCTCGCGGTAGACCACCAGAACCGTCGGCCGCGCGTAGACCGGGTTGCCGGTCTTGGCACTCGGCTTGGTTTGCCAGCCGTGCGAGAGCATCGGCCCCAAGGCCTCGATCTGCTCTTCGTATTCATGAGCCGAATGGCCGGTGAGGCGCACCGTCTGCCAGTTGAGCGCGGCGGCGGCGGTCACGTCCTGCGGCATCAGGCGCGGCGCCTCGGAGTAGTTCAGGTTGGTGATGACCAGCACCGTGTGCGGGTGCTCGAAGAAGCGGTCGGGCATCTTGTCCAGGCCCAAGCGCACGTCTTCAAGGCTGATCTCCTTGGCCACCACCAGCAGCGGCACGGTCGGAAACTGGCGGTGTGTGCTGCGCATCAGGCGCGAGAGCACGGTGGCGTCGCCCATGCCGGCGTCGAAAATGCGCAGGCAGGGCGGCGACGGGTGAAGTTGCTTCAGTTCGAGCGCGGCGCGCGAGGCCACCGCGGCTTTTTCGTTGCAGGTGTTGACGAAGGCGAGGTACTTCTGCCGGTTGTCGTAGAAGCGAAACGGCGGCGACGCGCCGGGCTCCGGCAACTCCGCGGTGATCGCGTTGCGAAGGGATGCCAGGGCCTGCTCACCGCGAGACTCGATCATGGTCGCGCTGTCGGTGCTTGTCATCTCGTCGTCCTTCATCAGGGTTTCGCGCCCTCGTCGACCGGCACGAAGTCGGCCTGGGGTGCGCGGCAGTCCGGGCAGCACCAACTGTCGGGCAGCGCCTCGAAAGGCGTGCCCGGCGCCACGCCGCGGTCCGGGTCGCCCGCGGACGGGTCGTAGACATAGCCGCACCAGGTGCACAAGGCTTTGCTCATCGTGCACCCGGCCGGCGCTGCGGCATCCCCGCGATGCGTGCCCGCGTCGGCGGCGGGCACGCGCCGGGCCGCACGGGGTCAGCGCACGCCCAGCACCTCCGCGGCCATCTTCGTGCCTTGGACGCGCGAAGTGATCTTCTGGAACGCCACGTCGCGCGCAAAGTCCGGCGAGCCGTGGTTGGGCTTGACATCGATAGAGAAGGGCGAGAAGCCGCAGTCGTCGGTGGAGCCGAGCTGGTCCTTCGGGATGTACTTCGCCGCCGCGACCAGCTGGTCACAGACCTCCTGCGCGGTTTCCACCCGCGGGTTGCCCGGGTTGGTGACGCCGATGTAGGCCATCTGCTTCACGCCGTTGGCGTCGGCTCGCAGGCTCGCCGCGATGTCCTTGTAGACCTGCTCCTGGTTGCGCTCGCTCTTCAACTGGATCAGGAAGTAGCCGGCGTTGATCTGGAACATGCTCGGCAGCAGGTCGTTGTAGGGCACGTCGGCAGAGTGCACCGAGTCGCAGTCGCCGCCGGGGCAGGTGTGCACCCCGATGTTCTTGCGCTCCTCGGCGCTGAAGCGGTCGAACACCCGGTTGTTCAGCTCGATGAAGTGGCCGAGCATCTTGCGCCCCGTCCACGGGTTGCGCGAGTCGTTGCGGCAGGACAGGCGCCCTTCGGTGAAGTCCACCGACACCCGCGACGCGCCGGCCGCGAAGGCCTGGCGGATGTCCTTCTCGCATTCGTCCACGAGATCCGACTCGAACTGGGTGCGCGAGTAGCCCGGCACGTCCTCGTCCAGCGGGTACAGCAGCGCCAGCATCGACGGCGCGATCACCGCCTGCTTCATCGGTTTGGTCGCCAGCTTGATCGACTTCTTCAGCGAGTCCGACGCGTAGGCCTTGTACTTGAATGGGCCGCCGGTGAGCTTGGGCAGCTGGCGGTTGTGGCCGTCGGCAAAGATCGCGAAGTACTGGCCGCCGCCGCCGAGGTTCTTGGCCAGGCCGGTGCCGGCCAGCGTGTCGGTGACCGGGTAGGTGGCAAAGCTCGACCAGCGCTGCTCGCCGTCGGAGATGATTGGTGCGCCGGTGGCCTCCATGCGCTTGATCGAATCGCGCGCGGCCTCTTCCTGCAGCGCCTCGAGCTGCTCGAGTTTGATGCGCCCGGCGTCGTAGTCGCGAGAGGCCTCCTGCAGCTTCATCGGCCGCGGTAGCGAGCCAACGGGTTCGGTGGGAATGCCGGTCAATGTGCGGGGGTTGTATGCCATGTTTGTCTCTCCAATCGGTGGTGACGTGAATACCGGGCGGGCCGCTTTCGGCCATGCTTGTAGCCTGCCTTCGGGCGTGTGCCGCGAGCCATGCTAGCCAGCAGGCGCGGCGAAAGAAATACACGGTCACCGGTATCCCGTCCTAGCGCTAACCCGGGCACGATGGCGGTTGAAAGACAGGTCTGTATCGCATATGGTTCTTGGGCAGGATCCGAGGCCGCCGCCCCCGGTGGGCGGTTCTGGCCAGGCGGTACGCACCGGTATTACCAGAATCGAGGCGTGGGCATGAAGGCAAGTGCAGGCAAGCGTTCGGTTTCGACCAAAGATGCCGCAAGGACTGCCACCCGGACCACCACTCGGGACGCCCGTATCGAAGCCCCGGTGAAAGCCCCTTTGAAGGCGGCCACGAAGCGGGCTGCCGCGCCGGCAAAGGCCGCGGGTGGGGCGGCGCACTCGGCCGGGAAAGCAGCCCCGACGCGGGCAGCGGCGCCGGCAAAGGCCGTGGCCACGGCACCGCGCTCGGCCACCGCTCGTGAGCGTATCGACGACACCGCCTACGAACTTTTTTCGCGCCGCGGCGTGCGCGCGGTGGGTGTGGACGAAGTGGTGGCGCGCTCCGGCGTGGCCAAGATGACGCTGTACCGCCACTACCCGTCGAAGGACCAGCTGGCCCTGTCCTTCCTGCGCCGCCGCGAGGAGTTGTGGACACGCGCCTGGCTGCAGGCCGAGGTCGAGCGCCGCACCCCGGCGCCGGCGGAGCGCCTGCTTGCGATCTTCGAAGTCTTCGACAAATGGTTCCGCAAGGCCGACTTCGAGGGCTGCACCTTCATCAACGTGCTGCTCGAAAACGACCGCAAGGACCACCCGGTGCGCCTGGCCACGGTGGCCCACCTGGCCACGATCCGCGTTTTCCTGCGTGGCCTGGCCGAAGCGGCCGGCGTGTCTGAGCCCGAAGGGTTTGCGCGCCAGTGGCACATCCTGATGAAAGGCTCGATCGTCGCCGCCGGCGAGGGCGACAGGGAGGCCGCGCTGCGGGCGCGCGAAATCGGCCGCCTGCTGCTCGCGAACGAAGGCATCGCGGTCGGCGCACGGCCGTCGCGTGCGGCGAAGGCCTTGAGCGCCCCGCGGGCGGCGCGGGCGGCGCGAGCGAGAGGCCAATGAAACTTCAGGCCCGGCCGCAGGCTGCTATGTTCGCTGTCGAACGGAGTTGATTCGGACATGCGCCTAGCCTCCTCGGGTGCGCAACACCATCCGCCCTCCCGTGCCCCCCTGCCGGTGGAGGGGTCGCAGCCCGCGGCGGTGCTCCTGCGCCAATCCAACACCGGTTCATCCGGGCCCGCACCCGAACCCGCACCCGAGGCCCTCGGGGCTGCATGCGACGCTTTGCGGCGCAGGGACGAGATACGCCGGCCGGATCTGCGGGCCGTGATGTCGATGGACCGGCAGACGCAACTTCCCTCCAATGGCGCCGAGCCGCCAATGGCCGAGGGCTACGGCGGTTCAGCGCCGCTGGCCAAGGGCCACGGCGGCTCGGAGCCGCTGGCCACGGGATGCGCCGCAGCGCCACATGGGGCCGACGCCGGCTGCCCGTCGTGCCGCGGCACGGCCCTGCGCCTGCACGAACTCGAAGCGGCCGCCGAGCGCTTGCGCGCCGAAGTCGCCCTCGGCGAGCGGCGGCTGCAAAAGGTGCTCGGCCACCTCGCGCTCGCAGAGGAGCGTGCCGGCCATGGCGCGCTCGCCGGCGCGATCCGTTCGCTGCTGGCGGGACAGTCGAAGCTGTCTTTCGACACCGCCTGGGCCCTGCATGGCGAACACCCTGCGGTGGGAACGCCGGCCCCGCTGCGGCGCCTGGGGCCACGCGAGCAGCAGGTGCTGCGCCTGATCACCGAGGGCGACCGCACGCCGTCGATCGCCTGCCGCCTCGGCATCACGGTGGCCACAGTTGAGGTGCACCGCCGCAACATCATGCGCAAGCTCGACCTGCATACCGTGGCCGGCCTAACCAAGTACGCGCTGCGCGAGGGGCTCACTTCCCTCTAGCGCGGGGGCGCAGCGGCCCGGGCTCCGCCCGATCAACCGGCCGAACGAAACACCTCCGCGAACCAGTACGCACGTTCGTCCTTGAACCCAGCGGAAAACTCGGGGCGATCAGACCGTGCGGGAGCTCGTTGTTGAGGATGCCGGCAAGTCGCGCTTGGTTCGGCCATGACGACCGACGCTTTCATCACCCACTGCCTCGAACTCCTTGCCCCGCTCGGCTCGGCGCGCGCGCGCCGCATGTTCGGCGGCCACGGGATCTATCTCGACGAGCTGTTCATCGCGGTCGTCGCGGCGGACCGGCTTTACCTGAAGGTCGACGCGCAAACCCGCGGCGCGTTCGAGGACGCGGGCTGCGAGCCCTTCGTCTACGACACCAAGACGGGCAGCATCGCGATGGGTTATCTCAGCGTGCCGCCCGACGCACTGGAGTCGCCGGCGGCGATGCGCGACTGGGCTTTGGGTGCGCTGCAAGCGGCGCTGCGTTCGCGCGCGGCGCAGCCGATGCGGCGGCCGCGGGGCAAGCAGAGCCCCGGCGGACGCAGCAGCCGCGCCAAAGTCTTCAAAGCAGGAACGAGTGCGACGGCTTCGGCAGCCGGATTGAGACCGACGCCCACGCCTGCCGCCACCAAGACCCCGGGCGCAGCGCCAAGCTCGCGGCCGAAGCGCCGGCCGCGCTCCCGCCGCTGGGCTGCCCGGCGGCAGCGCCCTTGAGCTCACGGCTGATTTCATGGCTGACCTCACGGCTGAGGTCGAGCCGCGACTCGCGGCTGACCCCAGGCCGCGGCGGCGGCGGCGGCTCGGCCAGTTCGATCAACTCCAGGCGCGCGCTCGGCCAGCCTTCGACCACCCAGGCCTCGCCCGCGGCCACACGCAGCCAGGCGCCGGCGTGCAGCATCAAGGTCGTCGGCCGGCTGGCTCAGGCTGCCGTGCCGGGTGGCCCAGACGCGCCCTTGGCTCACCGCCAGCCAGCGGGTGCGCGGCACGGCCGCGACCGTGACCGCCTCGCCTTGCCGCAGCTCGTGGCGGCCGCCATGGGCCTCGCCGCGGGTGAACCTGGTTTGCGCTTTCAGCATCAATGTGGCGTTCATGGCATGCTCCCTGTGGGTCGATCGATGCCTTGAATATTGAGCGACAGGAGGCGTTTCCGGAAATGACTTCGCGGCCCCACACTGATTCTCAAACCGCATGAATACCCCGATCCGCCAACG
>JANNGZ010000500.1:0-4440 GCA_031404155.1 Burkholderiales bacterium
CGCCGCTTCGCCCTCGGCCCCTCGCTCGGCCAATGTTGTGGTGGCGTGGTGCATCTGCGCTTCGGGCGCTTGGGTGCTGCCGACATTCCTGCGCTGCGCCAAGGCACCGCGGCGGCGCGTGCGGCTCGAATGCCGGTGGCGCTGTTTGGCGGGGGCCATGTCGGCAGCGCCGTCGTGCGCCTGCTCGGCCGCCTGCCGGTGCGGGTGTTATGGGTCGACAGTCGCGAAGGCATCTTCCCCGACGACCTGCCGGCGTCGGTGCAAAGCGAACATTCCGAGCCGGTACAGGCGGCGGTGGCCAGCCTGGAGCCGCAGTCGCGGGTGCTGATCATGAGCTTCAGCCACGCCGAGGACCTGGACGTGCTGGTGGCCTGCCTGCAACGCCAGCGCCAACGTGCCGACTTGGCCTTCATCGGCCTGATCGGCAGCCGCAGCAAATGGGCCGCGTTCCGCCACCGGCTCGAGGCGCGCGGTTTCAGCAGCGCCGAAATCGCGCAGGTGACCAGCCCGATCGGCGTGCCGGGTGTCGCCGGCAAGGAGCCTGAGGTGATTGCGGTGGCGGTGGCGGCGCAACTGCTGCAACACCGCGGCTGAGTTTTTCCATCCTACGGGCGATGCACAGGCCGCAAGGTCGTCTCCGACTGCGCCCACTCCGCCACACGGCGCTCGAGCGTGCGGCGCGAGATGCCGAGCAGGCGCGCGGCGCGGGTCTTGTCGCCGCGCACCGAGTCGAGCACCGAGAGGATGTGCTGCTTCTCCAGCGCTTGCAGGTCGGTGGGCGCGCCCGAGGGGGTGCTGGCGCTGTTGGGGTACAGCGCCGAGACGTTCAGGCTGCCGAGGATCAGCGAGCGCTCGATCAGGTTGCGCAGTTCGCGCACGTTGCCCGGCCAGTCGTATTGCGCCAGGTAGTTCAACTCCTCGACGCTCACCGCGATCGGCTCCACACCCAGGCGCGGCGCGAGCGTGGCCACGAAGTGCGCCACCAGTTCGGGGATGTCTTCCTTGTGCGCGCGCAGCGGCGGCAGGCCGATCTCGACCACCTGGAGCCGGTAGTACAGGTCCTTGCGGAAACGCCCAGCGGCCACCTCGGCGGCCAGTGGCCGGTTGGTGGCGGCGACGATGCGCACGTCCACCGGAATCTCCTGCTCGCTGCCCACCGGGCGGATGCGTTTGTCGTCGAGCACACGCAGCAGCGTGGCCTGTTGTGCCAGCGGCAACTCGGCCAGTTCGTCGAGAAACAGGGTGCCGCCCTGGGCGTAGATGAAGAGGCCGTCGCGCCCGCCCGAGCCGTTGCGCGCGGCCTGGCCGAAGAGTTCGGCATCGATCAGGTCGGGCGACATGGTGGCGCAGTTCACCGGCACGAACGGACCGGCGCCGCGCAGGCTCAGGCGGTGCAGCGAGAGCGCGGCAAGCTCCTTGCCGGTGCCCGATTCGCCGGTCAGCAGCACCGTGCTCGCGACACTCGCCAAGCGGTCGATCGCGGCCTGCAAGGCCTTGATCGCCACCGAGCCTCCGACCAGCGCGTCGGTGGGCGGGGTGCGCGCGGTGAGGCTGCGTTTGAGCACCCAGTTTTCGCGTTTCAGGCGCTCGCGGTCCAGGCCGTGTTTGACCGCGTTGAGAATCTGCGTGACCCGAAACGGCTTCAAAATGAAGTCGCTCGCGCCGGCGCGCAGCGCTTCGATCGCGGTGTCGAGGTCGGCAAACGCGGTGATCAACACCACCTCGCCGTTGAAGCCCTGGTCGCGCAACTCCTTGAGCCACTGGATGCCGTTCTTGCCAGGCAGCGCGATGTCCAGGATCACCAGGTCGAAGCGGTGGCGCTGCACCAGCATGTCGGCGCTTTCCGCGTCGTTGGCGGTGGAGACGTGGCGTACACGCGGTGCCAGCGTCTTCTCGAGAAAGTTGCGCATGCCGGCTTCGTCGTCGACCACGAGCACGGCGGCGAAGGGCCAGCGTTCGTCCTTGGCCAGCGGAGGGGGGGCTTGGGTCACGGGGGTGGCAGGGCGGTGTGCGGATTGTAGGAAGCGCCGGCCTGGGCCTGGCGCGACAAACTGTCGCAGCCGCCTGCGACAAACTGTCGGCGCGAGCCTAGGGCCGTACCTGATTGAAGGCGCTCCCCACCTGAAGTCTGATCGGGCGATGCCCTGAATGCCCGTGCACTCCTTTGCATGGGCGCTTGCGCCAACACCGGCGCCATGGAGACGACGATGAGCCAGACCAACAAGACCGAAGTATCGCGACGCCGCCTGTTTGCCGGCGCCGGCACCGCGGGGGCGCTGGCCGCTGCGGCGGTGGCCCTGCCGCTGGTGCGCCAGAGCGAACCCGTGGCGCTCGAGCCCAAGGCCGCGCCCGAAAAGGGCGGCGGCTACCGGGTCACGCAGCATGTGCTGCGCTACTACCAGACCACGCGCGTCTGAGTCCGAGCCCGAACTCACCACTCCCGCACTCGTCGGAGACACCCCACATGTTGCTCACGCGCAGAACTTCGTCCTCCCACGCTGACGGCCCGTCGGCGCTGGTGTCCAGCCTCGCCCGCGGCGTTTCGCGTGCGATTCCCACCATGGACCGCCGCGCCTTCCTGCGCCGCTCGGGCCTGGGTGTCGGCGCCGGCATGGCCGCGTCGCAGTTGATGCTGGTGAAGAACGCCAAGGCGGCCGACGCCAAGGGCGACGCGGCGACGAAGAAGACGGTGGTCAAGCGCACCGTCTGCGGCCACTGCTCGGTGGGCTGCGCGATCGACGCGGTGGTCGAGAACGGCGTCTGGACACGCCAGGAGCCGGTGTTCGACTCGCCGATCAACCTCGGCGCGCATTGCGCCAAGGGCGCGGCGGTGCGCGAGAACGGGCATGGCGAGTACCGCCTGCGCTACCCGATGAAGCTGGTCAACGGCAAGTACCAGAAGATCAGCTGGGACCAGGCGCTGGACGAGATCAGCGCCAAGATGCTCGAGCTGAAGAAGCAGAGCGGCCCGGATTCGGTGTTCATCGTCGGCTCGTCCAAGCACAACAACGAGCAGGCCTACCTGATGCGCAAGTGGGTCAGCTTCTGGGGCAGCAACAACACCGACCACCAGGCGCGCATCTGCCACTCCACCACGGTTGCGGGTGTTGCCAACACCTGGGGCTACGGGGCGATGACCAACTCGTACAACGACATGCAGAACAGCAAGGCTGCGCTGTACATCGGCTCCAACGCCGCCGAGGCGCACCCGGTGTCGATGCTTCACATGCTGCATGCCAAGGAGAGAGGCTGCAAGATGATCGTGGTCGACCCGCGGTTCACGCGCACCGCGGCCAAGGCCGACGACTATGTGCGCATCCGCTCGGGCAGCGACATTCCCTTCGTGTTCGGCGTGCTCTACCACGTGTTCAAGAACGGCTGGGAAGACAAGAAGTACATCGAGGACCGTGTCTACGGCATGGACAAGGTGCGCGAGGACGTGCTGGCCAAGTGGACACCCGACAAGGTCAAGGAGGCCTGCGGGGTCGATGAGGCCACCTGCCTGAAAGTGGCCGAGACGATGGCCAAGAACCGGCCGAGCACGATCGTCTGGTGCATGGGCCAGACCCAGCACACGATCGGCAACGCGATGGTGCGCGCCTCCTGCATCCTGCAACTCGCACTCGGCAACATCGGCACCAGCGGCGGCGGCGCGAACATCTTCCGCGGCCACGACAACGTGCAGGGCGCCACCGACGTGGGCCCGAACCCGGACTCGCTGCCCGGCTATTACGGCCTCGCCGAAGGCTCGTTCAAGCACTTCGCGAACATCTGGAAGGTCGACTTCGAGTGGATCAAGAAGCAGTACGCGCCGGGCATGATGACCAAGCCCGGCATGACCGTGTCGCGCTGGATCGACGGCGTGCTCGAGAAGAACGAACTGATTGACCAGGACAGCAACCTGCGCGGCATGTTCTTCTGGGGCCATGCGCCGAACTCGCAGACCCGCGGCCTGGAGATGAAGAAGGCGATGGACAAGCTCGACCTGCTGGTCGTGGTCGATCCCTTCCCGAGCGCCACCGCAGCGATGGCCGCGATGCCGGGCAAGCCCGAGGACAAGAACCCCAACCAGGCGGTCTACCTGCTGCCGGCCTGCACCCAGTTCGAGACCACCGGTTCGGCCACTGCGAGCAACCGCTCGATCCAGTGGCGCGAGCAGGTCATCGAGCCGCTGTGGGAGAGCCGCAGCGACCACATGATCATGTACCAACTGGCCAAGAAGCTGGGCTTCGGCGACGAGCTGGTCAAGAACTACAAGATGCAGAAGGTCAAGGGCAACGACGAGCCGGTGCCCGAGGACATCCTGCGCGAGATCAACGCCAGCGTTTGGACCATCGGCTACACCGGCCAGAGCCCCGAGCGGCTGAAGGCGCATATGCGCAACATGAACGTCTTTGACGTGAGGACGCTCAAGGCCAAGGGCGGCATCGACAAGGAAAC
>JANNGZ010000501.1:0-10965 GCA_031404155.1 Burkholderiales bacterium
GCCTGCGCGGTCACGGTGTCGGTACCCTCCTCGCGCACATACAGCTTGACCAGCGCCGACGTGTCGCAAAACAGGATCAACCGCGATCCTCCAGCACCATGTCGCCAATGCCCTTGCCGCGCGGAACCAGCGGTAAAGCCGGTCGCAGCGCCGGCTTGCCGCCGCTCCAGTGCGCGGCACCCTGCGCCAGCAGGCGAGTCACGCCACCTTTGCCCGTGGGCGGAATGCCAACCATGCGCGCAACGGCTTTGTCGTGAGACGTGATTTCGATGACTTCACCGGCGCGCGCCCGCGCGACATATCGCGACAGGCCCGACTTCAGTTCATGGATCGCAATTCGCATATTGACCTTAATAGAGTTGTTTACCCATCAACAAAAGGCCATATTGTAATCAACATCATGTAAATACTGGCCTTTTTTTGAGCACAACGGCTGCCAGCCGCCGACTGGATGAGCGGCGGGAGTCGCCCATCGTGGTCTTTCAGCAGGCCTCGAACCCCGCTTCCTTCTGCGAGCGCAGCGCAAGCACGACCACCACATAGTCCAGTTCGTCGTACCGGAAGCGGGCCACCGTCCTCGGCGAAAAGGCTGAACACACATTGGGTGAGGAAGTGACTCACCCGCGCGGCGTCGACACCACCGCGGCGCAAGGGGATCGTCCAGATGCTGGGCCGCTGACTTGATGGGCGACGGGAGTCGCCCTTCGTCGTTTCAGGCCAAGGCATCATCACGCGCGCAACAACCCGCCCACCTCGCTCCATGCTCACCAAAATCATCTCCGCCGTCGTGATCATCACCCTCGCACTGCTCGCCCTCACCAGCTGCGGCACCATCGAGTCGGGAAACGTCGGCGTGCGCACCACGTTCGGCAAGGTCAACCCGGAGGAGGTCGAGGGCTTCGCCAAGGCCGACCAGATCATCAAGCAGAGCCTGACCCGCGAATACCTGCAACACGAGTCGAACCTGGCCTTGCAGAAGTTTGCCGGAAAGGGCGGCACGGCCAAGGTGGTGATTCCGGCCAACATGCAAACCGCGCCCTTGATCAACTTCGGCGCCAGGTGATGCGCATCGCCTACCCGGCACCGCTGCAACCCGGCTCGCGCATCGCGGTCACCGCGCCGAGCTCCGGCGTCGAGCCGCCACTGCACCCGCGCCTGGATCTCGCGATCGCGCACTTGCAGGCGCAAGGCTTCGGGGTGGAAGAAGGCCGATGCCTGCGCGCCGAAGTCCACAGCGCCAGCGCAGGCGCGCAAGAGCGCGCCGCCGAGCTGATGCACCTCCTGCTGCGCGAGGACATCGACGCTGTCATCCCGCCCTGGGGCGGCGAACTCGCGATTGAACTGCTCGACCGGCTCGACTGGCGCGCGCTCGAAAACGCAAGACCGAAGTGGATGCTCGGCTACTCCGACAACAGCACGCTGCTGCTGCCGCTCACCTTGCGCCTGAGCTGGGCCACGGCGCACGGCCCTTGCCTGATGGACCTGGTGGCGGGCCAGACCGACCCGCTGACACTCCACACGATGGCGGTGCTGGCCACCGCCGCGGGTGGCAGCGTCGCGCAGCAACAGTCCAGCCATTGGCAATCGAAATGGACCGACTTCGCGCAGGTTCCCGACACCACCTATGCACTCACCGAACCCACACGCTGGCGCGCGCTCGGTGGCGGCGACGAGGCGCAGTTTTCCGGCCGCCTGGCCGGCGGCTGCATCGACACCCTGATGCACACCGCCGGCACCGAGCATGGCGACCTGCGCGGCTTCATCGAGCGTTTTGGCTCCAGCGACGGCGTCGTGCTCTACCTTGAAAACGCCGAGCTGTCGCCCACGGCACTGGTGCGTGCCCTGCACCGCCTGCGCTGGGCCGGCTGGTTCGATGGCATCGCCGGCCTCTTGATCGGCCGCTCGGCCGCGCCCGACACCAGCGCGCCGACGGCGCTGTGCTACCGCGACGCGCTGCGCTCGGTGCTCGGCGCCTTGAGCTGCCCGGTGCTGATCGATGTCGACATCGGCCACCGCCCGCCGCAGCTCACCCTGGTGAACGGCGCGGTCGCGTTGGTGCGGTGGCGCGAGGCCGACGGCGGCCGCTTGCTGCAGACCTTTCGCTGAGCTGCCGCCGCCCACTGGTGCGGTTCTGCTTGAGGTTCTGCTGAGCTTCGGCTGATGAACCGCCGCGAGCGCGGATGCGCCGCCAGGCCGCCGCGGCGCCGGCCCGCGCGCCGCTGCCGCGGCCGTCGTCGTCGATGTCCTACAGGCTCCTTCGCCTACCGCCGATGGACGGCGGTGCCGCGGCGAGCGACAGTGCCTGCGTGAGACCTTTCCCTTTTCAATCTCCGCTGGCTGGAGACAGCTGTGTGAAAAAAATCCAAGCCTTCATCGTTGAGGACAGCATGGTCATCCAGGAGAACCTGATCGCTGCGTTGGAAGAACTGGCGCCGTTGACGGTGGTCGGCACCGCCGAAGACGAGCCCGGCGCGATCGCGTGGTTGAGCGACCCGGCCAACCGCTGCGACCTGGCGGTGCTCGACATCGTGCTCAGCCGCGGTTCGGGCCTGGGCGTGTTGCGCTCGCTCGACCGCGCCGGCGCGTCCTGCAAACGTGTGGTGCTGAGCAACCTGAGCAACCGCAGCCACCCCAGGCTGCGCAGCAAATGCCTGGCCCTCGGTGCCAGCCGCGTGTTCGACAAGTCGGTCGATATCGACGACCTGGTCGCCTACTGCCAGCAGCTGGCCGCGGCCCGCTCGCACCCGCAACCCGCGGCCTGAGGCGGCTTGGTGCAGCGGCATGCCGCGGCCGGATGCCGCCAGACCACGCGATGACCCTTCTCGACACCCTGGACAGCGTACGGCGCAGCCGCTTCGCGGCGCCGATAGCGATCCTGGCCGTCGCCTTCATGCTGGGCGCCAACGAGGTCAGCTACCGGCGCGCCGAAGCCCAGATGGCGTTGGGGCAGCAGGCGCGCAACGGCCGGGTCGAGGTCAACCGTTTGCTGCTGCTGATGCTGAATGCCGAAACCGGCGCACGCGGCTACCTGTTGACCGGCCGCCCGGACTACCGCGAGCCTTACCAGCAAGCCGTGGCCGGGATCGAGAGCCAGCTGGTCAAGCTGCGGCAGGTGTACGGAGATTCGCAGCAGCATGCCGCCGGGGCCCGCGAGTTGGAGGAGCTGGCGCGGCAGACGCTCTCGGTGCTCGAGACCACACTCAAGCTCTACGACGAGGGCAAGGGCGAGGACCCGGCCTGGCGCGAGCTGCTGTTGACCGACATCGGGCGCGAACGCATGAACGCCCTGAGGCAGCTCGCGGGCCGCATCAGCGCGCAGCAGCTGACGCAGGTGGAAGCGGCACAGCATGCGCTCTCGAACACGCTGCTGGAGGATCGCATCGGCATTGCCGTCCTGTTGCTGCTCGGTCTCATCTCGGTGTTGTTGTACCTGCATCAGACCAACAAACTCTCTCGTGCCAGCGACGAGCAACGCCGGCTGTTGCAGGCTGAAGGCGAGAAGCTCGAATCCGAAGTGCAACGGCGCACGCGGGAGCTGACCCAGACCGCGCGTTACCTGCAAACCGTGCGCGAGGACGAGCGCCGCCGCCTGGCGCGCGAACTGCACGACGAACTCGGCGGGCTGCTAACCACGGCCAAACTCGACTTGGCGCGCATGCGCAAGCAGTTGAGCGGTGCCCCACCGGGGGTGCTCGAGCGCATCACACACCTGGCGGGCACGCTGGACGACGGCATCGCGCTCAAGCGCCGGGTGATCGAGAACCTGCGGCCGTCGGCGCTGGACAACCTCGGCCTGAAGGCCGCGCTCGAAATCCTGAGCACCGAGTTTGCCGACGCTGCCGGCCTCACCCTGGACGCCCGCATCGACGAGGTGCCGCTGGAGTCCAGCGCCAAACTGAGCGTCTACCGCCTGGTGCAGGAGGCGCTGACCAACGTCTCCAAGTACGCCGCGGCGCGCCGGGTGCGGGTGCAGCTCCAGTGCGAGCGCGACAGCGTCCGCGTGGAGGTCGAGGACGACGGCAGCGGCTTCGAAACGGATGCATTGGCCGTCGGCACCCATGGCCTGGCCGGCATGCGCATCCGCATCGAATCCCACGGCGGCCGCCTCGACGTGCGCTCGGCGCCGGGGGCGGGCACGAGCATCTCGGCGCAACTGCCAATCTCCGCCGGCACTTGAACTGATACGAGCTTGCGTTCCCTTCTCCTACAAGACAACGCGCAGGCCGCCGACCGGCAAGAGCCGGCACGCGGACTATCGTTTTTGCAGGCGCTCACACCCCAGGCGGGGCAGCGCCGCGCTGGTGCCCGCTTCGGGCGAAACCCAAGGAGAACCGATGATGAACACGCCCGCTCTGAAGTTCACGCCGCTGCTGGCGACGCTGGTGGCCGCGCTTGCGCTCACCGCCTGCAACCGCAGGGACGAATCGCCCACGGCTGGCCAGGTGCTCGACCGCACCGTCAACAAGGTCGAGGAAAAGGCCAAGGAGGTCGGCGCCGAGGTGAAGGCCGCCACGACGAAAAGCACCGACGCCGAGGGCAAGTCGACGAACCCGGTGGTCAACAGCGTGCGCGACGCCGCGATCACCGCTGAGATCAAAACCCTGTTGGCCAAGGATCCGGGCTTGAGCGCGCTGCGCATCGACGTCGACACCGCCGGTGGCCGTGTGGCGCTGCGTGGCACCGCCCCAAGCGCCGAGTCGCGCGACCGCGCCACGCTGCTTGCCAAGGGTGTCGGCGGCGTCAGCGCGGTGGAGAATCAACTCGTGGTCAAGGCGCCTTCGTCCTGAGCTGGCCCCGTCGAGCGCAACACGGCAGCACGCCCCGACACGCGGTGGCAACCGCGGGTTCGGCGCGTCGGCCGCGGCAACCTGTGGCGCGGCCGGCGCACCTGGAAGGCCCGGGCCGCCGTGGCCGGCCGGGTAGGCGTCGTCCTACAAGCTCTCCCGGGTCCGGCTGATCGACAGCACACGCCCAAGTTCCGACAGTGCAAGCTTGGTGGTACCTTCGCGCAAATTTCGCTCCCGTGGAACTGTCTCGTGTATGAACTGAAGGCCTTCATCGTTGAAGACAGCCCGGTGATCCAGGAGAACCTGATCGCCGCCCTGGAGGAGATGGTGCCGCTGAAGGTGATGGGTTGCGCCGAGGACGAGTCCGGAGCCATCACCTGGCTGAGCAAACCCGCGAACCATTGTGATGTCGCGGTGCTGGACCTGTTTCTGCGCCAGGGTTCGGGCCTCGGCGTGCTGCGCTGGCTGATGCAAACCGGCACCCGCTGCGAACGGGTGGTGCTGACCAACTACGCCAACCCCGACCTGCGCAAACATTGCCTCGCGCTCGGCGCCAGCCGGGTGTTCGACAAATCCGGCGAGATCGACGCGCTGATCGACTACTGCCAGTCGCTCGCCGTTGCGCGGACCGCCGAGCAGGCCGCCGCCCGAGCCGCCGGCTGAGCGGCCTCGGTCCGGTATCGCGCCCTGCGCGGCCGCAAAAAAGGCACGCCCGCCGCGCGAGCGCCGGGACGGACAACGCGGGCGGCATCACCTCGAGAGCGCCCCAGGTGGCGTTGCCGCCGCCCACCGAGGGGAATGAGTAAAGTGGCAAAGCCACATTGAGTCTTGAGGTCTCCACGATGGTGCTGATGCAAACCTTCGACACGGTGCGCCGCAGCCGCTTCGCGGCGCCGGCGGCAATCGCCGCCGCCCTCGTGCTGCTCACCGCCAACGAGGTGAGCCACCAGCGCGCCGGTGCCTACATCGCGTCCAGCGACGAGGCCGTGGCCGGCCGCGTCGAAGTCAACCGCCTGCTGCGCGTGATGCTCGGCGCCGAGGGCGGCCAGCGCGGCTACCTGATCACCGGCCGCGCCGAATACCGCGAGCCCTACCAGCAGGCGGTGGCCGAGATCGACGCCCTGCTGACGAAGATCAAGCTGCTCTACGAACGTTCACCCGGACAGCGCAAGGAGATCGAACAACTCGAAGAGCTGACCCGGCAAAAGCTTTCGGAGCTGGAGACCACGCTGCAACTTTTCGACCAGGGCAAGGAGAGCTGGCGCGAGCTGATGCTCACCGACATCGGGCGCGAAAAGATGAGCGACCTGGAGCAGCTCGCGCGCCAGGTGGCGGCGCGGGACTCGGTGCAGGTCGACATCTCCAGACGAGCGCTCGCGACCACCCTGCTGCTGCACCGCCTGGGCATTGCCGCACTGGTGCTGCTCGGCCTCGCGGCGCTGCTGCTGTACCTGCGCCAAACCCAGCGCGTGGCGCGCGCCAGCGACGAACACCGGGCCCTGCTGCAAGCCGAGCGCGACAAGCTCGAGGCGGTGGTGGAGCGGCGCACCCGCGAGCTCACCGAAATCGCGGGCCACCTGCAAACCGCGCGTGAAGACGAGCGCAGCCGCCTCGCCCGCGAGCTGCATGACGAACTCGGCGGCCTGCTCACCGCGGCCAAGCTCGACGTGGCGCGCATGCGCAGCAAGCTCGGCAGCACGGCGCCGCCGGTGGCCGACCGCATCGCCCACCTGGTGAGCACGCTGGACGCGGGCATCGCGCTCAAGCGCCGCATCATCGAGAACCTGCGGCCCTCGTCCTTGCAGAACCTGGGCCTGAAGCCGGCGATCGAAATCCTGGCGCGCGAGTTCGCCAGCGGCGCCGAGCTGGCGCTGGACTGCACGGTCGACGAGGTGCCGCTCGGCCAGGAGGCCAGCCTGACCGTCTACCGCGTGGTGCAGGAAGCGCTGACCAACCTGGGCAAGTACGCCTCGGCGCGCAAGGTTCGGGTGCAGGTGGTGCGCGACGGCGGGCAGGTGCAGGTGGCGGTCGAGGACAACGGCGTCGGCTTCGACCCCGGTACTGTCAAGGCCGGCACACATGGCCTGGCGGGCATGCGCTTTCGGGTCGAGTCGCAGGGCGGGCGCCTGGAGGTGAAATCGGCGCCCGGCGAAGGCACCACGATTTCGGTGCGGATGCCGCTGCCTGCGGGCGCTTGAAGCGCCAGCGTCACTGGCGCTTCGGGCTGATTTCCTACAGGCGCTGGCGCCGCCCGCCGACGGGCAAGGCCGGGCGGGCCTCCTAGAGTGGTGGCACGGCCTCGCGCTCGGCATTGCCGGGCGGCGACAGCCGGGTACCGGCCCCCCCCCCCGGATCCTCAAGGAAACGCCGGGCCGCCCCAAGTTTTCTTGCTCCCCCTTGGGGGGCGGACGCCGCGAGGCGGCGGCCTTGGGGGCACCTAGGAGAATCGATCTTGAAAGCGCTCAAGCTGCTCTGCACACCCCTGTTGGCCTCCCTGGCCGCGGCGCTGGTGCTCGTCGCCTGCGAGAAGCCCGACGAGCCGCTCGCGGCCAGCGCAGCGCTTGACGAAGCCATCTCGAGCGTGGTGCAAACCGTGCGGCCGGTGGAACCCGGCAAGCCGGGTGAGGTTGGCGAATGCTCCGACGCCAGCACGCCCGACGCGCGCACAGGCGATGCCGGAAGCGAGGCGCACGCCGCCGCGTCGAAAGGCGCGCTGCGTGACGCGGTGATCGCGGTGGATGTGTCGGACCGGCTGGCGCAGGACCCGGGGCTGAAAGCCTTGGCGATCGCGGTCGACGCCACCTGTGGACGCATCGCGTTGCGCGGCTCGGCGCCCGACGCCCCCACCCGCGAGCGGGCAACCCAGTTGGCGCTGGTCGTCAACGGCGTCACCGCGGTCGACAACCGGCTCGCGCTGTTCCGCGGGCTGTGATCCGCGGGCGACTTCACCCAAGGCCGAGCTGACGCTGCTGACGCTGCTGACGCGCGCGTCGCCAGCCCGCTGCGGCCCGCCCCGCCAGCGCGGCAGGGCTCGGCGCGCGGTACCACGCGATCCGTTGCAACCCGCCGCCATCCGGCAGCCCAGACGCGGCGTGGCACTCGGCGCTGCGATGATCGCGCATGCCCCGCGTCATCGCCCTGCCCGAGCTGCGCCGCCATGCTGTGGCGCGCAGCCTCTTTGCGCCGACCACGCTGGCGCGTGCGATCCACAAGCTCGGCTTCGTGCAGGCCGACCCGATCCGCGCCCCGGCGCGGGCGCAGGACCTGACGCTGCGCCACCGCGTCACGGGCTACCGCGCCGGCGACCTGGAGCGCCGCTATCCGCAGCTTGAAATCGAAGAGGACTACTTCGTCAACTACGGCTTCCTGCCGCGCGCCACGCAGGCGCTGATGCACCCGCGAAGCGCCGCCACCGTGTGGCCCAAGGCCCGCTGGGCCCAGGCGCAGGCAGTGCTTGAGTTCGTGCGCGAACGTGGTGTGGCGCACCCGCGCGAGGTCGACGCGCACTTCGCGCATGGCAAGGCCAGGAACTGGTTCGGCGGCGCCAGCAACGCGAGCACCCAACTGCTCGACGGCATGCACTACCGCGGCCTGCTGCGCATCGCGCGCCGTGACCGCGGCGTGCGCGTCTACACCGCACGCGAAGCGCAGCCCTGCGCGCCCGACGTTGCCAGCGCGATGGACACGCTGGTGGAGGTGGTGCTGCGCAAGTACGCGCCGCTGCCGCTGCGCTCGCTGAGCGAACTGGTCAATCACCTGCGCCACGGCGCGCCGCAATGGGCCGCCGAGCGCCGGGCCGCGCTCTTGCGCGCCCAAGCCCGCTTGCCGCACCAGCGCGTCTACGGCATCGAGTGGTACTGGCCCGAAGGCGAAAACCCGGCGTCCATACGCCACGAGCCCGAAGACCGCGTGCGCCTGCTCGCACCCTTCGACCCGGTGGTCTGGGACCGCCGCCGCTTCGAGTTGCTCTGGGGCTGGGCCTACCGATTCGAGGCCTACACACCGGCGCCCAAGCGGATTCGCGGCTACTACGCGCTGCCGCTGTTGTGGCGCGACGAGGTGGTCGGCTGGGGCAACCTGGCGGTGGCCGGCGGGCGCTTGAACGCCGAGCTCGGCTATGCCAACGGCCGTGCGCCGCGAAGCGCGAACTTCAGGCGCGAGCTTGAGGCTGAGACCGACCGCGTGCGCGAGTTCCTTGGGCTGTAGGCCGAAGCGGGCACTCCCTCAGCGCGGATTCAGCGCAGCAGCGGCCGCTGCAACAGCGCCAACACCGCCCCCAGCGCCAGGGCCGCGGCGCTGTAGCCCAGCCCGCGCAGGAGCCCGCCCGCGCCGTCGGCCACCAGGCCCACCAGCGACGGCCCGGCGATCTGGCCGGCGGCGAAGACGATGGTGAAGGCCGCGATGCCGCTCGGCCAGGCGGCGGCGGGCAGGTTGTGGCGCACCAGCGCGGTGGTGGCCGCGACGACCGAGAGGAAGACCGCGCCGAACAGCGCGCCCGAGGCGAACACGGCCAGCGGATGCGCGCTCAGCACCGGCAGCAACGTGGCCAGCGCGAGCAGCGCGTTCAACAGGGCCAGCGCCTGGCCGCCGCGGCAGCGCTGCAGCAAACCCGCCCAGAGCCACGAGGAGCCGACCACACAAAGCCCGAGCAGCGTGTAGAACACGACGATGGTGCCGGCGCTTGCACCCTGCTCGCGCAGCAGCGTGACGATGAAGGTCATGTAGCCGATGTAGCCCAGGCCGAACAGCAGGTAGCCGAGCAGGCCGAAGGCAAACGGCGCGTACTGAAACGGCAGGCGCTGCGCGCTGCCGGTGGGCGGCGCGGCAAGGGCGCGGGTGCTGCGGGCGGTGAACGCGGTGGCCAGCGCGCAGGCCAGCGCGAGTGCCAACCAGGCCCACGGCCAGCCGCGCGAATCGGCGTTGAACCAGGGCGGCGCCAGCAGTGCCGCGAGCACGATGCCGATGCCGGTGCCGCCGTAGTACAGGCCGAGCACGAGGCCGGGGCTGACATGGGCGCCGGCCGTGTCGCCGACACCGACGCCCACCACACCGCCGCCGGGCGCCGTGCTCTGCTGGCCCGCCAGGCGTGCCGCGAGCAGGCCACCGGCGACGAAGCTCGCGGCACTCGCCACGCCGGTGAGCGCGCGCAGAACGTAGAGTGCCCAGTCGCTGCGCAGGGCGCCGTGCGCGGCGAGCAGCACGGCCGCGCCGACACCGCCCGCGAGCAGCACCCGCCGCGCATCGAAGGCCGCCAGCCAGCGTGGCGCGAGCAAGGCGCCGACGAGGTAGCCCGCGGCGTTGACGGTGTTCATCGCACCCGCGGTGAAGTAGCTCCAGCCGAGGTCGGCGCGCATCGGCGGCAGCAGCAGCGCGTAGGAAAAACGCGCCAGGCCGAGCGACACCGCGGCGGCCAGTGCCAGGCCGGCGGCGGCGCGCAGCACGTCGCCGCGCGATGCCAGCGCCGGGGCGTTTGCGCTTGGCACCGGGCTCAAGCGCCACGCGCCTTCAGGATCGCGTCGGCCACTTCGGCAAACCCGGCGCCACGATCTCCGCGTGTGAGGTAGGCGGGCCACACGGTGAGCGCGTCGCGAAAGCGCAGCAGGTTGGCGACGCCGACGCTCAAGGCGAAGTGGCCGAACATGAGCTGGTCGTTGGTCGAGTCGCCGACATACACCCAGCGCCCGGCCTCGGCGTCGAGCTCGCGCCCGAACAGGCGGCGCACGATCCAGCGTGCGCCGGAGAGTTTGTCGTGCTCGCCGAACCAGCCGTTGACATGGATCGAGCTGACGCTGGCGTTCATGCCCAGGGCGCGCATCAGCGCCAGCACACGCGCAATCTGACCTGCGCCGAGATGCTCGTGTTCGCTGTGGTCGATCGCGATGTCGGTGACGCGGCCGGCGCTGTCGCCGGCCAGGCGCGCCGCGGGCACTTCGCGCAGCACGAGTGCGGCCGTCTCGCGCAGGCGCCGAGCATTGCGTTCGCGGGTGGGTTCGTCCTGGGCGTACTCGACTTTCAGTTCTCCGCCCTCGTTGAGCAGCGCCACCGCGCCGTTCTCGGCCACGATCGCCGCCACCGGCCAGCCTTGCGGCGGCGGGCGTGCAAAGGGTTCACTCCAGCCCATCGGCCGGCCGGTGATGGCGATCACCGGCACCGCCGCGGCGCGCAGTCGCTTGAGCGC
>JANNGZ010000502.1:0-4885 GCA_031404155.1 Burkholderiales bacterium
GGCCGATGGCTTGCTCAGCGTCGACGCGGTCGAGGTCGACGTCGCGGCGCTGCTTGCCGAAGTGGCGCGCCAGGCCGGTTTCGAGTTCCGCTCGTCGATGGCCGCGCCCGACCCGATCAGCCTGCGCTTCGACCACCTGCCCCTGGACAAGGGCTTGCTGCAAATCCTGAGCGGGCAGAGCTACACGCTGGCGTGGATCGACCCGAACGCCGCCCCGGGTGCGCGCCGGCCGCTGAGCCTTTGGATGCTCGGTCCGCAGGCCCCGCTGGACGCGCCGCCGGGCGCGCCGAGCCCGATCGGTACCACGCCACCGGCCCGACCCGACCCGGCCGAACTGCTGGCCGCCCTGCGCGCTGGCACGCCGCCCGAGCGTGAACAGGCAGCAGCCGATCTCGGGCAACTCGGTCGCGATGGCAACGTGGCGACGCAGGCACTGGCAGCGGCCCTGGCCGACGGCGCTGCGCGGGTTCGCCTGGCCGCGATCGAGTCGCTGGCCGCGATCGGCGGCGTCGATGCGGCGCTGGCATTGGAGACGGCACTGCGTGACCCCGCACCCCGCGTGCGCGAGGCCGCTGTCGATGCGCTCGGCGAGATCGGCGGGTCCACGGCGCTCGCACTGCTCGAGCAAGCCCGCGCCGATCCGGTCGACTACGTTCGCGAGGCCGCCATCGAGGCGATCGAACGGCTGCGCATGCCCGCACGCCGGGGACGACCGTAGGTCACCGAGACCGATGTTGCCGAGGGTCGGGTGTTCGTGCCGGCCAGTTGCGGCGAGGGCGCAGTGACACTCGCGCCGTGTGGGTGCGGCGTGTTGCCGAAGCCTGCTGAAGCGTGGCTTGCACGCGTTGCTCCCGAGGGTTGTGACCTCCTACCCGTCGCTGGCGATCGGGCCGCTGCTCGACACCCACCGCTTCGACATCGGCGACATGCTGCGCGAATCGCTCGAGGCCGAGGGCGCCGCCCTCGCGCTCTACCTTGAGCTGCTCGACCTGGTGACGAATGCCTCGGTGCCGCTGGAGGAGTTTGCGCGGCAGATGATCGGCGTTGAAGAGCTGCCCATCCTCAATACGACATTGTGTTGTTGTAGGCCAGGCGCCTGGTTGGCGTGCCCGAGCGGGGTGCTTATCCAGGAATGCATCCTGTCCTTAGACTCCGTTGTTCCGGTGACGCTCGACAAGACTTGCGGACAAGGAGCACCTAGATGATTCAACTGCAACACGGCCGCCCGCTGAACTTCCAGCGCTGGCTCGACGAGCATGCCGACTCGTTCAAGCCGACGGTGGGCAACCAGCAGGTCTGGAAGGAAGGGGACTTCATGGTCACCGTGGTCGGCGGCCCCAATGGGCGCAGCGACTTCCACGACGACCCGACCGAAGAGTTTTTCTACCAGTTCAAGGGCAACGCCTACCTGCTGCTCTGGGACCGCGGCCAGTACGAGCGCATCGACCTGAAGGAAGGCGACATCTTCCTGCTGCCGCCACATGTGCACCACTCGCCGCAGCGCCCCGAGGCCGGCAGCCTGTGCATGGTGGTCGAGCGCCAGCGGCCCGCGGGGCAGCCGGACGCGTTTCAATGGAGCTGTGCCCGCTGCGGCACGCCGGTGCAGCGCTGCGAGATCCAGTTGAGTGACATCGTGGCCGACCTGCCGCCGGTGTACGAGCGCTTCTATGCCACCAGCGACGAACAACGCCGCTGCCCACAATGCGGCGAGTTGCATCCCGGCCGCGACTTCAAGGCCTGGCACCGCCGCTTCGAAGCGGGTCCGCAGAAAAGCCGCCCGCAGTAAAGCCGCCCGCAACGACCCGCCCGCAGCGAAAAGAAAGTGCCCGATGTTCGACATGCATTCCCACATCTTCCCCGAGATCACGCGGGAGGAAGCCCATGCCGCGGACGCCGAGCGGGCACCCTGGCTCGCCATCGATGCCGCGGGCCCCGAAGGCCGCAGCAACCGTGGCCAGATCATGCTCGGCGAGCGCGCGTTCCGGCCGGTCTACCGCGCGTTGTGGGATGCCGAATTCCGAGTCGCCGAGCTCGACCGGCTCGGTGTGCAGACGCAGATTGTTTGTGCCACGCCGGTGATGTTCGGCTACGCCTGGCCGGCCGAGAAGGCGGCTGACTGGGCGGCGCGCATGAACGACCGCGCGCTGGCGTTCTGCGGCGCGCATCCGCAGCGGCTCAAGGCGCTGGCGCAAGTGCCGCTGCAGGACCTGAGCCGCGCTTGCGCCGAGGCCTCGCGCGCCCAGGCGGCGGGCTGCGTCGGCGTGCAGATCGGCAACCACCTCGGCGACCAGGACCTCGACCACGAGGCGCTGGTCGACTTCCTGATCCATTGCGCCGAGCGGCGCATCCCGGTGCTGGTGCACCCCTGGGACATGATGGGTGGCCAGCGCATGAAGAAGTGGATGCTGCCGTGGCTGGTGGCGATGCCCGCCGAAACGCAGCTCGGCATGTTGTCGCTGATCCTCTCGGGTGCGCTGGAGCGCATCCCGGAAAGCTTGAAGATCTGCTTCGCCCATGGCGGCGGCGCCTTCGCCTTCCTGCTCGGCCGTGTCGACAACGCCTGGAAGCACCGCGACATCGTGCGCCAGGACTGCCCCAAGCTGCCCTCGAGCTACGCACGGCGCTTTCATGTCGACAGCGCGGTGTTCGACGCCGGGGCCTTGAAGCTGCTGGTCGATGTGATGGGCGCCGACCGTGTGATGCTCGGCTCGGACTACCCGTTTCCGCTCGGCGAGCAGCGCATCGGTGCGCTCGTCGGCGACGCCGGCTTCCTCTCCGCTGCCGACCGTGCGCGCCTGCTCGGCGGCAACGCGCGCGACTTCTTCGGCCTTTGAAAGAGAACGCGTGGCCGCGATGACAGCCCCTTCGTGGCGGGAACTCGACGACGCGGCGCGCGAGCGCGAGGTCTCACCAAGCTCGTGCATCGGCGGCCACTACCAGCCCTTCATCGCGACCTATGCCGAGCGCAGTTCGCAGGCGCGGTCTTCGGCAGCGGCAGAGGGCTCCGGCCGCTTCAACCTGCGTTATGGGCCGGGCGTGGCACAGGTGCTCGACCTCTTCGTGCCGCCCGCCGGGCCGGCTGGCGCCACCCGCGCGCCGGCGATCTTGGTGTTCATCCACGGCGGGTACTGGCAGGAGTTGTCGAAGGACGAGTCGTCTTTCGCAGCCCCGCAATGTGTTGCGCAGGGCATCGCTTTCGCCGCCCTGAACTACACGCTCGCGCCCGCCGCCACGCTGGCCGAGATGGTGGCCGAATGCCGGCTCGCCATCGGCTGGCTGCAGGCCAACGCCGCGGCGCTCGGCTTCGATGCCACGCGCATCGTGGTGGCCGGCAGCTCGGCGGGCGCGCACTTGGCGGCGATGGCCGCGCTGTCGCCGCAAGGGCCGCCGCAAGGGCCGCCGCAAGGGCCGCCGCTGGTGCGCTCGGCCATCCTCGTCTCCGGCATCTATGAACTCGAGCCGCTGGTCGGCACCTCGGTCAACAATGCACTCGGCCTCGATGCCGACACGGCGCGCGCGCTGAGCCCGGCGCTGCTGCCGCTGCGGGGCTTCCCGCCGAGCGTCGTCTGCTGGGGTGAGGTGGAGACCGGAGAGTTCAAACGCCAGAGCCGGGACTTCGCCGCGCGCCTGCAAGGCGCCGGCAGCGTTTGCCAAGCCTTCGAAGTGCCGCGGCGCAACCACTTCGACCTCATCTTGGACCTGGCCGGCCCCGCCACGATGCTGGGTGCCGCCACGCTGGCCCTGGTGAACTCATCTTGACCGACGCGCTCGCAGCCCTGGCGTTGCACGAGCCACTGCACACCGACGCTGTTTGTTTCTCACCATCGCAGCATCAATCGTCGAGCATCCTCAGCTTCACGCTCTTGCCCTTCACCTTGCCCGCCGACAATTTGCGCAGCACCTCCGGCGCGATGGCGCGCTCCACCGCCACGTAGGTGGAAAACTCGTTGACGTTGATCTTGCCGATCTGCGCGCCGGCAAAACCCATGTCCTTGGTGAGCGCGCCCATCACGTCGCCGGGCCGGATTTTTTCCTTGCGTCCGCCGACGATTTGCAGCGTCTGCATCGGCGGGCGCAGCGGCTCGGGGCTGGTGCTTTTCAGCGTGCTCAAGGGCTGCCACTCGGACGAAAAACCGCCGGCTTGTTCGATCAGGCCCACGCGCCCCATCTCCTCCATGCTCGCCAGGCTGAAGGCCCAGCCTTCTTCGTCCACGCGCCCGGTGCGGCCAATGCGGTGGGTGTGCGTGGCGGCCTCGGCGCTGATGTCCACGTTGATCACCGCTTCGAGCTGCGCGATGTCCAGCCCGCGCGCGGCGATGTCGGTGGCCACCAGCACGCTGACGCTGCGGTTGGCAAAACGCACCATCACCTGGTCGCGTTCGCGCTGGTCCAGGTCGCCGTGCAGCTCGAGCGCGGCAAAGCCCTGCGCGCGCAGCACCTGTACCAGGTCGCGGCATTGCTGCTTGGTGTTGCAGAAGGCCAGCGTGCTCACCGGGCGGTAGTGGTTGAGCAGCAGCGATACGGCATGCAGCCGCTCGCCTTCACGCACTTCGAAGAACACCTGCCGGATCTTGTGCGCCGCGTGTTGACCCAGCAGCTTCACCTCCTTGGGCTCGCGCATGAAGGCGGCGCTGAGCTTGGTGATGCCTTCCGGGTAGGTGGCCGAGAACAGCAGCGTCTGGCGCTGTTTCGGGCATTGTTTGACCACGGTGGCGATGTCGTCGAAGAAGCCCATGTCGAGCATGCGGTCGGCTTCGTCGAGCACCAGCGTGTTCAGCGCGTCGAGCTGCAGGCTGCCGCGCTCCAGGTGGTCCATCAGCCGCCCCGGTGTACCCACCACGATGTGCGCGCCATGCTCCAGGCTCGCGAGCTGCGGCCGCATCGT
>JANNGZ010000503.1:0-1863 GCA_031404155.1 Burkholderiales bacterium
TGGGCGTGATCCTCGCCAACGACGCCGACGTGGAAGACATCGCCGCCGACCTGCCGCAGCTCGCGCTGGTGGCGCTGCACTTCCCGAAGTGGGTCGATGGCCGGGCCTACAGCCAGGCTCACCTGCTGCGCTCACGCTACCGCTTCCAGGGCGAAGTGCGCGCCACCGGCGAAGTGCTGGTCGACATGCTGCCGCTGCTGCAGCGCAGTGGTTTCAACGCGGTGCAGATGCGCGCCGACCAGTCGCTCGAAGCCGCACAACGGGCGCTCACCTATTTCCCTGCGTTCTACCAGGGCGACGTGACCGACCCGGTGCCGCTGTTCGGCAAGCCACCCGGCACGGCCGAAGCGCTGGCTCGCGCAAAGCAGGAATTCGTCAACGACGGAGCGTCGATATGAGCGCCATCAGCCTCTATGCCAAAGCGACCGTTGGTTTCGAGACCCGCGTGGCCAACGCTCTCGCGCTGTTGAGCGAAGCTGCCGCTGCCCACCCCGGCAACATCGTGCAGGCCACGAGCCTGGGCGCCGAAGACATGGTCATCACCGACCTGATCGCGCGCCACCAACTGCCCGTCGCCATCGGCACGCTCGAGACCGGCATGCTGCACGCAGAGACCGTCTCACTGGTGCTGAGCATCGAGTCACGCTACGGCCTGTCAGTCGAGGTTTACGAACCGCGCAAGGAATCGGTGATTCAGTTCGTCGGCACGCATGGCGACCGCGCGATGTATCAAAGCCTGGCGCTGCGCAAAGGCTGCTGCGCGATCCGCAAACTCGAGCCGCTGTCGCGCATGCTCGAGAAGCGCACCGCCTGGGTCACCGGCATGCGCCGCGAGCAGTCCGACAACCGTGGCACCGTCGCCTTCAGCGAGCAGGACGACAAGGGCCGCACCAAGGTGAACCCGCTTGCCGACTGGAGCTGGGCCGACGTGTGGCACTACATCGCGCTGCACAAGGTGCCCTACAACGCGCTGCACGACCAGTATTACCCCAGCATCGGCTGCGCGCCCTGCACCCGCGCCATCGCCGTGGGCGAGCCCTTCCGCGCCGGCCGCTGGTGGTGGGAAGACGAAGCCGCGAAGGAGTGCGGCCTGCACGTGCACGACGAACAACAGGTCTCGATGATCGGAGCCCACCCATGAACGCCCCCCTGAACGTCGAGCAGCTACTGCCAGAGCTCGACCAGACGCACCTCGACTGGCTCGATGAAGAAGCCATCTTCATCCTGCGCGAAACCGTGGCCGCGTTCGAGCGCCCCGCCCTGCTGTTCTCCGGCGGCAAGGACTCGTGCGTGGTGCTGCGCCTGGCCGAAAAGGCCTTCAAGACACGTGATGCGAAAGGCGAGTTCAAGGGCCGCCTACCGTTCCCGCTGCTGCATGTGGACACCGGCCACAACTTTCCCGAAGTGATCGAGTTCCGCGACCGGCGCATCAAGGAGATGGGCGAGCGCCTCGTCGTCGGCCACCTCGAAGATTCGATCAAGCGTGGCACGGTGCGCCTGAGCCACCCGCTCGAATCGCGCAACGGCCACCAGACCGTGGCTTTGCTCGAAGCGATCGAAGAACACCGCTTCGACGTGTTGATGGGCGGCGCGCGGCGCGACGAAGAAAAGGCCCGCGCCAAGGAGCGCATCTTTTCGCACCGCGACAGCTTCGGCCAATGGCTGCCGAAAGAGCAACGCCCGGAACTCTGGACGCTCTTCAACACCCGCATCAAACCCGGCGAGCACATGCGCGCCTTCCCGATCAGCAACTGGACCGAGCTCGATGTGTGGCTCTACATCGCGCGCGAAAACTTGCCCCTGCCGAACCTGTACTTCGCGCACGACCGCCAGGTGATCCGCCGCAAGGGCTTGCTCGTGCCG